>JBDTQM010000044.1:0-22602 GCA_039932175.1 Specibacter sp.
AAATCTATGACCACCCGAGCCGTGACGACGGGAGTAACGAAAACAGCCTCCGGTCTCCAGCAGCCCAGCCCAGGGTTCACACCAACTCTGGTGAAAATCTGCTGATTCCATCTCACTGGAATCGTAAGTGGGACAAATTCTCTATTCGCGTTTCAATGGATCCTCAACCAAATAGGCCCCCTGAATCAATGCGGGTGCGCGGAAGGTGGAGTGGCACATGGCGCCTCAAGGCCGTGAAGGGCACCGTGTTTCACGTGAAACACTTTTCGGGGACGAAATCCTCCGGGTTTTCGGGAACGAGGTCCAGGTTTTTGGAGCTTAGAATCGATCTGGGAGAAGTCAAGCAAAGGGAGTTTAAATTGGTGCGGACCGAACAATGTCCGGTCCGCACCCTTTAAAGCTCCCAGGGGGATTACTTCAGGAAATCTGCAAATTCTTTTTCAAAGTACTGCTTGGGGCGGGCGCCCACCACCGTGCTCTGGACTTCGCCACCCTTGAACAGGTAGACGGCCGGGATGGAGGTGATTCCATACTTGGCGGAAATGGCGGGGTTGGCATCGACGTCGACCTTGATGACATCGACCTTGTCCGCGTACTCCACTGAGATCTCATCGAGGATGGGACCAAGCTTGCGGCAAGGGCCACACCATTCAGCCCAAAAATCCACAATGACGGGCTTTTCTGAGTTCAATACGTCTTCGGCAAATGTTGCGTCTGTTGCACTCTTGGCATTGCTCATGGTGAACTACTTTCTCTTAAGAATTCTGATCGGCCAGGAAGTGTTCCACATCCAGTGCGGCAACACATCCCGAGCCCGCGGCCGTGATGGCTTGGCGGTAAGTCGGGTCAACCACATCGCCGGCGGCAAATACGCCGGGCAGGCTGGTCTTGGAGGTGCGACCCTCTACGGCGATGGTTCCGGCTCCGGTCAGTTCCAGAACTCCCTTGACCAGGTCGACGCGAGGATCGTTGCCTATGGCAACGAAAACGCCCGTGACAGCAAGCTCGCTCTTCTCGCCCGTCACCAAGTTGTTCAAGCGAATGCCGCTGACCTTGGCGTCGCCGTCAACACCAACAACTTCTGAGTTCCAGACGAACTTGATCTTCGGGTGATTCAAGGCGCGATCGGCCATGATCTTGGAAGCACGAAGTGTGTCGCGACGGTGAACCACGGTCACGGAATCCGCAAACTTGGTCAGGAAGATGGCTTCCTCCATGGCGGAGTCGCCACCACCAATAACAGCAATGTCGTGACCCTTGAAGAAGAACCCGTCGCACGTGGCGCAGGAGCTCACGCCATGGCCTACAAGACGCTTTTCACCCTCAACACCGAGCTCGCGGTAGGCGGAGCCGGTGGAAATGATGACGGAGCGTGCTTTGAATTCCTGGCCGTCGGCCAGGGTCACAGTCTTGATTGCGCCTTCAAGCTCAACGGAAGTCACGTCGTCGTACATCACTTCGGTGCCAAACTTCTCAGCCTGCTGGCCCAAGTTCTCCATGAGATCGGGGCCCATGATGCCTTCGGGGAAGCCGGGGAAGTTCTCCACCTCGGTGGTGTTCATGAGCTCGCCGCCTGCGGTCACGGAACCGGCGATCATGAGCGGCTTCAGATCCGCGCGGGCGGTGTAGATCGCCGCGGTGTAACCTGCGGGACCAGAACCTACGATGATGACATCACGGACATCGCTTGCGGGGGTTGCTTGCGTGCTCACGGGTGAGTGTTCCTCTTCCTACTTTGACTGACCGCGGCGTGGCGGTTCAATGGGACCTTCGCTATCCACAACCGGCATGGAGGCGCGGTTATTCCTGCCACGCGGACGCGGAGGAATGGCAATGGACTACTTAATGCTGATTTCGGTGATTTTCAACCCATAGGGGTACGTCACGAACGGCTTAAGGTTGGGTAACTTCGTGAAGTTGATGATGACGTACTTGGCCTTGACGCCGGGGGCTGCCTTCAACGTGAAGTCCGGAGAGCTAAACGAGCCGCTGCCGATCTTGGTGGCACCCTGGATGTCCGGCTTGCTGTTGGTCAGGATGTTGAACTGTCCGCCTGATCCCGCCAGCTGATTGATGGTCACCGAGCTGATGGTGGATTCCTCAGCCAGCTCAACCACCAGATTGACGCCCTCAGTCAAGTTGGCGAAGTCAGCGCCTGAGTACTCCACGGTTGGCCAGTATGTGCCCTTGTTGCCATCAATGGCGTCCTTGAGGCGGGGGAAGAAGGTCTCGCCGTAGTTCTGCACACCGGGCGCATAGGTGGTGATGTCAGTCAGGCCCTTGATGACAGGGGCAACAGTCGCCGGTTTCGGTGCCGCCGAGGGGGATTGCGCCTCGCTGGGGGGCGGCGCCGCCGCCGACGACGTGCTGGTGCCTGCCTGGTTGCTGGATCCGTTGAACAGGGTGCCGATGTGCTGGAGTGCAAAAATGAGCCCGCCGATGAGAAGAACACTCACAATGGCGACAGTCAGCCAGCGCCCGCTGACCCGGGGGGCGTTGTTGTCGTCGTCGTCCTCCTCATCAAGCAGGTCATCCGGGGCGTTGTCATCGCTCGCTTCGAGGATCGACGCCGGGAAGGTGCCGGCACGGCGTTCCTGCGCCAGGGTTTCCTCGTGGTCCTCGTTGATAAACCCGTAGTCTTCCTCTTCCCACAAAGTCACCTTGGACGGGGGTTGCGGGGCAGGGGAGGAAGGCTCGACGGCGGGAATCGCCGCAGCTGCCACGGCAGCCGTGGGCGGGGTGGCTGCAGGATTCTGGCGGACTGGAGGCAAGGGATGCGCCGGTGTCATGGGCGAATTGTCTTCGTACACATAGGCGCCGCTCACGGGAGCTGCGTCGCGTGCCTTGCCGAAGATTTCGGTGCCGAGGGTGTCAGTGAAGAACGGCTCCTGGTAAACCTCGTCAGCAGCTTCCGTGGGGACCACAAGGTCCAGCAGCTCAGCCGGCGAGGTTCTGGCCGCGATGAGGTAGGTGGCTTGGTCCTGAACACCCAGGTCAAGGATGGAGACACTGGAAACTCGTGTCCCAATGGCTACTTCACGGGCGCTTTGTGTCAGGTTGGCTGAGTTGTCAACAGCCGAAACCAAGATGCTGACAGGCCTATTAAGCACCTGATCCAGGCCATCCAAAATGACGTCATCCTCGGCAGAAGCCAAGATGCGGCCAGTTACCTTATAACGGCCGCCAAGGATGGAGCCCACGTCGATGGGTTGTGGCACCAAATCCTCCTCTTGCAAACATGGTGGCTTGGCGAGCAATGCTCGCAAAGCCATATTTTGACTGATTCTATAGGAAAACACTGCAAGTTCAGTGGTTGCGGCCAGGATTGGCCGCAGATACTTCTAAATACAGCTACCTTGACGGTAGACGATTGCGGACCTTGCTGATCAATGGGTTGAGCAGCGCATCAACTTCGTGCACACGCATGCGTTTAAGAATCACGATGTAGACCACGGCCATGATTGTGCCCACAACTGCCAAAGTCACTGCCGAGGCGGCAATTGAACTCCACATGAACCCGCCGATCTTGGAACCACCAAAGAGCATGAGCGTCAATTCTCCGACTACGCCCGCCGCCAAAGCTGCGGCCAGGAATCGCATGTGCGCACGCACAATGAGGCCGCCGCCGTAGTCGCCAAGCTTGGCTCGCAGGAACAGGTGGCTGACGATTGGGCCCAAAACATTGCTGATGGTGTAGCTGGCAGCCAGGCCGTAGATGATGAACTCCTGTGGCAGGAGGCTTGCCAGCAACGCCGTGCCCAAACCAATGCAGACCAGAATGCACTGGATGACGAACGGAGTCTTCGCGTTTTCCTGCGCGTAAAAAACCCGGTTGAGGATGAAGTTAATGCTGTAGAACGGTGCGCCGATGGCCAATATTGAGAGCGTGATGCCAATTTGGCGTCCCGACGTTTCGTAGCCGCCGCTGAACAACATGCCGAACGGCCCGGACAGCACCACCAGGGCGACGGCGGCAAACACAGTTGCCATGCCCGTGGTGCGCAGAGCACCGCCCAGAGAGGTGCGCAACCCGGACATGTCCCGGTTGGCCGCGGCATGGGCCATGGCGGTAAACATGACCGTGGCGATTGACAACGCAATGATGGAGTGCGGCATGATGTACAGCTCAGTGGCGCGGTTGAGCGCGTAGAGACCGGGAATCGTGGATCCGGACTCGGGCCCGCCGTCGCCGCCGGCCGGGATGGTGGCAACGCGTAAGATCACAATAAAGCTCAGGTTGCCGATGATCATGGTGCCCATGGTCCACACGGCAACCTTGGCAGTGGCGCCCAGCCCCGTGCCCCTCCAGCCGAACTTGGGGCGCAGGTTCAGGCCCAGACGGTGGACGGGGATGAGCAGCACGGCCGACTGCACCACGATGCCAAGGGTTGCCGTTCCGGCCAACATCCAAGTCTGCCCGGTGGTCCAGTTGTCCACAGTATGCGGGTTGGTGGCGGCACTGCCCGCCACGGCGATGAACACCAGGAGGCCGCCGATGGCCACCACGTTGTTGAGAACGGGCGCCCACGCGTAGGCCTTGAAGGAGTTGTGGGCGTTCAGAACCTGGCCCAGGAGGGAAAACAGGCCGTAAAAGAAGATCTGCGGCAACAGGAACAGGCCAAAGGTGATGGCGAGCTGCAGCTGTTTGCCTTCGAAGGATGTGGACAGGCCCATGATGGGCGTCACCAGCAACATGACAACAACTGTCAGCACCAACAGGCCGATGACGCCCAGCGTCAACAGCCTTGAGATGAAATCCGTGCCCTTGTCCGGCTGCTTGCTGGCCTTGGCGATCTGCGGGATCAGCACGGCATTGAATACGCCGCCGGCGATCATGAGGAAGATCAGGTTGGGCAGGTTGTTGGCGCCCTCAAAGATGTTGGCGACGGTCACCGAGCTGCCGGCAATCGCAATGCCCAACACGATTCCCTTGACGAAGCCAAGGATGCGGGAGGCCAGGGTGCCGATGGCCAGGGACGCACTGGATCTGGCAGCGCTCGACGGCGCGGAGTTTTTGGTTTCCTGACTCACGACGGGCTGTGACTGGGTTGGCGGCGCATGCATGGCGTTCAGCGGCGTGGCCTCCATATTGCTTGGCGCTATTGTTTGCACAAAAGCCACGCGTGGCGCAACGGTGGGTTTAGGCGGGATATTGACCCGTTCTTGGTTAGACATCGTTCCCATCATCTCACTGCCGGCTTACAGAGTGCTGAAAGCGCAGGGCCGCAGTGGTGATTAGAAGTATTCGGGGAGTAATTCGCGCGCCAGGTCGGTGATGCGGCGTTCATTGGGGAAGGAGAGCTTCCTGGCCAGATCGTCCAAAGGAACCCATGCCACATCCACTGCCTCATGGTCCGGGTCGTTTTCAATGGTGAGAAAACCGCCGGTGGCGCGCAACAAGTAGTGATGGACCGTTTTGTGGACCCGGTGCCCGCTGACAGTGAACCAGTAGTCAATGCTGCCAAGGGTTGCCAAAATATCGCCGGCAATGCCGGTTTCTTCCTCGATCTCACGCACGGCAGCCTCGGCGTGGGTCTCAGCGCCTTCGGGATGCCCCTTGGGCAGGCACCACTCAAGCCGGCCGCCGCGGTTGATGCGGGCAATAATCGCAACCCGGGGCACGCCGTCGTGCATCTGGACAACCACGCCGCCGGCGGAGACTTCCTCCACTGTGGGCAGCTGGCTCGGGGCACTCGACGCGGCGGGGACAACCAGCGGACCCATTGCCGAAGGCAACGGGTTCCTCTTGGGCGCGCGGGGCACTGGGTGAACCATGGAGTCCACTCTAGCTATCTTTGGGCACGGATGATGACAGGACAGATCCGCAGTTTTGGATGGCGCGCAAACCGGTGGCGGCGGGAGGGGCAAGCACGTGGCGGGAAAAGTCTGGCATTCTTAAGGGACTATGAATTTGGTGGCCGATACTTCAAAATTTGACCCGGTGGTTCTTGAGCTGGGACGTCTCTTCACTGACGCCGGCTACGAGCTTTCCCTTGTGGGTGGACCCGTTCGTGACCTCTTTTTAGGGCGAATATCCCCTGATCTGGATTTCACCACGAACGCCACACCCGATGAAATACTCCAGGTGGCCAAGAAATGGGCGGATTCGCATTGGGAAATGGGCCGTGATTTCGGCACCATTGGCTTCCGGAAGCGGAACAGCAATAAAGAAGTACTGCTCATCGAGGTCACCACGTACCGCGCCGAAGCCTACGATCCTCAGTCGCGCAAACCCGTCGTGGCTTTTGGCACGTCCTTGATCGAGGACCTGCAGCGCCGCGATTTCAGTGTCAACGCGATGGCCCTGCGCCTGCCTGCCATGGAACTTGTGGACCCCTTCGGCGGCGCCGAGGACCTGGCTGCGGGCCTGTTGCGGACCCCGGGCAAGGCGGAGGATTCGTTCTCCGATGACCCGTTGCGCATGATGCGGGCCGCGCGTTTTGCCTCACAGCTGGGCTTTGCGCTGCACCCGGACGTTCTTGCCGCCATGACGGGCATGGCCGAGCGGATCGGCATTATTTCCGCTGAACGGGTTCGCGATGAGCTGGTGAAGCTGATTTGCGGGTCGCATCCGCGCGCCGGCGTCGACATCCTGGTCAACACCGGGCTGGCCGATTTGGTGCTGCCGGAAATTCCCGCGCTCAAACTGGAAACGGATGAGCACCACAGGCACAAGGACGTTTACCAGCACTCCTTGCAGGTCCTGGAGCAGGCTGCATCGCTGGAGAGCGGTCCCGAGGGGCTTGTTCCGGGCCCGGACTTTGTGCTGCGGTTCGCTGCCCTGATGCACGACGTCGGCAAGCCCAAGACCCGCCGTTTTGAGCTCGGCGGCGGTGTGAGCTTCCGCCACCACGATCTTGCCGGGGCGAAGCTGACAGCCAAGCGCATGAAGGAACTGCGGTTCGACAACGACTCCATCAAGGCTGTTTCCCGACTGGTGGAGCTGCACATGCGCTTTTACGGCTATGGCGAGGCCGGCTGGAGCGATTCAGCCGTGCGCCGTTACGTGACCGACGCCGGACCCCTGCTGGAGCGCCTGCACCGGCTGACCCGCTCCGACGTAACTACCCGCAACCAGCGCAAGGCCGACCGCCTGGCCTTTGCCTATGATGATCTTGAACAGCGAATTGCCGTGTTGGCCGAGCGGGAAGAGCTTGATTCGATCCGCCCCGACCTTGACGGTGGTGCCATCATGGCCCTGCTGGACATCAAGCCGGGGCGCGTGGTGGGCCGGGCCTACAACTTCCTGCTGGAGCAGCGCATGGAACACGGGCCCCTGGGCACTGAAAAAGCTGAAGAGACATTGCGTCAGTGGTGGGCGGAGCAGCCTGAATCACAGCCTGAACCAGCCGTTGAAGATTAATTAAACAAGCGCCGATTGGACTAAATCACAATGAGCAACAGCACCACGCAGGCACCGAACGTTCCGGCACCCCAGGCTCCCATTCCAGGCGGCCCCAAGCTGTGGCTGCTGCGCCATGGCGAAACGGAGTGGTCCCGCAGCGGCCAGTACACGGGCCTGACGGACATGCCGTTGACCATTGAGGGCGAAGCGCAGGCCCGTTCCGCGCAGACTGTGCTGGCCGGGGTCGACTTTGACCTGGTGCTCAGCTCGCCGCTGCAGCGCGCCCACCGCACGGCGGCTCTTGCGGGATTCCCCGACGCCGTGGTGGAGCCGAACGCCGTCGAATGGGACTACGGCGACTACGAAGGCATTGACAGCGCCGTGGTGCGCGCGCAAAACCCCGGGTACTTGATTTGGGACGACGGCGTGCCCAACGGCGAGCAGCTTTCCCACGTGGCTGAGCGCGCCGACGCGATTGTTGATCGTGTGCGCGCGGTTCAGCGACCCGACGGCGCCCCGGCAAACGTGCTGCTCGTGGCCCACGGCCACTTCCTGCGTATCATGTGCGCCCGGTGGCTGGGACTGCCCGCGGGTCAGGGCCGCCACTTTGTGCTCGGCACCGCCAAGGTGTGCACACTGGGCTGGGACAAGAAAACGCCGGCCATTGAACAGTGGGGTCTCTAGCACCTTTGTGACGCAATCTGGTTGAAACGGCGACACCGAGTAGGCTCGTAATCATGGCGGATTCACAGGCTCCGGGGACGCAACCCCGGCATCACATAGTTGTGCCCTCACGCAGCGACTCCCTCCTGCGCACCATGACGGAGCCTGTTGGCGGACCGCTGGGCAAACGGACTTCACCAGGGCGCATCAACCCCGGCTTCTTCACGGTTGAACGGGTTTTGGTCCTGATGACGACCTTGTCCGCGATCATCGCCGTGATGACCAAGTCCCATTGCCGGACCGCCGGGTGGACAACACCCGACCAATACTCCACAGTGTGCTTCTCGGCTTTTCCAAACTCTTTTGTGGACGACAAACTGGGCACCATGGTCCCGTTCTTTTCGCAGGGGTCACCCTTTGACCACCCAGTGTTGGCGGGTTGGATTGCCGGGATCACTGCATGGCTGACGCGGGGCGCCGGTGAAGGGGCGCTGCGCCAGCTGGCGTTTTTTGACCTCAACGCTGCGTTGATCGCTGCTGCGTGGATGGGCACAGTGATTCTTGCGGCCCGCACAGCCCGACGCCGGGTCTGGGATGGCGCCATTGTGGCCGCCAGCCCGGTTCTCATCCTCACCGCCTATGTCAGTTGGGACTTCTGGGCCGCCACCCTGGTGGCCTTGGGAATCTACTTGTTTTCCCGGCGGCAGACCCTCTGGGCAGGCGCGGTGTTCGGGGTTGCGGCCTTGGCGGCACCTTATGTGATCTTCATTGTGCTCGCTTTGCTGCTTTTGGGCATCCGCACCGGCCACACCACCAGAATGCTGGAAATGGCTGCTGCTGCGGCCATTGCCTGGCTGCTGGTGCTGGCCCCGGTGATGGCAGCGAATCCGCCAGCCTTCCCGGACTACCTGAAGAACCTGTTGGCCGGCGAACCCTCGGAGTCATCGATTTACGGCGGCATAAACCTGCTGGCGAAACGCATGGGCTGGCCGACCCTGGATGTTGGTGCCACCAACGCACTGGCCACCATCCTCCTGGTGGTGCTGGTGTTTGGGCTGATTGCCCTGGCTCGCTACACCCCGCGCAAACCCCGCGTGGCGCAATTGATGTTCGTGGCTGCGGCAGGGTTCATGGTTGTCAACAAGGACACCGAACCATGGCATGCTGTGTGGCTGGTTCCCCTGCTGGCGTTGGCGTTGCCCCGCTGGCGCCCGGTGCTCGTGTGGCAGGCCGCCATCATCACCCACTTCATTGCCCTGATGCTGTTCCGCAGCAAAGTCCTGGGCAATCTCAGCGACCAGCATGCCATTGATTCACCATATTTCCTGATGGCGGCGCTGGGCGCCGGTGCGGCCACCTGCGTGCTCATCGGACTGTGCATCCGCGACATGTTCGTCCCCGCCTTCGATGTGGTGCGCCGAGGCGGCGTGGACGACCCGCAAGGCGGCGTGCTGCTGGATTCACCGCCGGCTCCCGCGGGTGCGCTCATTGCCGTTGCCACGCCAGCAGTTCTGCCTGCGGATGACCACAAGGGCGATCCTGGGACAGCCGGGGAGAAGCCGCAGCCATGACGGATGTGGCCGTGGTGGGTGCGGGCCCCAATGGGCTTGCTGCCGCGGTGACGCTTGCCAGGGCCGGGCTGTCCGTGCAGCTCTTCGAGGCCGCGGATTCCATCGGCGGTGGCACAAGAACTGCAGAGCTGACGTTGCCGGGATTTCGGCACGACGTATGCGCGGCCGTTCACCCCATGGCCTTGGCCTCACCGTTTTTCAAGGCCTTTGAGCTGGGCCGGCGGATTGAGCTGCTGGTGCCGGAGATCTCCTACGGGCATCCGTTGAACGGGGGCCGGGCGGGGATTGCCTACCGCGATCTGGAACGGACTGTTGAGGGGCTTGGGGCCGATGGCCCTGCCTGGCGGGCGCTGATGAAACCCCTGCTGCGGCGTCTGGATGGCGTTGTTGATTTCACCCAGGGGAGCCTGCTGCGCATTCCCAAGGACCCGCTGGCTGTTCTTGACTACGGGCTGCGGACACTGGCGCAGGGAACCCCCGCATGGAACGTGGCGTTCAAGGAGGACGTGGCCCCGGCCATGCTGACGGGCGTTGCCGCCCACGCCATCGGCCGGCTGCCGTCCCTGGCCACCTCGGGTGCGGGCATGCTCCTGGGTGCTCTGGCCCACGCCCAGGGGTGGCCTGTTCCGCGTGGAGGCTCGCAGGCCATTGCGCAGGCCATGGCCGAGGACCTGCTGGCCCATTGCGGTCGGATTGACGTCTCGCACCGGGTGGACAGTGTGGCGGAACTGAAGCATGCCACGGGCGCCCAGGCCGTCATCTGCGATGTAACGCCCCGGGCGCTGGCCTCCATGGCCCGCAATGAATTGCCTGTCAGGTATATGCGCCAGCTGGAATCTTTCAAGTACGGGCCGGGAGTGTGCAAGGTTGATTTTGCACTCTCCGGGCCCGTGCCGTGGACAGCGACGGAACTTCGCAATGCCCCTACAGTTCACTTGGGTGGCACGCGGGCGGCCATTGCCTTTGCTGAGAATGAGGTGCTGGCGGGGCGGCATCCGGCGAATCCCTATGTTCTCGCTGTCCAGGCGGGGGTCATTGACGACAGCCGGGCCCCTTCCGGACAACACACGTTCTGGGCCTACACCCACGTTCCGTCAGGATCCGCGCGGGACTGCACGGAGGACATCATCCGAATAGTGGAAAAGCATGCGCCCGGGTTCAGGGACCTCATCCTTGCCAGCAACACCCAAACGGCGCAGGATGTGGGCAACTACAACGCCAACTACATTGGCGGCGACATCAGCTCGGGCGCGGTGACCATGGCGCAATTGCTCAAGCGCCCCGTCTTCTCGCCCGATCCATGGCGGACGCCGTCGGACGGGCTGTATTTGGGCTCGGCGTCCACGCCGCCGGGGCCTGCCGTTCACGGCATGGCCGGCTGGCTGGCTGCCAAGTCCGCGCTGAAGAACACCTTCGGCCTGCCCGCCCCCGCGCTGGGCCTGTAGCTTAAGCAACTGGCCCGCAGCAGTGGTCGAAAAACACTGCGAAATCAGGAATTTTCGATAACTACTGCGGGTCAGATTGGTCTGGGGGAGGGCGTTGTGGGCCCACGCCGGCGAGGGACCCGCAGCGAGGAACGAGCTGTGGGAGCCGGTGGGGACTAGCCGCGTCGCTTCAACGTGCCCAGGGTTGCGCCTTTGGCGTCGGTGACTGTCAGAACGTCTCCGGTTATGGTGCCGCCGGCAGCCTGGGACAGCCAGGTGTCCATGCCCTCGCACGCCATCTTGGTGCCGCCGATCTGCGGGAACGTGAGTTCGCCGTCGAGCATGAGCCACTGGCCGGACAGACGGTTGCAGCCGTCGCTGCCCGTCAGGAAGCCGGCCTTGTTTGCGTCCTGCTCCTGGCCCAGCGCAAGCTCCAAGTAGGGCTTTTTGTCCGTTTTGTAGCCCTCGCCCCAGGTGCCAACGGGACCCGTTGCGGCGCCACAGGAGGAGATGGTCAAAGCAAGGAGGAGGCTGCCGGTGAGGGCTGCAAGGCGTTTCATGATGAGGGTGGCTCCGATCGCACTGGTGTAACAGAAGAGTTTCCTTCATGTTATTGCATTGGCGGGTATTCGCGGCTTTTGCGCCGCGGCCCTAGTGGGCGGCAGCCATGTCGGCTGTTGGGACGGGTGCGTTGAGGGCGCCGTCGCGCATGGTGGCGACCGCATCAGTGAGGGGAACAAATTCTGTGTCATGGGTGACCATGATGGTTGCCACGTTGAACTCGTCGCACACCTCACGCAACAGCCCCACAATGGAGGCACTGCGTTCATGGTCGAGGGCTGCCGTGGGTTCATCGACCAGCAGTACTTTGGGACGTGCCATGAGGGCCCGGGCAATGTTGACGCGCTGCCTTTGGCCCCCGGAGAGCTGGTGCGGGCGCTTGTTGGCGGAGCTGGCAAGACCCACCAACTCCAGGAGCTCAGCAGCGCGACCAGCTGCTACGCGCGTGGACTTGCCGCGCAGGTGGTCGGTGATGGTGAGCTGCTCGGCTGCCGTGAGCGAGGCGAGGAGATTGGGCTGTTGGAAGATGATGCCAACCTTGTCCCGGCGCAGCGCGGCCAATTCCTTCTCGCCCAGGGCGGAGGCATCAACGCCGTCGATCATGACAAGGCCCGACGTCGGCTTGATCAAGGTGGCAGCCACGGCCAGCAGGCTTGACTTGCCCGAGCCCGAGGGGCCCACCAGGGAAATGAACTGGCCGGGATGGACCGAGAGGTTTACGGCGTCCAAGGCCGTCATGATGCCCTCGCCATCGGGGTATTGCAGTGTCACGTTGATCAGGTTCAGTGCAGTCATGGGGGATTCCTTAACAAGTAGAGGGAAAGAGATAGAGGAGGAACGGGGAGGGCGTGGTTGGGCCCACGATTCCGAGGGGCCCATTTGCAGACGCGCCAACGGATCCAAATGGGGAGGAATGGGGGATCAGTTCCCGCCGAGGGCGATCATGGCGTCGACCCGCGTGACCTTGCGGACGGCCAGCGCCGCACCTGCCAGCCCGAGGGCCACAATGCCAAGAACTGGGAGCAAGGTGGTTGCGGGGGTCAGCAGGAACGGTGCGGCCCCGGCGGCGAAGATTCCACCAACAACGCCCACGAGCCCGCCTATTCCCGCACCCGCCAGGAGCACCAGGGCAGCCTGGGTCAGGGCATCGCGCAGAAGGTAGGCCCCGGATGCTCCCATGGCCTTCAGGACGGCAATGTCGCGGGTGCGCTGAACCGTCCAGACTGTCAGGAACGCCACGATGACCAGGGCCGAAATTCCGTACAGGAACGCCTGCATCATCATCAGCGAGCCGTTCTCACTCTTGTACCCGCCCAGGCCGGCAAACGATCCGCTGCGCGTGGTGCTGGTGGTGCCGGCTGCGGCGTTGGCGGCGTCGGTGTCCACCGCGGCGCCCTTCTCAAAGGTCACGGCGAGCACTGTTGCCAGCTGCCCGGGGTCACTGAGGTGGGCCACCTTCGTCCAGGTGGGCAGCGTGGTCCAGACAACCGAGCTGTGCGAGTACCACTGGTCCGGCACAATGCCCGCCACAGTGAGCGGCGTTCCGGCAATGGTGACGGCGTCGCCGGTGGAAAGGGAGAGTTCCTTGGCCACGCTTTCGCCAATGACCACTGTTGAGTCGCTGATGTCCGACGGCGCGATCCCGGCCCCATTCCCGCCCTTCGCCGGCTGGCCAATACCAAACACGGCAACGTTGGCGATGCCCCTGCTGTCTCCTGCACCCTGGAATCGGCTTTGGCTGATGCCCATTGGCACCACCTGGCCCACGCCGGGTTCCGCCGACCACGTATTGCGCTGGTCCGCCGTCACCTGGCTTTCCGTGAAGGAAACCTTGGGGTCATTTTTCGCCGGGGCGCCAAATACCAATTGGCTGACAGGATTGCCGGATTTCTCGCCGAGCTGGGCCACGGCGGAGGTGGACTGGTTGCCCAGGCCGGCTGTGAGGCCTGACAGCAAGACAAGGAGCAGGCTGATCAACGCCACCACGGCGCCCATGAGGGCGAACCGTCCTTTGGCGAAACGGATGTCACGGATGGCGAGAAACATGTGCGACTTCTTTCATGCGCCCGGAAGGTGCCGGCGCTTTCGAAGGAGGATTTGCTGGTACTTCCACTCTCGTGCGAAACGGCGGCACTTCCATCGCGGGCTTGGTTGATCCCACCGTTGCCAAGGGGGTGAACCCGGACTCAACCATTTGGTTGATCCAGCGGCAAGCCCCAGCGCCTAAGCTGGTGACATGTCTGCCGTGGAAGCCCCGCCCGTGACAACTGGCACCATCCTGCGATTCCTGCGCGTCACCTTGCATGTTGGCTTTGCCGTGCTGCTCGGTGTTGCCGTGCTCCGCCTGCTCACCATGGACGCCGGGCACCACTTGCGGTACTTTTTCCTGACATTGGCGCTGCTGCTGGCGGTGGTGTACCTCTTGGGCACAGTGGCTGAGAAAAGATATTCTGCCGGCGCCATGAAACGCAACCCGATGCGTTTCGCTGTCCTGTGGCTTGCCGTGAGCACTGCCCTGTGGGCAGTGCTCATGATTGGTTCGGTGGAATTCTCTTGGCTGGTTTTCCCGCTGTTTTTCCTCCACCTGCACCTTTTGCCCCGCTGGGCCGGACTCTGCGCTGTGGTGGTCATGACGGCCGGCGTCATAGCGGCCCAGTGGATTTCCACCGGATCAAGCGTGCCGCCCCTGCCGGTGGTTTTGGGGCCCGTTTTTGGTGCTACGTTTGCCGTGGTCACCTCCAAGGCCTACAGACTGCTGTATCAGGAGGGCGAGAACCAGCGTCAGGCTGCGGAGGAATTGCGCCGCACCCGTGCCGAACTGGCCGCCACCCAGCACGAGGCGGGCGTCCTGGCTGAACGGGCCCGGCTGGCACGGGAAATTCATGACACCCTGGCCCAGGGTTTCTCCTCCATTATTTTAGTCTCCCGGGCCGCCTTGCGCAGTTTGGAATCGGGCGATCAGGAATCCACCAGGGAAAGCTTGTCCATGGTGGAGGCCACGGCGGCGGAAAATCTTGCGGAGGCCAGGAACTTTGTGCGCGGGCTGTCCTCGCCGGCGCTGGCCGAGACGTCCCTGGTGGAGAGCCTGTCCCGCTTGTGCATGAAAACCCAGCGCGAGGCAGCTGCGCGCGGCGGCTCGTTGACGTGCACCTTCCGGCTCGACGGCGAACCCCTGGACCTGCCGCAGCCGTTCAAGGTGACACTTCTGCGCGCCGCCCAGGCCAGCCTGGCGAATGTCTGGCTGCACGCCCACGCCAGGTCCGCCGTCGTGAGTCTGGCTTTTTTGGGCAGCGAAGTGACCCTTGACGTGTACGACGACGGCCGCGGCTTTGAGCCCGCGACACTTGCGGACACTGTGGCGGCCCGGGCGGACGGCAGCGGCTTTGGCCTGCGATCCCTGCGCGAGCGCGTGGAGGCGCAAGGCGGAACTCTGAGCATTGAGTCGGCGCCGGGTGAAGGAACCGTGGTGGCCATCCGGCTGCCGCTGGAAATGAGCGGCGCCAAACGGGAGAGTGTATGAGCGAGATCCGAATTTTGTTGGTGGATGACCACCCGGTGGTGCGTGCCGGACTACGGGCCATGCTCACCGAATTCGAGGGGTTCACAGTGGTGGCAGAGGCGCCCGAGGGAGGTGCCGCCGTCAAGGAAGTGGAACGCCTGCACACCTTGGGTGAGCCTGTGGGTGTGGTCCTCATGGACCTGCAAATGGGGGCAGGCATGGACGGGGTGAGCGCCACCAGGGCCATCAAGGCATTGCCGGATGCGCCGCCCGTGCTGATTTTGACCACCTATGACACCGACTCGGACATACTGGCAGCCGTGGAAGCCGGGGCCAGCGGGTACATGCTAAAGGATGCCCCGCCGGAGCAAATTCGGGCGGCCGTGCAGTCCGCCGCGGCGGGGCAAACTGCGCTTGCCCCGGAAGTGGCGGCCCGGCTCTTGGGCAGAATTCGCAATCCGGCCCCCGTTTTGTCGGCTCGGGAAGTGGAGCTGTTGGAGCTGCTGGCCACGGGTATGGGCAACAAGGCCATTGCCAAGGCCCTGTTCATCTCGGAGGCAACGGTGAAAACCCATCTGGTGCATATTTACGACAAATTGGGCGTGGACAACCGCACGGCCGCCATCGCGGTGGCCGTGGCGCGGCGGATCATTCGCAGCGCCGGGTCGTAGTCACCGCAACGCCTAGGCGACCCAACTCTTGGGCGCCACATTTCTTCAGTGCCGTGGTACGGGACACATTTGCGTCTTAAAAGTCCCATTGTGGCTTTATGAATGCGGCGCGGGCCGGGATGATCTACAGTGTGATATGCATAACATTCTTGCGAATTAGTTCGACGCAGTGTTCGCTCATGAAATCTTGTGCTTTTTCTGTAAAAACGCTGTTTGCCTTTGGGGAAGCGGCGTAAGGTCATCACTATCGCGCGCAAGGAAGCAGGGGGACCACCGAGTGAAGTTTTCACCAGGCAAATCACGGCCCTATCAATTGAGTATGGCGGTTGTCTGCACACTGTTGGCATCGGGAGGATTTGTGGGGGCTGGTTATGTTGGCACTTCCACGGCTGACGCTGCTGCTGCACTCAGTGCACGGGAGCTCCTGAAAACAGCTGGAGCGTTCGAAGGGGTCACGCCTGTTGGCTTCGATTCCTTTGCGGCCCAGGGCCTTGGGGTGAAAATATCCTTCGCAGACACCTTGATCCTGGCCAGGAAGCCTGCTGCCAAGAAAATCTTTGATCTGACGGATCCCAATGGCTTTGACCTGACGAATCCCAATGGCATCACCCCGCACCTGGGCCGTTCCGTCAATGCCATGCGCGGGGACATCCCGGAAATCTCCGCCGAGCTGATCTCAAGGGTTCGCAAGGACATCATTGCAGCCGCCTACCAGGGCTTGGGGCACAGCTACGTTTGGGGCGGCACCAGCTTTGAAAATGGCTGGGACTGTTCCGGATTTGTGCAATGGGCCTATGCTCAAGCCGGAGTGGGGCTGCCGCGGACCGAGCAGTGGGGGCCCATGGTGGAAACCAGCAGTCCCCAGCCCGGCGATATTGTGGTCCAAAATCCCGATGGCCCCAACCATTGGTCGCACATTGGCATCTACATTGGCAATGGCAAGATGATCAGCGCCCTGAACCCCTCGGTAGGCACCATCTTGCACGCGCCGGACGCCACGAGCAGTTCTTCGACGTACTTCACCATGCCCGCGTTTGCCAGCGCCGATGACAAGGCCAAAGCTGCCGCCGCCAAGGCCAAGGCTGACAAGGATAAGAGCGCCTCCAGCGCAACGGCAAGCAAGAGTCCCTCTGCAAAGCCGACTGCCAAGCCCACCGCCAAGCCCACCGCCAAGCCCACGAAGCCGGGCACGGCGCCGCCGGCAACCACGCCGCCCACAACGGCGCCGCCCACAGTGGATCCCACCACCCCTGCGGCCACCGCGGAGGCAACTGCTTCGGAGACGTTGGCTACGAGCAGTCCGACAACATCCGTTGAGCCGACTCCGACAATGACGGCGCCGGTGGAGCCGATATCCGTGCCCTCACAGGTTGAAGCGAGTCCGACAACGTCTACACCCAGGACCTCGGCTCCCGTTCCCGACGCGGGAGCGCTGACGCCGGGCCCCACCATGACGGAACAAATGAGCGCTCCGGCGGTAGTGCCGCAGACAACGGAAAGTGCATTCGCCACACCTTAGTGCCCTTGTGCCAGGGTTCCTTGGGCGGCGCTTGCCATCAGCTTTTGGGCTGAGGCAAGCGCCGCAAATATTTAAGGACGGCAAGCAGTGCAGGCCACTGCACCTTTGCGCGCTGCCGCCGAAATTGGGCGGATACGGGCCAATATTGGGCCGAGCCGGGATTGTGTCCTTGGTATGTCATAAAGCAGTGTTATGGATCTCATTTTCCACTAGGCTAGAGCTGAATCCACCGAAGTTGATTGTTAATGAGTGTTTGGCCATGTAATTAGTCATGAATCATCGTCAAAGTTTGAAAGAGAGTTCATATGAGATCGCTCCATGAGGCGAGTGCGGCGCAAACCCCGGTGAAACCCACCGGACGGAGGGGAATGAGCCGCCGTGCCACAGCCGTTGCCCTTGCCGGGCTGCTTGCCTTAGGAACTCTCCCAGCCTTGGCGCTGTCCCAAGCGGCCGTTGCGGCTCCCGGGACTCCCATTTCGGCGTCGAACATTAAAGCTGAAGTCGCTGTAGACAACAGCGGCACCACCCTTGGTGCCATCAGCGCCTTCGCCAAGACGGGCAACGTGGTCAATCTGACCCCGGCCACCGGAGCCATTCGGGTAACCTTCCTTGACGATGGCAACTTCCGTTTGGAAGCCAGCCCCACAGGAACGTTTACTGACCCGGCCAACACGCCAGCATCCCCAGCAGACCCTCAGCGGTCCGCCAATATTGTAGTGGGCCAAGGCGATTTCACCGCTGGCACGCTCACTGCCACAGATGCCGGTGGTGTTATCACCATGGCCACACCCAAGATCAAACTTGAGGTCAACAAGGCCACAGGCGCCTTCACCCTCAAGCGCGCAGATGGCAGTGTTGTGTGGCAGGAATCCTCAGCGCTCAGCTTCGGAGCCAGCACAACAACTCAGCACCTCCAGGCCATCACCGGTGAGCAGTTCCTCGGTGGCGGCATGCAAAACGGCCGGGTAGTTCACACCGGCTCTACTATCAATATCTCCAATAACTATGACTGGGATGATGAGGGTCACCCCAACGCTGTTCCGTACTACATGACTAGTGCTGGCTACGGCGTCCTGCGCAACACCTTTGCGCCCGGTTCGTACAATTTCACAGCAGACGAAACTACCACGCACAGGGAAAAGCGCTTTGACGCCTACTACTTTGTGGGCGATTACAAACAAAACCTGGATGGCTATACCAAGCTGACCGGCCGCCCCAACCTACCCCCGGTGTACGGCTTGGAATACGGTGATGCGGACTGCTACAACCGTTCCCTGCGAGGGGAGGCCCCTCCGGCTGATCCCAACGCCACGAAAAAGCAGCACACCTTTGACGCAGTGGCAACGGCCAAAGAGTTCAAGGCCAATGACATGCCCGCAGGCTGGATGATTGTCAACGACGGCTACGGTTGTGAGTACACGCAAGACGCCGCCGGCTTTGACAAGAACGCGCCATACGATCCGAACAGCACGGACAAGGGCTTGGGTAACACCGTCAAGGCCATCAAGGCCGAGGCGGATTTGAAGACCGGGCTGTGGACCCAGCGGTCACTGACCAACCAGGAGAGCGAAGTTGGCACCGATGGCATTGCGCTTCGCAAGCTTGACGTCGCCTGGGTGGGCGAAGGCTATCGCCTGGCGCTGACCGGTTGTGAATCCGCTAAATCAGGTATTGAAAGCTACTCCAGCGGCCGAGCCAACACCTTGATGGTTGAAGGTTGGGCTGGTGCCCAGCGTTGTGGCGTGCCGTGGACAGGTGACCACTCAGGCAACCTGGACGCCGTCCGCTGGGCCGTTCCGGCCATGGCCGGCGCTACCAACTCCGGGCAGGCGTTCACCGCCTCGGATGTTGACGGCATCTTCGGTGGCAGCACCGAAAGCTACGTCCGCGACCTGCAGTGGAAGGCCTTCGCCCCGGAACTGTACTCCATGAGCGGCTGGTCCAATGTGGACAAGCGCCCCTGGCTCTACGGCGAGGCTGCCACGGAGATTAACCGCAAGTACCTGCAAATGCGTCAGGAACTCATGCCCTTCATCTACTCCTTGGCAGTAGATTCCAACACCAACGGTGTGGGCATGATGCGCAGCATGCCGCTGGAATTCCCCAACGATCCGCTGTCCTACACCAAGGAAGCCGAAACCCAGTTCCTGCTGGGCAGTGACTACCTGGTGGCGCCCGTTTCCACCAATACTCCTGTCCGTAACGGCATTGTGCTCCCCAGCGGAACCCAGTGGGTGGACTACTGGTCCGGGACCATCTACCAGGGCGGCCAGATCCTAAACGGCTACAGCGCACCGATGGAGAAGCTGCCGCTCTTTGTGCGAGCCGGCGCCATTGTGCCCAAGGGCCCCATTGCCCGCAACGCTTCACTGGTACCGGAGAATTCTGCCCTTACCGTGGATGTATTCCCGGCAGGCGCCTCCTCCTTCACTTTGAAAGAGGATGACAAGGTTTCGCGCGAATTCAAGAACGGCAAGTCCAGCAAGCAGGAATTCAAGGTCTCAGCACCAGCCAAAAACGCTGGGGACGTTGTTGTCACGATCGGCAAGCGTGAAGGCGATTATGCCGGCAAGGCTGCCACTCGCCCCTACAACTTGGCTGTTCACAGCGGTTCGGTACCCCAGTCTGTGAAGGTTGGCGCCACCATGCTGACGAAGGCGGCAGATGCTACCGCGTTCGCCACGGCCACCACCGGCTGGTATTACGACGCTGCCGATGCCGCTGGCACCGTCCACATCAAGGCTGGTGAAGTGGCCTCCAGCGCCACGGCCACCGTGACGCTCACCGGTTCCTCCGCGATTGGTGGCACCGATTCGGACGCCAAGGCAGCGCAGCTTGCTGTGGCCTTGGAGGCAAAAGTTTTCCAGGGTCAGAAGACGGCAGCATCGGCCTCCTTCACCAACAACGGCAGCAATGCCAAGACAAATGTTGTCATCACACCCGTAGTTCCGGCAGGCTGGACCGTGAGCAACGCGCAGGGCGCCACGGTGGCCTCCGTTGCGCCAGGTGTCACCGTGCAGGCCACCTTTGACCTGGTCCCGGGCGCCACATCGGCTGCCGGGCTGCAGAGCATTGGTGCCAAGGCTACGTACAAGGACTCAAAGAACACGGCCCAGGAAGTTTCCGGCTCCAACCAAATGTATGTTGCCTACGGCTCTTTGACTGGGGCGTTAAACAACATTTCTGTTACCACCGCTGAGGGTTCCTTTGTCGATAAACTGGGCAACTTCGACGGCGGCGGAGACTCCTTCAACGCCGAACAGCTCAAGAACGCCACCATCCCTGCCGGGGGCGTCACCCCGGGCTCCACAGTGACTGTGGACAAGGGGCTTGCCACCGAGGTTAACTACACCTGGCCCTCGGCCGGTGCCGACAAAAACAACGCAGTTGCACTGAACGGGCAGACCATCGCCTTGACGGGCAGCGGCAGCAACCTTGCCATTCTTGGATCTGCCGCAGCCGGATCAGGGGTTAGCCCTGAGCTGACCATCACCTACAAGGACGGAACAGTTCAGAAGCAAAACCCGTACTTCCCGAACTGGCTCCCGCAAGGTGACACCAGGGGCGCAAAGGTTGCCATTATGTCCTTGGGTCGAAACAGCCAGACCCAGGCGAACAACCCGGAATACACCACCACCGGATATCAGATTTACTCTGCCACGGTGCGCCTGCTCCCGAACAAGGAACTGGTCTCCGTGCAGCTGCCGGTGGCTGAGAACGTGAAGTTCTTCGACTGGAAGGTTGTTGACTTCCCGCTCCCCAGTGCCCCGACCGAGGATGCGTTCATCTCGGACGTAACACCCATCAGCGCCACCAACGGTTACGGCGTGATCGGCAAGGATGTTGTGAACAAGGACGCTGCCAACTCCCCGGATGTGCCGCTGACCATTGTTGACAGGACAGGTGCCACACCTAAAACCACCACCTACGCCAAGGGCATGGGGGTCCATGCCGCCTCCAACCTGACGTACTACACAGGCCAGCAGTGCTCACTGTTTACCAGCGAGATTGGCCTGGAAGGCGACTTTAGCGGAACCATCATCTTCACGGTGGTTGGCGACGGCAAGGTCCTTTATCAGAGCCGCACCCTTGTCAAGGGCTTTGCCCCTGAAAAGCTCAACATCGATTTGACGGGGGTTTCCTACCTGGAGCTCAAGGTTGACCCGATCACCGGTGGTTCCATCAGCGGCGCCCACGGTGTGTGGGGCAATGCCAAGTTCCATTGCGCTGCTACCCCGCCGGCAGATGAAACCGCCCCGGTCACCGTGGCGAGCGTGAACCCGGCCGCCCCGGCCGCCTCGGGTTGGTACACCACAGCACCGCAGGTCACACTGAATGCCACGGACAATGTGGCTGTCACCAAGACTGAGTACCAGATTGGCAGCGGCCCGTGGGCCAGCTACACCGAAGCCGTGACGCTCCCCGAGGGTGTCAACAGCTTCTCCTACCGCTCCAGCGATGCGGCCGGCAATGTGGAAACGAACAAGGCCACTGGCGATTTCAAAGTTGACACCACGGTCCCTGTTGTTGCGGCCGCGGTGGATGCAAAGGCGCGAACCGTCACCGTGACGGCCAGCGATTCAGGTTCCGGTGTGGCTGCTGTGGAGTACTCCACGGACGGCGGCACCACGTGGCAGAACTACTCCGGCGCCATCAAGGCAGGGGATGACGGCGTATCCGTTGGTTACCGTGTCACTGACAAGGCCGGGCTGCGTTCCTCCTCAAACGTGGACGCCGTGGTGCTTCCGGTGGAAACGCCGGAGCCGCCGGCTCCGTCCCTCTCGGCACCCGCCACGGCGATTGCCGGATCTTCGGTCACCGTCACTGCCAAGAACCTGGCTGCCGGTGAATCCTACGAACTGTGGATTCACTCCGAGCCCGTCAAGCTGGCAACAGCGACGGCTGGTGCGGACGGCACGGTTTCCATCACGGCAACCATCCCGGCAGGACTTGCCGGCGGAGCCCACGAGCTGACACTGGAGCAGGGGGGCACAGTTCTGGCCCGCACCGCCGTGATGGTGGCGGCAGCACCGGTTGACCCTCCGGTCACGCCCACTGTTCCTGCAACACCCAAGCCCTCGGCTCCGTCAACCACAGCCCCGGCCGGCAACAATGGCAGCAACTCTGCCGGCAACACCGCCGCAGACGCCGACAACCTGGCCAGCACCGGCGCGAAGGTCCTGCTTCCGGCAGGCCTGGCCTTGCTGCTGGTGCTGGGAGGTGCCGGCGCGCTGGCAATCACCCGCCGCCGTCGGGCATAAGAAAGCCCATAGCTAGGTAATGACAAGGTGCCGGTTCGTGGAGGGATCGAAAGTTTCTCTGCACGGCCGGCACCTTATTTCACGCACG
>JBDTQM010000045.1:0-22397 GCA_039932175.1 Specibacter sp.
CTGCAGACGCGCCAGCGGCTGCAGTTGGGGAGGGGGTGGGGACTAGCCCATGGGTACGCCGAAGTCGGACACAATTCCGGCCAGGCCGGAGGCGTAGCCCTGGCCCACGGCCTTGAACTTCCATTCGGCACCGTTGCGGTAAATCTCGGCAAACAGCATTGACGTTTCCGGTGCGGCGTCTTCGCTGAGGTCAAAGCGAACGATTTCCTTGTCGTTGCTTTGGTTGATGACACGGCAGTAGGCTCCGCGGACCTGGCCAAAGTTCTGGCCGCGCGTATCGGCCTGGTCGATGGAGACAACAATGACAACGCGCTCAACATCTGCGGCAACCTTTGTCAGGTCGATCAGGATCTGCTCGTCGTCGCCGGCGCCTTCACCGGAACGGTTGTCACCGAGGTGGGTTACCGAACCGTCCTTGGCTGTGGGCTGGTTGTAGAAGATGAAGTCATCGGCTGAACGGACCTTGCCGTTGGCGGCGACCATAAGTGCCGAGGCGTCCAGGTCGAAGGCCTCGCCCGTTGTGGTGCGGGGGTCCCAGCCCAAACCGACCAAGGCCTGCTGCAAGCCTGGATCAGTTTTGGTCAGAGAAAGGTTGTTGCCCTTTGCAAGCGTCAATCCAGCCATGAAATCTTGTCCTTACGTTGTAGATATTCGGGGGTGGCAATTCTATTGAAGAAAACCAGTGCGCCGTGCCAGGTGGTTGGGCGAAGCAGGAATGCGTCAGTCCAGAACAATTCCGTAGTCAGTGGCAATGCCGTGCAGTCCGCTGGCGTAGCCCTGGCCAACGGCGCGGAACTTCCACTCTGCACCGTTACGGTAGATCTCGGAAAACACCATGGTGGTTTCCGAGGCGGCGTCCTCGGAGAGGTCGTAGCGAACAATCTCCGTATCGTTGTCCTGGTTGACCACGCGGCAGTAGGCGTCACGGACCTGGCCAAAGTTCTGCCTGCGGGAATCGGCCTGGTCAATGGAGACAACTATGATGACGCGTTCAACGTCCGCGGAGACGGCATTGAGGTCGATCAGGATTTGTTCGTCGTCGCCGTCGCCCTCACCGGTGCGGTTGTCGCCCAGGTGCTTGACGGAGCCGTCCTTGGCTTCGAGCTGGTTGTAAAAGATGAAGTCATCGTTGTTGCGGACCTTGCCGTTGCTGCCAACCAGCAGGGCTGAGGCGTCCAGGTCGAAGGCCTCACCGCTGGTGGTGCGCGGATCCCAGCCCAGACCAACCAGGGCCTTACTCAAACCGGGATCTGCCTTGGTCAGGGAAAGGTTGCTGCCCTTGGAAAGTGTCAGAGATGCCATGAAAACTAATACTCCTTAGATACGAAGCTGCTGAAACAAATGAACTGTTGGCGAAACCCTACAGGGCGCTGGCAGCAGGCTGGATCAAGTCCATGACTGTGCGGCCGTTGGCGCGCTCGCCAATGGCTGTAAAGGTCCAGCCCGCGGCTTCACGGGAAACCTTGGCCATGATCATCGCGGTGTGGGTGCCGGTATCCGTCAACTGGAAGCGGGCCACCTCGGGGGAGCCGGGCGTGGAGTCATCCACCAGGCGGCAGAATGCGTTCGCCACGGTGTCAAAGGTCTGGCGGCTGTAGCTGCTGATGACAAACACAATCTGGGTGACAGCCGGTGAAACCTTGGTCAGGTCAACCAAGATGACCTCATCGTCGCCCTCGCCCTCGCCGGTGAGGTTGTCACCTGTGTGCTGGGTTGAGCCGTCCTTACTCTTGAGCTGGTTGAAGAATACGGTGTCCACTGCGTTGCCGGTGGCGTCGAAGAGGATCGCCGAGGCATCCAGGTCAACCTCGCTGGTCTTCTTCATGCCGAACAGGCCGCGCTTGACCGGAGCTGCCGAATCCCATCCCAGACCCATGCGCACCCGGGTGAGGGAGCCGCCGTCGTTCTTCTTCAGTGAAAGTGACTGGCCCTTTTGTAAGCTGAGTCCCATAACGTTTTGCTCCTTTGAAAATGGTGAGAATTGAGTTTTGTGATGCGTTAGCTGGACAGCTGGTCCACTTTGGGCGGACCCCCAGCAGCCACACGTTTGTTGCGAACAATTGAGGAAATGAAGGCCGCGCCGATAAACAGCACGCCGATCAGCCCCGTGATGATTTCGCTGATTTCCACGCTAATGGTTAGCAGCAGGATCAGGGCCAAGGCGCCGATGGCCCAATGCGCGCCGTGATCCAGGTACTCGTAATCATCCAGGGTGCCCTCACGGACCAGGTATACGGTCAGTGAGCGGACAAAGATGGCGCCGATCAGGCCGAGCCCCAAGGCAATGATGATGGGGTCGGAGGTGATGGCGAAGGCGCCAATGACGCCGTCGAAGGAGAATGAGGCATCGATGAGTTCCAGGTACAGGAAGAGCATGAGCGCCGCCTTGCCAACGGCCTTGCCCACGCCCCTGGTGTCCTTGCCCTTCGCGGCGGGGAGGGGCAATTCGTCGTCGTCCCCTGTCTCAACAGTGAACATGTCGCCCAGGCCGCGGACCAGGAAGTACGTGACAAGGCCCAGGATGCCGGCGATCAGGACGTCAACTTCCTTGCCGGGACGGACCATGGACGCCGACGCGACCAGAACCAGCAAACCGATGACCAGGGAGGCCCCATTGAGCCGGCCAACGAAGGCAAGCGGCCGTTCCAGCAAGCTCAGCCAGCGCAGTTCGCGCTCCTCGAACATGAAGTCAAGGAACAGCATGAGCAGGAAAATGCCACCAAAGGCCGCGATTTGCGGGTGGGCCTCATGCAAAAGATAGGCGTAAGAGCCGGGTTCATGGATGCTGCCCTTTTCCAGCGCCAATTGGATGGCCTGGACCGGGTTGAGGTTGGCTGTCACGCCAACAATGAGCAGCGGGAAGGCAACGCGCATGCCCACAACTGCTATCAAAATGCCCACCGTCAGGAACATCTTCTGCCAAAACGCGCTCATCTTTTCAAGGATGCGGGCGTTGACCACTGCATTGTCGAAGCTCAGGCTGACTTCAAGAACACCCAGGATTGCGCAGAGGATAAGAGCTTCAATGCCGCCATAAATGAACGCGACGATGAGAGCCACTGCGGAGATCGCGAACGACCACCCAAACGTTTTCATGAACACGCGCTGACAAGCTCCTCAGAAGTTCCCCAAACAATGCTGACTCAAGGAATCATGGTCGATGCTGTTACGGACCCATCTGCCTCAACGGTACAGATGTAAATCGTTCAACCTCAATTATCTCCATTCACGCTACATATTCCTAATGGATTGGGGCCAATAAAGCTGGGAAGACCCTGAGTGTTGGCCGCAAATCGCTCGGGTGTCCGCCTAGACTGACGGCACGGCAGTCCAACGGTAATCGTGTTCTCGTCTTGCCAGCTGCTGCGTGTACCGGACAACGATTGAGGGGAATCAAAACTTGGAACATTCGGCACTTGATGCAAAATCACAGCTACGGCTGCAGGCCCTGAACCGGTGGGCGGTGGATGCGGCAGGCTCGGGTCATGAGGTCCCCACAGCCGCACACTTGGAGCAGATTGCCGTGGCAAAGAATGCCGGGCACGCAGGCATTGACTCCGCCTTGGTGCAGGCTTGGGCCGCAACGCTCAACTGGTTGATGACGCAAGCGGCCTTCGGCGTCGCAGATCCGTACTTGCAGCTGCCGGACAGTCTCCGGGTTCCGTCCGAGGTGACCGTGGTGTCCCTGGTCGTTGCCTCGGAAGCGACGGCGGGTGCCGGAGTTGCGGTCACAGTGGAAGCGGTGGCAGCGGCCGTTCAAACGCCGACGAAGCCAGCCAAGCCGCCGGCACCGAACACCCCCGAAGCCGTGCCGTCCAGCCGCATGCCCAAATGGGAATCCGCGGCCAGGGAGCAGGTGCTTGAGGCCATCAAACGCTATAGGAAGCCGTTGCATGACCTGAAAGCCAGGGATGCCAATGAAGGCGACACCCGTCTTGTTGTCACCGACATCCTCTGTGAGGGGCTGGACTACGACAAGTTCCGGGATTTGACCACCGAATACATGGTCAGGCAGGACTTTGCCGACTACGGGGTCCGAATCGACAAGCAGCTTGTGGCGTTTATCGAGGTCAAGCGCATCAGCCAGAAACTGAACGAAAGGCATCTGCGCCAGGTCCAGATGTATGCCGTCAATGAGGGCATTGAATGGATGGTTCTCACCAATGGTGCCGTGTGGCAGGCCTACCACTTGACTGGCGGGCTGCCCGTAGTGGTCAACATGGCCTTCGAAATTGACTTGCTCGGTCCGGCGTCCTTGGACGAAAAAGCGGAGCTGATGTTCCTGCTGCATCGGGAAGCCCTGAAGCGCCGCCGCATTGACGAATCCTGGAAGCATCGGGCGGCAACGGAACCCGGTGCCCTGTTGGATGTGATTCTGTCCGAGGCGATCCTTGATCAGATTCGCCGGGAAGTAAAAAGACGGACGGGGACCACCACCACGCCGGAGGCGTTGAGCCAGGTTATCCGCACCGAAATTGTGGACCCGAAACTTATGGCGAAGCTGTTCAAGCCATAGCTGCACGCCTGCCGGCTGCGGCGAGGGCGCGGCCGTAGACTTGCCCCCATGAGCACAAGATCCACGAACACCATTGACCAGGCCGCGCTGACAGCCCTGCCCAAGGCCGAGCTGCACCTTCACATTGAGGGCACGCTCGAGCCGGAACTGATCATGGCACTGGCTGCCCGGAACGGCATCGCGCTGCCGTTCCCCACGCTGGAATCCCTGCGCCAGAAGTATGAGTTCAGTGATCTGCAATCCTTCCTGGACCTGTACTACGCCAATATGGCTGTCTTGATCACCGAGGCCGATTTTGCCGACATGACCCGCGCCTACCTGGGCCGGGCCAGGGAGTCCGGGGTGCGCCATGCGGAGGTCATGTTTGACCCGCAGGCCCATGTGGCCCGTGGCGTTGAACTTTCGACGGCGGTCAACGGCATTGCTGCGGCGCTGGCTTCCAGCGAGACTGAGTTCGGCATCACCACCGGATTGATAGCCGCGTTCCTGCGCGATGAGTCCGAGGAGTCGGCGCTTGAGGTTTTGGCGGCACTACTGGACATGCAGGCGCCCATCATGGGCATTGGCCTGGACTCCGCCGAGGTGGGAAATCCGCCGTCGAAGTTTGTTCGCCTCTACCAGCGGGCCAGGGAAGCGGGCCTGCGACTGGTGGCCCACGCGGGGGAGGAGGGACCGCCCAGTTACGTGGAGGACGCCCTGGATTTGCTGGGCGTGGAACGCATTGACCACGGGATCAGGGCCGTGGAGGACAAAGTCCTGGTCAAGCGGCTGGTGGCTGGGCAGGTGCCGCTGACGGTGTGCCCGCTCTCCAATGTGCGCCTGCGGGCTGTGGACACGCTGGCCGCCCACCCGCTGCCGCAGATGATCGCTGCCGGGCTGAACGTGTGCGTCAACTCGGACGATCCGGCCTATTTTGGCGGGTATGTGGGCGCGAACTTCGCGGCGCTCGTGGCCGAATTTGAATGGGATGCTGCCACCCTGGAGACGTTGGCCGGGAACTCCATCCGGTCCTCCTTTGCCGCGCTGGAGCGCAAGGACGAACTGCTGGCCGAACTTGCCACCTGGCGGGCCGCGCATGACTAGCTCTGCTTCGAAGACGGGGCCAAGCCCCTGATCCAAGCTGCAACTTTTGTGAAGACGGGGCCAACCCTCCGGGACGGCGTATCTTTGACGGCGTTTAGCGGGTTGGCCCCGTTTTCAGTGTGTGCGGTGTCAAGTTGCGCCTGTCTCGGAACACTGAAGCTTGTGCAGGACTAGACGCGGGCCAACAAGTGCCCGGCCACCTCGACGACGGGTCCGGCCTGCTCCACCAGAAGCAGCGAGCCCAGGGCGCACATGATGATGCCGCTGGAGAGCGTCACACCGCGTGCAGCGCCGGGGCGTGAGCGCAGCAGCTTGCGCGAGCCGGCGGCAATTGCCGTGTAAATGACAGCTGTGGTGGCCACGAACGTCAGGCCGAGAATCGCCGATTGCAGCGGCACTGAAAATGCGGCGTCGGACTTGATAAATTGCGGCGTGAGCGCAACGAACAGCAGCATGCCCTTGGGATTGATGCTGCTGGTGCCAACCCCCTGGAGGTAGGCGCCCATGTGCGTGCCGGAGGCAGCGGTGCCCGGGGCATCTGCCGACATTTCGCCATTGGGCCCCACGCTCATGAAGCCTGCACTGCGCCAGGACTTGGCAGTCATGACGCCCAGCCACAGGAGGTACATCGCGCCGGCCACCGTGAGCCACAGCAGCAGGCTGGGAACCGCTGCCATGAGTGCGGCAATTCCGGCCGCCAGCAAGATGGTGTGCAGCACGTAGCCGCTGCACAGTCCCGCGATTGCCGGCGCAAAGCTGCGCTCACGGAGTCCGGCGGAGATGGAGTATGCCCAGTCCGGTCCCGGCGTGCAGGTGAGGGTTACGGCAACGATGAGGAAGCCAATGAGTGCCTGCGGTTCCATGATGCTCCTTGCTGTGGGCTGACAGGAGCAAGCTTATGGAAATTTAGAGCATAAGTGCTTGCCTTTTTAGCCCTCCAGGGCACCGGCAGCGGTAAGATTTTGCTGTGATTGACGCCATTGACAAAGAAATTTTGCGCACGCTCCAAAATGACGGCCGCATGAGTGCCACGGCACTGGCCGCCCAAGTGGGTTTAACGGTGGCTCCCTGCCATCGCCGGCTCAAGGATTTGGAGGCATCCGGGGCCATTAGCGGGTACCGGGCAGTCATCGACCCAAGCGCTGTGGGGCTCGGTTTTGAGGCGCTGGTGTTCGTGACCTTGGCCCAGGTGGACAGGGACACCATTGACGACTTTGAGGCGAAGGTGGCGGCGAACGCCCGCATCACCTCCGCCCAGCGCTTGTTTGGTGATCCCGACTACATCTTGAAAGTCATGGCCAAGGACTTGAACGACTACCAAAAGTTCTATGACACCGAGTTGACCAGCTTGCCGGGCGTGCTGCGCCTGCGCTCAACCCTTGTCATGAAGAACCTCAAGCCCGGCGCCGGCCTGCCGCTCTAGCTGCCCGAATCCGCGTCAGGGGAAGTTGTGGTCCCCTGCGGCGTGGTCGATCAGTTCCCGGACAATGTCCGCATGCCCGGCATGACGGGCGGTTTCCTCCACCATGTGCACCAGCACCCAGCGCATGGACACGGCCTTCCCGTCCCAGCTGCTGCCCGTCTCATCAAGTTCGACGGCGGCAATCACCTCATCCGCGGCGGTGCAGGCACGCTGGTAGAAGGCCAGGATGTCTGCCGTGGTCTCATCGGCGGTGGCCCGCATGTCGGCCTCGGGATCCGCGTCCACATCGGGGAGGGGCTCGGTGGGACGGCCAAATGTCTCGCAAAACCAGCCGTATTCCACTGCCGCCAAATGCTTGACCAGGCCCAAGAGATTCGTCCCGGAGGGAACCATGGGGCGGCGCACATCGGCGTCTGCGACGCCGTCGAGCTTCCAAAGGACGGCCGCACGCTGGCGTTGCAGCGCCACATGGAGGCACGTCTTTTCATCCCCTTGCGGGGGGACGCGCAAAGCAGTCGGTGATGCGGACATGGTGATCTCCCTGGGTGGCCGTGCCTGTGCCGTCCAAGCTACAGCAGCAGACTTGGCAGGGGAAGCACGCAGGTCCCGCAGCCAAGGGAACTGGCTGCGGGCCCCGAAATTCATAACTTAGGGTGTGGTCAGTCCACATCCCCTCGGTTTTGCCCTACAGTGGGGATCATGAAAATTGCGCTCTTCGCCACCTGCATCGTTGACGCCATGTATCCTCGCACGGCGCAGGCCACTGTTGCCCTGCTGGAACGGCTCGGACACGAGGTGGTCTTCCCCGCCGGGCAGGCCTGCTGCGGCCAGATGCACGTGAACTCAGGCTATTTCAAGGAAGCCCACGCCGTGGTGGCCAACCATGTTGCAGCCTTCGACACTGACGACTACGACGTTGCCGTGGCGCCGTCGGGCTCCTGCGTTGCCAGCGTCAAGCACCAGCACGAGCTCGTGGCCCGCCGCTGCGGCGACGCCGCGCTGGAAGCCCGGGCCGCCGTCGTCGGGGCCAAAACGTACGAACTCTCCCAGCTGCTGACGGACGTCCTGGGCATCACCAACGCGGCCGAGCAGCTGGGCTCCCACTTCCCGCACAAGGTCACCTACCACCCCAGCTGCCACGGCATGCGGCTGCTGCGCCTGGAAGACCGGCAGCTGAACCTGCTGGCGAGCGTGGGCGGCATTGAGATGGTGGAGCTGCCCGAGGCCGAGCAGTGTTGCGGCTTTGGCGGCACATTTTCCATGAAGAACGCCGACGTCTCCAGCGCCATGAATGCTGACAAGGCGGCGAACATTTGCGGCACGGGTGCCGAACTGTGCTCCGGCGGCGATGCCAGCTGCCTCATGCACATTGGCGGCGGGCTCTCCCGACAGGGCAGCGCTGTGGGCACGCTCCACTTCGCCGAAATCCTGGCCAGCACCCTTGAAAATCCTGCATCGGTGACAGGGGACATCACAGTGAAATTGGCAGGGAGCAAGCGATGAGCAACACTTTTCTGGGCATGCCCGCGCTCCCGGTTTATGGCCAGGGCAACATCAATGCCACCGAGAAATTCCCCAAGGCTGCGCACCGCGAACTGGCCAATACGCAGCTGCGTGCCAACCTGGGCCATGCAACCCACACCATCAGGGACAAGCGCCTCAAAGTGGTGGCGGAACTGCCCGACTGGGAAGCCATGCGCAACGCCGGCAGCGCCATCAAGGACGCCACCATGGCCAACCTCCCGGCCCTGCTGGAGCAGTTTGAAGCAAACTTCACCGCCCGCGGCGGCATCATCCACTGGGCCAGGGACGCCCAGGAAGCCAACGAGATTGTCACCGCCCTGATCCGGGCGACCGGTGAAACTGAAGTGGTCAAGGTCAAATCCATGGCCACCCAGGAAATCGGGCTCAACGAGTACCTCGAAGAGCAGGGCATCGCCGCCTATGAGACGGATCTGGCCGAACTCATTGTGCAGCTGGACCACGACAAGCCCAGCCACATCCTGGTCCCCGCCATCCACAAGAACCGCAGCCAGGTCCGGGAGATCTTCCTGCGCGAAATGCCCGTGGTGGACCCGGACCTCACGGACGAGCCGGCACGCCTGGCCGAGGCGGCCCGCAAGCACCTGCGCAAAAAATTCCTCTCCGCCAAGGTGGCCGTCTCCGGCGCCAACTTTGGCCTCGCTGACACCGGCACGCTGACTGTTGTGGAATCCGAAGGCAACGGCCGCATGTGCCTGACCCTGCCCGAAACCCTCATCACTGTCATGGGCATTGAAAAGCTGCTGCCCGCCTGGAGCGACCTGGAAGTGTTCATGCAATTGCTGCCGCGGTCCTCCACAGGTGAGCGCATGAACCCGTACACCTCCCTGTGGACGGGCGTGACCCCCGGCGACGGACCGCAGAACGTGCACCTGGTCATGCTGGACAACGGCCGCACGGCGGCACTCGCCGACGAATATGGCCGTACAGCGCTTAACTGCATCCGCTGCTCAGCCTGCATGAACGTGTGCCCCGTGTACGAGCGAACGGGCGGCCACGCCTACGGATCCACCTACCCCGGCCCCATTGGCGCCATCCTCTCCCCGCTCATGACGGGCATCAAGAGCGAGGAAAACAGCTCGCTGCCCTACGCCTCCTCACTGTGCGGCGCATGCTTTGACGCCTGCCCCGTGAAAATCAACATCCCCGAAATCCTCGTCCACCTGCGCGGCGAGGACGTGGACTCCAAGCGCGCCAAGCTCAAGGTCCCCTCCCAGATGGACCTCATGATGAAGGGGGCACAATGGGCGTTCTCCAGCGGATCGCACCTGAACCTGCTGGAAAAGGGCCTGCCGCTGGGCAAACTGGTGGCAGGCCGGGACAAGGTGATTAAGAAGCTTCCCGGCATTGCCGGCGGCTGGACGCAATCCCGGGACATTCCGGCCCCGCCCACCCAGTCGTTCCGCCAATGGTGGGACAAGGACCACAAGCCGGGCGCCGCGGTGCCTGGAACCAAAACCACCGAAGGGGAGCAGGCATGAGCGCCCGCGAGGACATCATGAACCGCATCAAGTCGGCCCTGCGAGACGCCCCGGAAACCCCCGTGGTGCCCCGGAAGTACCGGCGCAGCTCCACCATGACGGACGCCCAACGCCTTGAACAGCTGGTGGACAGGCTGATCGACTACAAGGCAAATGTGTTTCTCACACCCGCAGCCGAAGTGCCCGCCAAGCTGGCCGAACTGCTGACCGGCGCTGCATCCGTAGTTGTTCCGCACGGGCTGCCGGAGGAGTGGCTTGCGGCCCTGAAGGACGACGCCGGGGCGCCGGCTGTGCATGTCGACTCGCCGGAGCGCCGCCTCACCGTGGCAGAGCTGGACGCCGTGGACGCTGTGGTCACGGGCGCTGCCACGGCGGTTTCGGAGACCGGCACCATCATGCTCGACGGCAGCGGCGACCAGGGCCGGCGCATCATCTCGCTGGTTCCGGACAGGCATGTTTGCCTGTTGCGTGCTTCTGACATTGTGGAGGTGCTGCCCGAGGCCATTGCCCGCCTGGAGGCAACCCGCCCGCAGACTTGGATCAGCGGGCCCAGCGCCACGAGCGACATTGAGCTTGAACGCGTTGAGGGCGTCCACGGCCCGCGCACCCTGGACGTCATCATCATGACGTAGCCGGCTTTGGCTATGCGCCGCGCCGACAGCCAGCGAGGCGCAGCTTTGTCACTGGCGCCACGCTGGCTGTCAGCGGTGCGCAGAACCAAAGTGGACTTGGGATATGCGCCACGTCAACCTTCAGACCGGCGCATAACTTGTCACCATCCGGAGGCAGCGCTTTCGCGTGGCTTGGTTGCCGCTGGTTGAACCTGTCGAAATCCCCGGCCCTGTACACGTGGCGGCCGGGGTGGCAGCATGGCCACCATGAGATCCTCGGAGATACTGGCGGACGCCTACGGCAGGATAGAGACACTCGTTTCCGGTGTCTTCAATGGGCTGGAGATGGACAAAGCGAATTGGCGCCCGGGCGGGAGCGGGAACTCCATCACCTGGCTTGTTTGGCACCTGTGCCGCAGCCAGGACGAACAAATGGCCCAGTTGGCCGGCGTGGAATCCGTCTGGCGCCGTGACGGCTATGCCGGGCGCTTTGCCTTTGACCTGGATTCGGACAGCACCGGGTACGGGCATTCCACGCAGCAGGTGGACGCTGTGCGCCTTGAATCCCTGGATCTCCTGCGCCAATATCACCAGGCGGTGCTAGCGCAGAGCTTGGCATTTGTTGGCACCTTGGTGGATGCCGATCTTGACACGGTGGTGGACAGGCGGTGGAACCCACCTGTCACGCTTGGGGTGCGGCTCGTGAGCATTGTCGAGGACTGTATGCAACACGGCGGGCAGGCCGCCTACGTCAAGGGCCTACCCGCAGAGGAATAGCGCGGCACACAGAACTTTAGGCGACGGGCATCCTCTTCTTGCCGGCCGGCGTCGTGCTTGGAGCGTTGGCTGTTGCAGCAGTACGGGTCGGGATGAAGGCGGCTAACACCGCCGAAGCAACAGCGGCGCCGATAGCGATGATGAACGCTACCCGGAAGGCATCCATGGTGGGCAGCTGGAACGGACCCAACTCCATGGTCATCGACGCCAGCACCACGCTGATGACAGCGGCCGAGGTTGAGGTGCCGATGGCACGCATCAAGGAGTTCAGGCCATTGGCGGCGGCCGTCTCCGTGATCGGCACAGCACCCATGATCAGGGCAGGCATGGCTGCGAAGGCAAGCCCCACACCAGCGCTAATGACCATGGACGCAATCATGATCTCCCACACGCTGCCGTTGAGCAACAGGGCCACCACGTAGCCGGCGGCAATGACTCCGGCACCTAGCATCAACGTCACCTTCGGGCCCCGGCGCGCCGAGAGCTTCGCGGATACGGGGGAGAGGGCCATCATGACAAAACCGCCGGGAGCCAGGGCGAGGCCGGCCTGAATCATGGACAGTTCAAGGCCGTAACCGGTTGCGGCCGGCGCCATGAGCAGTTGGATGAAGATCAAGGACATCCCGTACATGGCGAAGCCGATCATGATGGAGGAGAGGTTGGTCAGCAGGACGCGCGGCCGTGCCGACACGCGCAGATCCACCAGCGCGTCCTTGGTGCGCAGCTGGTAGGCGCCCCAAATCAACAGCACCACCACGGACGCCGCAAACAATCCGATGGTCAGGGGAGAGCCCCAGCCCCATTCGCTGCCCTTGGTTACCGGGACCAGCAGCGCCACAAGGCCCACGGCCAGTCCGGCTGCACCGACGCCGTCAAAGTGCCCGGGTGTGGTGACGGGAGACTCGGGCAGGACGAAGGCGACCAACAGCGCACACAGCAGGCCCAAAATGGCAGCCACCCAAAAGAGCATGTGCCAATCGGCGGTCTGCGCAATGAAGGCCGACAGCGGGATTCCGACCGCCCCGCCGACTCCCATGGTGGCGCTCATGCTGGCAATGGCCGGGCCCACCTTCTGTGGCGGCAGCTCATCGCGCATGATGCTGATGCCCAAAGGGATGGCGCCCATCGCCAAGCCCTGCAAGGCGCGTCCGACGACGATAAGCGTGAGCGTGTCGCTCAGGGCGCACAGCACAGATCCAACCACCATGGCCAGCAGGCTCAGAATGAGGATGCGTCGCTTGCCGAACATGTCGCCCAAGCGGCCGCTGATGGGGGTGACTACGGCACCGGCCACCAGCGTGGCCGTGATGGCCCAAGAGGCATCAGTGGCCGAGGCGTTCAGGAACGTGGGAAGTTCCGGGATTAGGGGAATGATCAGCGTCTGCATGAGAGAGACCACGATCCCACAAAAGGCCAAGGTGGTAACTATCATCCGTGGGGTGGGCGTGCGGGTTGAATCTTTACTGCTGAACACCGGGCTCCTGATGACATTAGAAATATTGTTATGTATGATGCAACTACTATGCATCATACATAAACCCGGAGTCAGGGAATACGTGCTACACGAAAAAACAGTGCTGGAACAGCTCGAATACGAGCTCATGTTGTTCTCGCGCTATCACCTGCGTCCGCACCACGCGGCGGAGCAAACGTTGGAGCGGTCGGCCTCGATCCTGCTGAGCCGGCTGGAAAACGTCCCGGCCATGACGCTCAAGGAACTCGCGCACGCCCTGCGCCTTGACGGCTCCACGGTGCACCGCCAGGTGGCTGCGCTGCTGCGTGCGGAACTGTTGGCCTATGCCCCGAACGACGGCGGCGAGGTTGCCCGCCGCGTCACCCCCACCGATGCCGGGCGGGCGGCATTGGCCCGTTCACGTGACACAAATGCCACGGGCTTGGAACGGGTCATGGATGGCTGGCCACAGCCGCGGCGGGCGCAATTCCTTGGCCTCCTGCAGGGCTTCAACCAAAACGTTGAGCGGCTTGAAGGCAGTCCGTGGCCACGGGATGCAGCCACTTAGCAATGGCTCTTACATATTTGTCGATTCGCCCCTAGACTGGCTGGAACCCCATGGCCCACCCTCAATCTCAGGCACTATTTTGTGCTTGGCGTCTGCCTGGATGGCCACCTGGGGTTGTTTTCTTGTTGCACTAGGAGGTTCCAACGGGAGCCTGCTGAACTAACTCGGAAGGAAACATATCCATGTCAGGAAACAAAGCCGTTGCCTACAAGGGACCCGGAGTGGTTGAGGTCATTGACGTCGACTACCCCACATTTGAACTCAAGGACGGGCCGGGCGTCAACCCAGCCAATGTGGGGCGCAAAGTGCCCCACGGCGTTATCCTGCGCACAGTAGCCACCAATATTTGTGGTTCCGACCAGCACATGGTGCGGGGACGCACCACGGCTCCCTCGGACCTGGTGCTGGGCCACGAAATCACCGGTGAAGTGATTGAGGTGGGTCCGGACGTTGAATTCATCAAGGTGGGCGACATCTGTTCAGTTCCCTTCAACATTTCCTGCGGCCGCTGCCGCAATTGCAAGGAACGCAAGACGGGCATCTGCCTCAATGTGAACCCCGACAGGCCGGGCAGCGCCTACGGCTATGTTGACATGGGTGGCTGGGTTGGCGGCCAGGCCGAGTACGTCCTGGTGCCCTACGCCGACTGGAACCTGTTGAAGTTCCCGGACCGGGACCAGGCCCTGGAGAAGATGCTGGATTTGACCATGCTCTCCGACATTTTCCCCACAGGTTTCCACGGGGCTGTCACGGCCGGTGTCACGGTGGGATCCACCGTCTACATTGCTGGCGCCGGCCCGGTGGGGCTGGCGGCTGCCACCAGTGCACACTTGCTCGGTGCCGCAGTGGTCATTGTCGGTGACATGAACGCCGACAGGCTGGCCCAGGCGCGGACCTTTGGCTGCGAAACCATTGACCTCTCGCAGGGAGAACCGGGCGCACAGATTGAGCAGTTGCTGGGCATTCCGGAAGTGGACTGTGCAGTTGATGCCGTGGGCTTCGAAGCCAAGGGCCATGGGCATGGGGCCGGTGAGGCGCCGGCAACTGTGCTTAACTCGCTCATGGACATCACGGCGGCGGGCGGCTCCTTGGGCATTCCCGGCCTGTACGTCACGGGCGACCCCGGCGGCATTGACGCGGCAGCCCAGAAGGGGGCTTTGAGCCTGAGCCTGGGCACCGGTTGGGCCAAGTCCCTGTCCTTCACAACAGGGCAGTGCCCGGTCATGAAGTACAATCGCGGACTGATGATGGCGATCCTTCATGACAAGGTGTCCATCGCCAAGAACGTCAACGCGAAGGCCATTCCCCTCATGGATGCGCCGCGCGGCTACGCCGAGTTCGACGCCGGTGCTGCCACGAAGTACGTGCTCAACCCGAATGGTTACCTGAACTAGCCGGAGCTGCATTTTCGCCCACCCCATCTGTGACGCAGACGTTGCATCGATTTCACCTAATTCCGGGGAAACCGGTACAACGTCTGCGTCATAGAGTTATTGGGCGGGGGACAGAGGGTGGCGCAAGGGCCACTCGGTGCCGTCCAAAATGACTTGGGCACACGCGCCCGTGGCGGGGTTGACCACTATGGGTGCCGACAAGTTCACAGTGCTCACGGCTCCCGGGTTCACCACGACCAGCACCAGGGCCGCATCGCGGTCTGTGCCGATGGCGGCAAGCTCTGCCGCTGGCAGCCGCGGCGTGTAGCTGGGCACGTACACGGACGGGTCCAGCACAAAAAGCCTGGCAGTGCCGTGCAGCACCGTCAGGGAAAACAGGCCCGGGGTGTCAGCAATTTGGGCCAGTGTGAAATCGGTGCTCGGTTCCAGGCCCGGCGGCGGGCTCAGGAAACACAGCTGCTCAAGGTTCAGGGCGGCCTGGCTCATCGCAGGAAGTCCATCAGGGTGGTTGAGAGCACCTTCGCCGTAACGCTGAGGGAGGCCTGGTAGGCAAGCTCCTGCGTCTTCAAGTCCAGAATCGCCCTGCCCAGGTCAAGGTCTTCAACGCTGGCACGCTGGGATTCCAAGTCCACCAGGGCATTGACGTTGGAGTCCTTGGCGCGCAACAGCTCAGCATGGCGGGCGCCCAACACCGAGCGCTGGCCAATCACATTGTTCAATGCGGCGTTGACGGTATCGATCGAATCGGCAATGTCGGTTCCCGCGCGCAGGTCGGCGGCTATTTTAGAGACCTGTTCGAACACCGAGTCCGCGCCATTGGCAAAGATGGCTGCGCCGTCGGCGTCCACCCGAACGGTTGCCTCGCCGCTGATGCGCCGCAGTACTGGGCCGTTCCCTGTACCGGTAAACTCCGGAGGGGTGCCCTTGAAGGCGCTGCCGGCATCGGAATTTCCGGCGAAAATGGTCCGGCCCAGGAATTTCGTGTTGGCCTGCGCCAGCAGCTCGCCGCTGATGGAATCAAGCTCCACCGCGATGGCTTCTTTGGCTTCAGGGGTTATGCCGCCATTGGCGCCCTGGAGGGTGAGGTACTGCACGCGCTGCAACAGTGTCACTGACGTGTCCAGGGCCCCGTTGGCCATGGTGAGCCAGCCGTCACCATTGTCAATGTTGCGCCCATGCTGGGCGGCCTGGGCCTGTGCCGCCCGAACGGCCAGCGAATCGGATGCTGCGCCGGGATCATCGGAGAGCCGCGTGTTCTTTTGCAGGCTGTTTGCCCGCAGTTGGGCTTCCGCGAGTTTCACTGCGTTCGCCTGCATCCCCCGCTGTGCCGCAGTGGAATTGGTGGTCATGGTGACTCTGCTCAACATGTTAGCGGCCCACCCTTCCGGTTTGGTTGATGAGGACGTCAAGGGCCTCGTCAATGGCTGTCATGACCCTGGCGGCAGCCTGGTAGGCGTGCTGGTATGTCAGCAGGTTCACGTTCTCCTCGTCAATGTCCACCGAGGCATTCGACTGCTGGCTGGCAACCGCGTTGTTCAGGGCGATGTCGGCCAGAACGGCCTGCTGAAGTCCGCTCTGAATCTCCACACCAAGGCGCACCACGGTGTCGCTCCACAGCGTGTCCGGGGAATCCGCGCCGATGCCCAACTGGGAGATTTTCGCGGCAATTGAGCCGTCCTTGCCGCCGGAAAGGGGAGCACCGGCTTGAATGTTGCCGGCGTCCTTGGGCACCACAGTGAGCCCCAGCGCGGTCGGAACGCCTGCAGTGAACTCGAAAAAGTCCTTGCCCGTAGTGTCGTCGGGAGCAACGCCGCCGCTGTAGACGCGGTTGACTGTGTCCGCCAGCTTCTGGGCCATGGTGTTGTATGAGGCTGCCGTCTGGGCGATCATGCCGCCACTGCCACCAGGCTCGGCGGGCTTCAAAACGGACAGCATGCCGGCGAGCTTTCCGCCGTCAAGGTCGATTGAGCCCGGACGGTGCGCCCATTCCAGCTGCACCGGGCCGCCCTGGGCAATCTTGGTGGCGCCGAAAAGTTCCACTTCATTGGACGTGCCCCCGGACAGCAGGACGTTTCCACCCAGCAGGATCTCATTGGTGCCGTCAGGCAGGTCCCGGGTGGTCCCTCCTGTCAATTGGGCAATCTTGGTTGTCAACGCGTTGCGCTGGTCAATGAGTTCGTTGCTGGGCGTGCCGGCTGCCGTGGCCGTGCGGATCTGCTTGTTCAGTGCCGCAATCTGGGAGGCTGTGCCGTTGATGTCCTTGACCACGGTGTCTGCGCTGCCGAGGATCTGGGACCATTGGGCATCCATAGCCTTGTACCCGGCCGCAATGCCTTGCGCCAGCGTTGCCGATTTTTCCAGCAGCACGGCCGAGGAAGCGGCATCGCCGGGTGTGTTCGCCACACCCTCCCACGAAGTCCAAAAGCCCTGCAACTTGGCGGAGATGCCGTTGGGGCCAGGCTCGTTGAGTGTCTCCTCGATGCTGTTGAGCGCATCGGCCCGGACACCTGTGTAGCCGGCGGCGGAGAAACTGGTGCGGACGCGGGCGTCCAGGAAGGCATCGCCCAAGCGGGAGATGCCGTTGACGCCAACTCCCTGGCCCACCTTGACGCCCACATCGTTCAGGGAACCGCGGGCAGGTGTGCCAACTGCGGAGAACTCGGCGCGCTGGCGCGTGTACCCAACCGTGTTGACATTGGTCAGGTTCTGCCCGGTGGTGTTCAAGCCGGTGCGGGACGCATTGAGACCGGACAAGGCCGTGTTCAGGCCACTAAAAGTACTCACGTATTCCTCAATCAGGATTTAGACACTTTGGTCCAGGAGCCGTGCCACGGCGTCCTGGCTGGTGTGTCCGCGGTGGTCATAGGTGCCAGCCTCGGTGGCCAGGTTGGCTGCCGTGTCCTGGGCTGACCGCAGCCCGGCACGCAAAAATTGCAGATTGGTGTCCCGCAGGCCCCGAATTTGCTCCACGGTTGCCATCATGGCGCTGTGGTGGTCACTCAGGATTTCCTGCCACGGCCCGGCGGGTGCGCCGCTGGCCATGTCCGGCAGGCCGGCGTCGTCCGGCAAACCCCACGTCAGTGCCACCTCCGCGGCAACTGCCGTGCGCTCCAACGAGGCGGCGCGAAGCCTGTCCACAACATGGCTCACTTCACGGGTGGCATTGTCCAGCCAGCGGGTCTTGCCCGACGTGAGGATCAGGTGTTCCTCTTCCAATTTGAAAACCAGAAGATCCAGCAGCTCGCGCTCACGCCACAATAAAGTCGATAATTCTTCAGGACCCATGGATTTAAGTCCTTTCAATCGGGCCGATCCGGGTTCCCCAAAGACTATCGGCGAAGGGGACTGTCCGGTTAGACAGTTTTTGCGGGCAATCCACCACAAGCCCCAGGAATGCGGATTTCAGGGGCTGACGGTGTCGTACAGTTACGTGGATATGTGCGCTGTTGACGGCCGCTGATTTCTGGGGGTGTGCCGTCGCTGCACTCTTATGAATTGCCTAGGGGGGCAAACAATTGAATCGCGTTGAGCGCGACGATTTAGTCGTGCAAAATTTGCCACTGGTTGGGTACCTGGTGGCGGAGATCTGCATGCGCGCAGACCACCTGAGCCGGGAAGACCTGACCCAGGTGGGGGCCATTGCCCTCATCCAGTGCGCCGAATCCTTCAACGAAGGTCTCGGTGTGCCTTTTGGCGCCTATGCCCGGCGTCGCATCAAGGGTGCCTTCGCCGATGAACTCCGACGCGAGGATTGGGCCACCAGGGGTGCCCGCAGCAGGATGGGCGAGTTGGCGGCAGTCAAGGAGACGCTGACCAATGCGCTCAACCGTGTGCCCACAGTGGATGAAATGGCTGCGGCCATGGGTGTTGAACGGGCCGTGGTGGAGGCCACGCGCATGGACGCCACCCGCACCATCGCGCCGTTGACGGACGTCATTTCCGAGATGGTGGCCGACACCTCCCAAAGCCCCGAAGACGCGCTGGTGCAGGCCGAGCATGAGGACTTTCTGGCCCACGCCGTCGCCGCGCTGCCTGCCAAGATGCGCTACGTGGTTGAACAGGTTTACTACCACGACCGCAGCGTCAAGGAACTGGCTGCCGAGCTGGGCTCAAGCCATTCCGCCGTGTCCCAACAGCGCACCGAAGGCATGCGGCTGCTGCGGGACGGGCTTGAGAGGCACTACCTGGCAACCACGACAGCGGATTCCCCCGCCCACTCCCGGATCGCCGCCTCCCGCCGCGAGGACTACCTGGCCGAGCTGGGCACACGCAGCTACGGCGGCGCCACGCGCGCCCGCCTGGCCATGGCCGGAGCGCCACACAAACCGAGTCTCACCGCGGCCGGGTAGTGACATTGCGGCGGTGATGTTCCTTACGGCACGTCCAGGAGTGCCGACAGTGTGGGTTAGCTGCCCATGGATGGGCGGCTTCTGAACAACCCAAAACTCACGGAGGATTTACTCATGGGCATGCAAGTCAACACAAACATCGCGGCTAACAACGCTTACCGCAACCTGAGCACCACCCAGAACGCACTGGGCAAGTCGATGGAGAAGCTCTCCAGCGGCCTGCGCATCAACCGCGCGTCCGATGACGCAGCCGGCATGGCCATCTCCGAGGGCCTGAAGTCACAGGTCAACGGTTACACCGTTGCAGCCCGCAACGCCCAGGACGGCATTTCCGTTGTCCAGACAGCTGAAGGCGCCCTGACCCAGGTTCACTCCATCCTGCAGCGCATGCGCGACCTGGCCGTTCAGGGTGGCAACGATTCCAACAATGACGATTCCCGCAAGGCAATCAAGAAGGAAACAACTCAGCTTACTGAAGAACTGACCCGCATGTCCGACGCCACGAAGTTCAACGGCAAGGCGTTGTTGAATGGCACGGAGCCGGCCTTGAAGTTCCAGGTTGGGGCGGACGGCACAGCGAACGACCAGATTACCGTCAACCTCGCCAACGCGAACGTCAAGGCCATTGCGAACGCACTCAACGGCGGCGACCTGTCGACCACCGGCACGAAGTTCGCGATTGCCGACGTCACCTTGGTGGCTGGCCCAGCGTCCTTCACCACGACCAAGGGTGGGGTCGCAACCACAGTCACGACCGCCAACCTTGGCGTTGCTGGTACGTTCACCAGTGTTGAGGACTATGCCACGGCACTTGGCAAGGACGCCGCTTTCTCGGCCAACTTCACGGTGAGCGTGGAGAAGAACGCCAACGGTGCCGGAACCGGCATCGTTGTTACCGCCAAGGACGGTGGCACACTCACGAACGGCACGAACGGCACCCCCGGAACCGGTCTGGCTGGCGGTGCCTCGGGTGCCACCGTGACAGGTGGCCTGGACTTCTCTACTTCCACCCTGGCCCAGGCGTCCCTGAACAAGATCGACGAGCAGATCAAGACGGTTTCCGATGCCCGCGCCGATCTCGGTGCCGTGCAGAACCGCTTGGAGTCGGCTGTCAACAACCTCAACGTTGGCAAGGAAAACCTGACCGCCGCTGCTTCACGCATCACAGATGTGGACATGGCCTCGGAAATGGTCAGCTTCACGCGCTCCAACATCCTTTCCCAGGCAGGCACGGCCATGTTGGCCCAGGCCAACCAGGGAAACCAGGGCGTCCTGAAGCTCCTCGGGTAAATCGAGTAGCCCGCCGACCTCATAGTCGGCACCCCTTCGGTGGCCGCGGGAGCGTAAACCGCTCCCGCGGCCATTGCCGGATACATCAACAGCACGCACGCACCACATTTGCACGCACCAAATCTGCACAGCGAAAAGGAACCGCCTCATGGGCATGGGAATCGACGGACTGACGTCCGGGCTGGACACCACGGCCATCATCAATGCGCTCATTGCCGCCGAGGCCCGCCCGCAGACACTCATGAAGGGCAAGGTTGTCACCGACACCGCCCTGGTGACGGCCATGCAGGCGCTGAACACGAAATTTGCCGCCCTGACCACACAGGCAGCCGCCCTGGCCAAGGCCGGCGGCCTGGACATGTACCAGGCCACATCCTCCTCCGACGCCATCACAGCGAAAATCGGCGCCGGCGCCCAGGCCACAAGCCTGGACCTGACAGTGAACAAACTGACCCAGGCGCACTCCATGGTCAGCGCCCCCATGAAGGAATGGCCCGCAACGCCGGCCGTCATGACCTTCGTCAAGGCCGACGGCAGCAAATCCGAGGTCACAGCCGAAACCGGTTCGCTCGACAACATGGCCTACGCCATCAACCACTCAGCCACCGGAATCTCCGCAGTGAAGGTCGCCTCCGGCGTGGACGCCAACGGCGACCCCCAATTCAGGCTGCAGCTCACGGCCAAGGACACGGGCGCCGCCAACGCTTTCACCGCCCACCAGGGAACCATTGCCGAGGTTGAGGCCGGAACCGCAGTGAACCTGGCCGGGGTTGCCGGCTCGGCCGCCCTCCGCACGGGCCAGGACGCCCAAGTGACACTTTGGGCCGGCACCGCCGCCGAGCAGTCCATCACCTCGGCCAGCAACACCTTTGCAGCCATAGCCCCCGGCATCGACATCACCGTCAACAAGCTTTCCGCGGACCCCGTGGCGGTCACCGTCTCCCGCGATGCCGGCAAGGTCACGGCAGCTGCCAAGGAGCTGGCCAGCGCCGTCAACGTCATCCTCGGCTCCATATTCACCCAGTCAACGGTGACCGCCGGAGCGGGGACGGGTGGCACTGCCAGCGCCAAGGGCGGACTGTTCACTGGCGAAAGGACAGTTTCCGATGCCAAGACGAAGCTGTTTACGGCCGCCACCGCGCCTGTGGACGGTCTGTCCCCGGCAACCATTGGCATCAACACCACCAAGAACGGTGACTTGGCCTTTGACGCCGACGTCTTTGCCGCCGCCTACGCCAAGGACCCCGTTGCCACGGAGAAGATGCTCCAAACCATTGCCTCCCGTGTTGCTGAGACCGCCAAGTCAATCTCCGACCCGATCGACGGCGCCCTCTCGCAACGGGTCAAGGGGCAGGAAAGCATCATCAATGACCTGAATGCCCAAATTGTTGACTGGGATCTGAGACTGGCCAACCGCCGCTCATCCCTGCAAGCCGTCTATACGTCCCTTGAGGTGCAAATGAGCAAAATGCAGTCGCAGCAAAGCTGGCTGACAGCCCAAATCGGTTCCATGGACGCAGCGAACAGCAAGAAATGATGACCACACCGAACCGCACCAAGGCCCTCAACGCCTACCAGCGTGATGCCATTTTGTCGGCACCTCCGGCCCGGCTCCTGACGATGCTCTATGACAGGCTCCTGCTGGACCTTGCCCGGGCCGAAACCGCGCAAAAATCCGAAGACTGGGTGACGGCCAGTGAAAACCTGCTCCACGCCCAGGACATCATCAGCGAGCTGTCGGGGTCCCTGAAGCCGGAATTGTGGGACGGCGCGGATCAGCTGCTGGGCATCTACAACCATGCCGGGTCCACGCTGGTGAAGGCCAATATTCAGCGCAACCCCCTGCTCACCCAAGAATGCATTGCCCTGCTTGAGCCGCTCCGGCTTGCGTGGCATGAGGCGGCTGCCCT
>JBDTQM010000046.1:0-22323 GCA_039932175.1 Specibacter sp.
CCTCCACCGGGACGCCTCACCATTCCACAAGGGATCCTTTGCCGGGTGTTCCCTGCACGGCAGGCTGGGGGCCTATTGATTTCCCCGGAGCGGCCGGCAGCTCTTCACCCGATCGACTTCAAAGGACTAGGGATACTCTGCAGTCCCCGTGCGTTCAAATTCGTAAATGTTCAGCATGAGCTAGATGGGATAGTCGGGAGACTGGTCCATCGAGGCGACAGCTTCATCGTCGATGAAGAACTGAACTCGGCCCGGTATACATTGCACGCTGTAGGTGTCGGACTCTGTTGCGTCCATCTTGACAGGGATCTTCACGAAGTCGTTCTGGATTCCCGAATCGCCGAATGGATGCAAGCCCATACCCGCGGTGGCTTTGTCAGAAGCCATCTCGTTGCCAAAGATTTCGAAAATGCAGATCTCTGCCGAACGCTCGGGTTGGTCCTCGAAACCGATCATCCAGAGCGCAACGATGCACGCCGGATCAGCAATCGTGGCGACGCGCGCCTCCACGATTCCGTACAAGAGTGTGTAAAGGCGCTGTTCTTTCTGGGCCTTTCGGACGCGTAATTCCGGTGTGAAGTGATGCTGACCGGCGGTGCTGCCGAGGGGACACGATAACACACCGGTTTGCAGATTGGACACCCGCAGGCCACCATTGTGCTCCGGCGACCAGGGGCACTGGTCGGTCTCAATCAACAGGCGGAGCTTGGAGTCGCGTTATTCATACCGCGCTGCAGACAATGTGCCATTGGCCCGCTGTGGAAGATAAGCCGGCACCCATCGCGTCGGATCGAGGCCGGCAGTTTCGAAATCGTCAAAAAAATCAACTTCGTAGCCTGTCCGGTCAAGATGCATGAGCGATTCCTATTCACTTGATTTCAGGTTCGGGGCCGGTTGCTTGAGCGCCCCGCAGCCAGCAGCCCGTCGTCCTCGCGTGCAGTCCAAAACGTTATCCCGGCTCGGATAGTGCCCATGGTTCAGCGCGCGCACACTATCGGCAGACGCGGTGACGAACATGTTTGCCAGGTACTCGTCCAGCAGTCGCCGGACATCCTCCACTGTGGGGTCGTCGCGCTCAATCTGAATCAGGGCGAACCTGGATTAGTCAGCTTGACCGGTGGTGGCTGGTCAAGCCATGTTCGTAGGCGAAGATAACGGCGTGCACACGGTCCCGCAGCCCAAGTTTCATCAGGATGCGGCCCACATGGGTTTTAACCGTTGATTCTGACACGAACATCCGTTGGGCGATCTCGGTGTTTGTCAGTCCTCCGGCGATGGCCGAGAGAACTTCCGATTCTCTGGGAGTCAGGGCCGCGACCGCGTTGTCACCGGAATCGCGGTGGCCGGAGGGAAGCCTTTGGCTGAAGAGGTCCAGCATCCGGCGGCCGATTCTGGAGGAAATGGCGGCGTCTCCTCCGGCGACGGCTCTGATGGATGCGAGCAGCTCAGCTGGCCCGACGTCCTTGAGCAGAAAGCCGCTGGCGCCGGCCCGGAGCGCTGCGAAAGCATACTCATCGAGGTCGAAGGTTGTGAGGACAATGACGCGTGACTGGGGGCACTCATCGGCGATCAGCGCGGTCGCGGCGATGCCGTCCATGCCCGGCATGCGCACATCCATCAGCACCACGTCCGGTGCCAGGGTACGGCACATCTCGATTCCAGTCCTGCCATCACCGGCTTCGCCAACCACCTCGACGCCGTCTTGTGCATCGAGCACCATCCGGAATCCCATGCGGACCAGTGTCTGGTCATCAACGAGCAGCACCCGGATCGGGAGCGTGGTCGGGACAGCTACCGTTGCCATGGTGCGCCTTCCTGCGCCGGGAACCGGGCGGTCACGGACCATCCACGGCCAGTGTGAGGGCCTGCGTGCAGCGTACCGCCATACAGTGCGACACGCTCCCGCATTCCTGCGACACCCCGCCCGGCATGGCCGGCAGGGACGGGCTCTTGTTGCCCGTCGTCGGTCACCGAGACCATGATCTCCTCCGCGCTGAACTGCACATGGACCGTAACCGATGTTGCTGCTCTCGCGTGCTTGAGCGCATTCGTGAGCCCTTCCTGAATGACCCGGTAGATAGCGAGTTGGAGCCCGGGGGGTTCCGGAGGAACCCCGGCTAACTGCAGGACTACCGGGAGGCCGGTAGAACGAAAAAGCTCCACCAGCGCCGGGACGTCCCTCATTCCGGGCGCAGGTGCTACCGTGCCAGCCAACCCTCCGGTATTGCCTTCGTTCAGAACTCCGAGCATCCGGCGCATGTCCGCCACGGCAACGCGGCCGGTCTCGGCGACCTGGCGCATGGCGTCCACGGCGCGGGCAGGGTCAATCGAGACGATTTCCGCCGAGCCATGGGCTAGGGAGATCATCACAGCTAATCCGTGCGAGACGATGTCGTGCATCTCCCGGGCGATCGCGTTGCGCTCAGCGGCAGCTGCAATGCTGGCCAGGTGTTCTCGTTCACGCAACAGCCTGTCGGCACGGTCCATGAGGGTGGCCACATAGGCGCGGCGTGTGCGTACGTTCAGTCCGATCAGCGTCACGACGACGAGCAGGGTGATCGCCTGGGCGGCCTGACCAAGGTCGACCATCGATTGGGGTAGGAGGATCCCGGACAGAAGGAGGATTCCGCCGGTCCCCAGCAGGCCATGGACCGTGCGCCGCGCTGAACTGTAGACGGCGACGGCGTACAGTGCCATGGCTGTCGCCACGGCCGCGAAGCTGGCCGGGGCCGCGAACGTGAGGAGCATGATGCCGGCCGTGGCAGCCAACGAGATCATCGGAGCCCGACGGCGGAACAACAGTGCCGTGCCGGAAACCACCACCGCGAGCAATGGGAGAACCAATCCCACGACTGCGGTCTCGTTAGCGATGACGGCTGCCGTCATGGCCGGAACTGTGTATGCGGCGCTGACTAGGAGGTCTTTGATTTGCGGGCGGGAGCGCCATCTTCGTTGTCGGGTCGGTTCGTCCGGGGGGCCCGGCGTGGGCAAAGCCGGTTGAGCCGACGCCTCCAGGCGCTCCCTGTCTCCCGTCCCGGTCATGCCCCGGACTCTACCTGACGTGACGTGCATAAGGGGCCTCCGGTCTTCAGTTGGCAGGTGACGGGTAGCGCCAGGTGGAAAATCATTGGAATGCAAGGACCAGGTAGAGGGCTGCGAGGGCAGCTGTGACGGGGGTCATGACCAAGCGTTCGGGTTTGCTGCGGGAAATCCCGTTCATCAGGACGCCGAGCGCGAAGTATGCCGTCATCACCCACATCGTGACGGACGTGAAGGACTTGGTGATCACCGGCGGGGCGAGGCCGGCCTTGGCCAGCGCGGCATACGCGAAAAGTGCGTACAAACCAATGGATATTGCGCTCCCGATTCTGAGTTTGGGCGGGAGGACACGGTGTTGTCCGCCCCAGGCCATCCTTCCGAGCGGAGCCCCGGCAATAAGCGCGCCCTGGAAGGCGGCCAAGCCGGTCAGAAGCAAGCAGGCGAGTATCGCGCAAAGCTGGTACAACGGCATCACATACCACTCTCTTGTGCGGTGGCGGCCAATCCATATTCCTTCTTGTGTCCAGCATATTCGCGAAAGCGGAGCACCATGGCGACCGCCATCAGCAGGATCATTGTTGCATGGCTGAAAGACATCATTGTCCCGGCTCTCATGACTCCCAGAAGGTAGGGGACCGTGGTCAGGGCTGCAGGAAGAAGCATCGCTGCCGACATGTCCACGACCGCCCGCCAGGTGTGGCGCCGGCGGCGCATGTACAGGACCATCGGCACGGTCATGTTAAACGCCATGACGATATTCGAGAGGACGGGCAGCCGGCCCCACGGGTCGTCGACTCCGACAATGCCCGCCACCGTCTCGTAGACGGGGTCCAGTACGAGCATTCCCGCGTACATCAACGCAACCATCACACCGAAATGCCCGGCGAAGGATACGTACCCCTTCCGGACCTTCGGGACGGCCTGCGCGGACCCACCCACGGAGGGGGCCGGGCGCTGACGGAAATTGTTCATGTACCGGGTCATTTCATCTGTCCCTCTGCTCGACGCCGGATAGCGGTGCGAGTGACCGCCGGCAGGGCACCGGTGAGAAGGGCAAGCAGCAAGCCGATCACGATCAGGACCGGAACACGGACATAGGTTCCCCCGGCCGGCAGGTCCAGATGGGCAGTGGGATAGTCGATCATTTTGGCTGCCGACAGTGCAGTGGCGCGGTCGGTATGCTGCGCCAGATACTCGAGGGCCCCATCGAAGCCGAGCACCCCATCGGTCCCCGCAAAGGCATCGGCGGGAACATTGCGGGACGCGGCCCAGTCCCTCAACTGGGGGTCAATGTCCTGCTCCCGGGCCGCGCCGGGCGCGATGACCCTGTCCACAAGAGGTGCCTGTGCTTCCGGGACGGTGAGGAGAACCATCCCGTGTTTCGTGGTGACCGTCTTAGTGGCGGCGACCGGCACGGCGCGGGCTGCGAAAGACATGGAGTAGACCTCGAACGCGCTGGCGACGTCGACTTCTCCCACACCGTTGAAGAGCCCGACGGCGATCGTCGGCCGGAACCACGGGACGAGGGCGTTGAGGCCGACGGGGATGTCAGAGGCGGCAAAGGATTGGACGGGTATTGCTGCCGGTGCCGGGAGCGACCAGCCCGGGTAGTTCATTAGGTGGCCGACACGTTCGGCTTCGTCAGCGCCGGCCAGGTCCTCCATGACTTTCAACGCGCCCGGGATGCCGGAGGTAACACCGGCTGTGGTGGTGATCATGCCGTCCTGGACGTATCGCAGGCCTTGCGCCCATTGGACCTGGGGATGGCTCTTCTTCAGCGAACCCAGACGTGACCAGTGGCCTGTCGCCTTGTGCCCGTCGAGGATGCCGGTCCCGGCCAGAACGTTCGATCCGTTGCAGACACCCAAGATACGGGCCCCGCGGCCTGATTGCTCCACGATCCACGCCCGCATCGCGGTTTCCTCCGGCCCCTCAGGGGCGCCAACGGCCGGGACAACAACGACGTCCGGCTGTCGGGCCCTACCCGATCGAACGTCTTCGAACGTGTACGTTGGAACTATCGCGGGACCTCCATCAATTGGCGCAGGAGCTGACTGCGCTGCAATTGTGTAGACGGAAAATTCGGGGGAGTTGGCAAACACCTCGTAGGGAGCCAGAACGTCGCTCCCCACGGTGCCCGACGCGCCCAGTACAACGGCGACAACAATCGCGCCGAAGGAGGAAGGCCGGTTCACCGGAAATCCCTGCAAGCCCTGCTGCGGTGGAGCGACGTGACTTTGTGCATCAGCCACCGCTACGCCAGCAAAGGCCAACGCAGCCATAACGGTCAGGGATAAGACCACGGAGAGAGCGACGTGAAAAAGACGTCGTGAGCGGGAAAACATGAGCGGATCTCGATTCTGTAAGCGTGCGGGCTGCCACCGTGTGTGCACCCTGCGTCGCTCTTCACGCTACGGATTGCCCGTTGCCCGGACATCGGTCCAGGGAATACTTCCTAGCAGGTGCATGTGGTACTGGGGTACTACGCGTGGATGTGCCATTTCATCTCCGCCGAGCGCCGCAGATGGTTTCGATCCGAACGGGCGCTCTCGCTCCAGGACGTGCTCGCGTCACCATGGGTCAAGTCGCTGTCTCGGCTGCCATTTGAGGGACAGCACCGTCGTCTCCTACCTCGACTGATCGCACGCTGCCTATGCGGTTACGACAAAGAGAGGGAAGACGGTCTCAGTCATGGCGGTGGCTTTAATGGACCCCGGTCTCGATTGCGACAGTACCCACCGGACAAATCCTTGAAACAATTCCACCTGAAGGAGGTGGACCCAGTCCTTGCATGAATAACCGTTCACGCAACTGCACTGAAGTTGACCGCATCGTAAATCGCAGCGATAAGTCTCATTCCGGGCGTCCGGCAAGATGGTCCACCACCGGAGCGTGTGCAGAGCACTTCTGAAATGTTCGCAACTGCGTGGTTCCGCAGGCGCCAGATTCCCGTAGACCGTGCCCGCAAAAAAGCTCGGTGAAGGGGCGGGCGTTAACCGGGACACCCAGAGCCACGCGATTTCCTTAGCGTGAAATCTTGTACGAATCATCCTCAGACCCCTGATCGCCTGCCGAGAGTTCGGCGAAGCTCCTGCGATGTGGCTGTCAAGAAGCAAAGCGGGCCGATGACGACACCTGTGGGGGATTGGGGGTGCAGTGACCAGGCACAGGGACCCTTGGGGGGGCGGGGCAGGTTCGCAAGCGCCTGGGGGATTACCAGCGAGGTGCTATCCGTTCTTACACCACACCCACTGTCATTTTCAGAAGCTGACGGCACGCCGATCTCGGTGTTGCCGGGGTTGTGCAGCCGGCTTCTGAACGCTGGTCGTTCAGTACCCATATGCACTAAAGTCATTGTTGCTCACTAGTTCTGTTCTCAAAGGGCAGGGCACAGGCTTCCGCCTTGTCAGACGAAGTTGCTGCAAAGGCCTAGGGCAACAAGACCGCCAACCAGGGCGTAGTGAAGAGGACTTCTGACATTTAGTGCCGTCAGCTTCTGAAAATGACAACGTGACCGAAGACCTCGGCTACTCCCAAGCCCCCATCGTTGTGGATGATCATTTCCATTGGTCAGGTCTCCGCCTGGACTGCATCGCTGAAGTGGCAGGACTCCATGCAGCCAGCACGGCGGACATCACCGGTGGCGGGGAAGGGTAGGGGAGTGGCATGGACGAGGAAGAGCTGGCCGTGTTCATTACCCGTGATCCGGTGGCTTGGCGGATCTGGATGAGCGGCTACGCAGCAGGCCTGGCCCACGGCCATCAAGACGAGCGGGCCGGCATGGAGCAACTCGCGGACCTGATAGCACGCCGGAAGATCATTCTGGAACACTGTGGGGAACTTATCGTGGCGGAGCGGGCCAACACGATGACCATGGCTCAGGTTCGCCAGGCCAGGAACCACACAAGTGTTGGCAGCTACACCGGTGGACCGGTTCCCTGGGACGAGGATGGTCATGAGTAAGAAGAAGCCCTCATCTTTCGCCCCCTACTTCACCACGGTCGACGCGGATCAGGTCCGGGCAGCCTTCCTGGCCGCAGGCCAGCTCGAAGGCTATGCCTCGATCTCCGAGCTGATTGAAACGGCCACCTTGAAAGAAGTGAGGAGGCTCCAGCGAAAGCACAACAAGGGCCGGCCCTGGGATGGGGCCAGCCCAGGAAGCCTGCGACCCGGGCAGCGCACCCGAGCCGAACAAACCACAGAACATCCAGGCAAGGCATGAGGATCGACAGGGCCCGCCTGCGGGACACCCCTGCCCTGGCCTGGGTTGCTGCCCAAGCCTTCGCAGCTGAATCCTCCAACATCGGCATTCACCGCCGCGCCCGACACCTTTACCTCATGCACCTGTATTCCCTGGCGCTGCTGGCCTGTGGCGGCCGGCTCTGGCATTGGGACAAGAAAGCAATCATCGTCATTGAGCACAAGAAACGGCGGCCAGCCTGGAAAATTATTGCAGCTATCGGGCTTTGCATTGCTGTGGTCATGGGACTCTTGGCCTGGATACGGGTCGCTGACGGCCACGGGTTGCAGATCCTCCTGGCCATCATGAGAGCAGGCGGAGCGTTCCTGGTCATCGTCCTTGTGCTGTTGCTGCCCGCCATTGTTCCCGCACTCAAGGAGATGCACCCCCAACGCGCCGCCCGGAATGCAGACGCCATCCAGCAGTGGAAAAGGACCCGGCCCGGGCACCAGTTTTACAAAATCTCCTACCTCGCCATGTACCCACAAACCATGGAAGGCCTCTCCTTCGCCACGACAGCCATAGAGCGCGTGGTCCCTGCCGGTGCGGCTCTCTACACCGAAGCGCGCAGCGACAACCACAAAACCATCTACGCCCGCCGGGGTTTCCGCCCACTGGCGACCGCCGATGGCACACCGACCCTGGCCATGGGGTCCAGTCGGGCAAGACCTGGGTTGCAGTCGCCAAAGTGACCACCAGCATCAGGCCTCGGGCCTGTTAGTCCGTCCCGCTGGTTCGCCGGGGAGAGGGCTGGCGCTGCGGCTTGACCTCCTCGCGGGCCCGGGTGAGTTCCTCGCGCAGTTGCTCTATTTGCCTGCCATAAGTGTCATGAGTGTCCTTGACCCGCTGATCACCATGGGCGCGCTCACTCTCGACATCGGCCCTAGCCGCCCCACGCTCCGCTGCCAGCGTCGCGATGGTGCTGCGCATATCACCCACAGCCTCACGGGCGGCATCAAGGTCGCCCCGGACGGCATCGAGCTGCGCATGGGCCGCCGCGGCTTCGGCTTCTTCCCTGTCGGCACGGCCGGTTTCCGTATCGGCCCGCCGTTCTGCCACGGCTGTGCGCTGTTCGGCCTCACCCCGCGCAATTTCCGCTCCCACGGCCCGAGCGGTGGCTGCGTCACGGTCCTGCACGGTGAGAGCCAGCTCTGCACGAACCGATACGAGCTCGTCCCTTAGCCTGGCACTTTCAACCTGTGCACGGTCCCGCTCGGCAGCCGCAGAGACCTGGAATTCCGCCAATTCCCCGCCAAGCTGTTCAGCCCTGACGCGCGCGGCATCCAAGTCCTGCCGGGCGCCGGCCAGGTCCTGCGCGGTTTCCTCACCGGCCCGGGTGGATTCCTCGGCTGCAGCGTCGGCTTCATCCTTTTGGGCCTCGGCCCGCCGCAGGGCCTGCTCGGCCCGGGTGGCGCGCGCATTTGCGGCAGCCACCTGCTCCGCCGCCTCGCTGGCGACCGACTCAATCTGGGCTTCCGCCGCCTCGGGGTCACCCACCGTGCGCAGTTCCTCCACCAGCACTGTCAGCTGCTGTCCAAGGTGCTCGATCATGCCACTGACCTGGCCGGTGATCTCACTGGCCCGCTGACGCGCCGAATCCACCGGACGCGTCTCTGCCGCTCGGGCAACATCCTCACTGGTCCGCTGGCGTGCCCGCCATGCGGAGGCGCGAGTATGGGTGGGATCGTCGCAGTACTCCGGAGGCCGGCCGGTGCCGGCCTCCGGAGTACTGGTCGGGCGCCGGCATCCCGGGAACCGGCAGGTGCGTGCCTCGACGTCAATCGTGTTTTCACTCATGACACAAGCGTAACGTATTTCGTCTGAGAACGGAATACGAAACATAACGAAAGACTAAAGACGAAAGACGAATTGAAGGACTTTGGTTCCGGCCAGCTTTCCAGGAACGCCACAGCTGCGGCCAGGGCAAGGCTGGTGGGTTGGTCCGGCTGTCACACAGGGATGGCCGCCGCGTTCAGGGGCTGTGCGGGCACCGTTGTGCCACGGGCGAGCATCATTGCGGCCCGGACTTGTCGGCGAAGACCCGAAATGCAGGTCCGCGATGACTTCACTGATGAGGTAAATCGTTCCCGTAGACCAGACTTGGGCGGTGAAAACGTTCGGTGCGTGCTGGCAGCCCGCTGTCGCAATATTTTGAATTTCCAGGCCATCAAGAATCCACGAAACACCGCGGCCCATATGACGGGGCTCAGCCTGCGCAGCGCAGACATGGCCCCTATCTGATCGGATAAAATGGACGCACCATCCCACTGTCCACACCATAGAGACTAGTCCAGCCGCCCACCCAATGAAGCGCTGGCGTCTTGGAGGACGCCGCCCTCAATCAATCCTCACCATCCACCTGACACAGAGTGAATTCTGGTTCGCGAACCGCACGCTGTGCCTTACGGTGAGGCTACACGGATCCAGAACGGCCCGCCGCAGGCCACGCACCAAGGAGTGACCAGGATGATCCCTCAAACCGAAGAACCTCCACCGAAGATCCCCCACGTGGGCGATGACGACCGTCCTTGGTGTTGCCGCTGCGGAACCAATGAGTATCTGTGTTTTGAATCCGTTACACCTGTCCCCGACATATTCGACATGGTTGACGTCGACTATCTATGCACCCAGTGCGAGAGCTTTTATGGGCATTTGGTGCCCACGATCAAGATGGACAAGGACGTTTTGAAGGCGTTCGGCATCCCCTACATCACCACGGGCATGGAGGGTTACCTGCACTGTGGCGAAGCCATGACTCCAACCGGGGAGCGCATGCCATCGCCCCACGCCCGGCTGGGCCCCCACCATGACTCGTGGCAGCCTCCCAGACGTTCTCCCATGAAGGTCGTGCGCTGCCGGTGCGGCTTTCAAATGGAGGTTCCCCTCGAGCGCAGAAACAAATAGCATCTCTGCGAATTTCGACTTGCCCACCATCCATTGACCATTCTCCCAGGACCGCCATGAGCAACTATTCAGCTACCGAGAGCTCCTCCAGCAAACACCCGGCCGACTGGGGCAGGGCCATGGCAGTGGCCGTGACCCGCGTCGTTGCCCAAGCCCGGGCCGATGGCCACGCCATTGACCACGACAACCTCTACGGAGCTGACCTGCACCTGAGAATTACAGAAGCCGACCATGGCGTCCAGATCACGCTCCGCTGGAACCCTGACGCGTCAGAGGCCGCGGGGAGCACAAAGCCCCCAGTAGAGGACTAGCGCTCCTGACGCGAGCCGCCCGTCCGCGAGGTAGACGTGCAGTTTGTGTATCAGTGTCAGCTCCTACGAATACTGAAGGCGATTCAGGGGACGTGCAGGTCAAAATGATCCATAAGCTATCAACGCTTTGACAAACGCGCCCACCATTCACGGTTTAGGCTGGCCGGCATGTTCACTGGCGGCATCGTTGCAGCCGTGCTGGTAGGTACTTTCGGCTCTTGGGATTGCGCCCGGGCCGCGGCCCTAGCATTCCTCTGATGCATTGGGATGCGCAGATTCTGGCGTGGGGCGTCCATGTTCCCTGCTGCATGGTTGTCGTTCTTCTCCGCACGGATGGCGCCTATTCGATGCTCGGCCACCAGCTCGTACAGGCTGTGGTGGAAACTAGTTTCCCGCATCGCCCGGCGCACTCTGGGGGTCTGGCGCACATCGATCAGGGCGGAACTCGCCCGCAGGGCGACCATCACTCCTCATACCATGGGTGAACCCGTGGATGTCCTTGAGCGACTCGGGTATGTCACTCGAGAGCCTGACCCGGACGATCGCAGGGCGAAACTCGTTGTGCTGACGCCCAGGGGCGTGGAACTTGAAAAAGCTGCGCTGGGAAATATTGCCAGGACCGAGGGTCAACTGGCTGAACTTTTAGGCGAACACGGTCTGCTTCAACTTCAGCAGTCGTTGCATAGCATCATTAATCAGGGCAGGCCATCCGACAGATAACAAACTATATGTTTGTATAACAAGTTTTGTTATTTATATGCATTACTTGCTATTATGGGTTCATGGATCCAGCTATGAACCCTTTCGCTCCAGGCTCTGGTGTAAAGCCTCCGGCGCTCGTTGGTCGCCAAGGTGAGATTGATGCCTTTGATCTTCTGGTTGCACGCGCAAAATCCAACACGGTGGGGGACCGGGGCATGGTCCTCTCGGGACTGCGAGGGGTCGGCAAGACGGTACTCCTGAATGTTTTTGCCGAGCACGCACGACGACACGATTGGTTCGTCATTCAGTTGGAGGCCCAACCAGGACAAGCAGGAAAAGGTATCACCAGAGCGAAGCTCGCCCGAGAGCTGGAAGTTGGTGCCCGACAACTTCGCGGAAAGCCTGTGTGGGCGTATCTGAAAAATGTCATGGGAAGCATCGGAAATATCTCGGCAAGCCTCGGGGCATCAGGTGCGTCGGTATCCTTGACGACCACACACGGTCGAGCCGATTCAGGAAATCTTGATATCGACATGGAGGAGCTTGTCGAAGACATATCTTTGGCCATGAAAAAGGGGCGCGCCGGGTTCGGCCTATTTATCGATGAGATGCAGGATCTGGACGACGAGCTCCTGACGATCCTCCTTTCCATCCAGCACCTAGCAGGGCAACGCGGTTGGCCTTTCTACCTTATTGGGGCAGGACTCCCCAACTTGCCCGGGAAAGTATCGGAGGCGCGGACCTATGGAGAGCGACTGTTCTTGTACCGGACAATCGGGCAACTGGACGAGCAGGCTGCAGCAGAAGCACTGACGCTTCCCATGAGCAGGCTGGGTGCTGAGACTACAGCTGAAGCCCTGACGACCCTTCTTAGTGCAGCAAACGGCTATCCGTTCTTTCTTCAAATCTACGGACGAGCGGCTTGGGACGCCACATCCGGCAAGGTTATTGATTTAGAAGATGCTCAATTGGCTGTTCGATATGGCACGGAAGACCTAGATCGTGGTTTTTATGAGGCCAGGTGGCAGCGCGCGACTCCTGCAGAGAGGCGGTACTTACATGCCATGGCTCAGATGGGAGACAAGCCGTCCTCAACAGGGGAGATTGCAGCAAGAATGGGAAAATCTACGAACAAACTCGCCGTCATCCGTTCACGACTCATCGCCAAGGGTGTGGTTTATGCACCTGAATATGGATCCATCCAGTTCACCGTTCCTGGGATGGCTGGATACATCCTGCGGCAAAACCAGGACTGAAACTTTCTTAGCGGATCCAACGATGACCAAATCGGTCCGCGACTGGTACCCCGCCCAATGGTCTGCTGGCAGGCATATCAAACGGCCAGAGACAAGAAAATAAGAGAATGAGGACGGCACCGAAAGCCAAGAAAGATTCGGTACCGACCTACGGTTCAGTTGCTCTTATGGGTGCCTGCCCAGGCTGCAGGGCAGTGACGATTGCCCATTCGAGGATCCTGCTGCCCGCATATGGGTCGATTCCGACGAGGGTTTCGATCCGTTCCCTGTGGATGAGTATGGGCAGGAGCAATCCGGGGCTCAGTGCGGCCGGGCCATCTCCTCCCGGAAGGCTGGGCTAAGGTGCCTCTTGAGGATTGTTCGTCCGCTGGCGCCCGGTATCGGGGTCGGGCGGGTTGGGTCAGACCCTAGAAAACCGGACGACCCGGGGGAGGATGTCGGTGCGTGTTTCACCGCCTTCGAGGGTGTAGCCGGAAGCGACCCAGGTTTCGGCCGCGGGCGTGTGCCGGCGGCAGGAGAGGTAGTCTCCCCACTTCGGTTCGTTGGGTGAGTTGCTTCCGAGCCTGCTGTAGGCCGTGCTCCACGTCCCGTTGTCTTCGCGGATGCCTACGACATGACCGGGGTGACGGTCTTCCCCGCCGTAGAACGCGGTGAAGCCGACTACTCCGGCATTGTTGGTGCACACGGCCGGGTAGGCCCAGGACCGGGCGGAACTCCAGACATCTGGCTGGGCCGTGACCTGTTTGGAGGCCTCGCCGATCTGCACGACCCGGCAGTAGGGGTGCGGCCGGTTGGGGCCGCTGCCGGCGGTCCACATGAGGGTAATGGATCTGTTGCCCAGACAGGCTCCGGTGATCCGCCGGTCGGCCCGGGCGAGCCAGTTCACGTTGTTCGGGGCATTGGAAGAAATCGCATCGCTCGACGCGGCGACGTTGATGTCCCACCAGTTGATGCCGTTCTGCCCGTCCGCCCACGAAAACAGCCGTACCTGCTTGCTGGAATTGTGGCTGGCGAAGTACATCGTCCGGTCGGCGCCCTGGGTCAGACGGAGGGAGCCGTTGCTGGTGGTCGACCAGTAGTCGAAGATTAACGTTCCTTTTTGATCAATGGTCGCCAGCGGAAACCGCATGACGGCGGCCCGCTGCCATTGGCCGGTGCCAACATTGTTGAAGACGTTGAAGGTGACTAGCAGGTTATCCGCGCTCAATGCCGCGTCGGGATAGTCGAACCACAGCTGCGTCCAGTTTCCATTGAGGGTTGTCGGGGCGATGTCCCACCAATACCACGCACCCGGGTTGCCGAAGTCGGCATCGTGGACGGCGGCAAGGCGGAAGACGTTGGCCCCGTTCCGGCGGATGTACTGCAGGATCCAGATCCAAAGTCCGCGTCGGGCATCATAGAGAACGACCTGGTCACAGCAGAAGCCCCCGGCGACCGAGGGCAGGGCAGTGAAGGGGTCCACGTGCTTCCAGTTCCCGCCGCCGTCGGTGCTCTGACTGGCATACCAGTTCCCGGTCATGAACATATGCTTGTCGGCGACCGCGGCGGTCGGTTCCCCCACGGTCGAGGTGGCATTGTTGGTGGGCCCGTCGCCGAGCGAGGTGTTGGATAAAATCGATACGGGCGACATGGCTACTCCTGGGAACTTTCCGCCGGATCGGTCGCCGGCACATCATCGTTTTGCGGAGGCTCATCTGTGAGGAGATCGCGTTCCTCCCGGGTTGCTTCCTCCGGGCCTGCCGGGCGGCGTTCGGTGCGGATGGCCGCCTGCCGCTGGTCCAAGTCGGGCCGGCGTGCCTCCTCCCGGGTCGCCTCCTCCTCGGACGGCTGGAATGCCGGCCCGGGGAGCTCAACTCGCGTGCATTCCTCCGACCCTTGCGGAGCGGAAGAGTCTGCTGTCTCAGTCATCACTTCTCATTTCTGCTGCGAACTGGTTTTGTAAGGGCATGGCGGGAATGCAGGCACGGGCTACGTGGCCTCCCGTATGACGGAGCGGCGCCATTCCCGGCCGGCCAGCGTCACCGAGAGCACCGTCAGCACTGCCAGGACGATCACAATCACCCATTCCATGGCTCCGTTTCCCCCGTCCGGTTCCACGCCGAAGATGACTTCGATCCATTCGCGGTTCACAAGCGTGAGGATCAAGAGCGCCGCACTCGCTAACGCGCCGACAGCCTCCCACCAGAAGATCTTTCGCACTTTCCCTTTCATGCCCTTGCCCTTTCCCGCGCAAATAACTGCCTTCCATCAGACAAGATAGCCGGTGCGCCGTCACGGAGGCGTTGCCGCGTGCCGGCCGGGCAAGGCCCGCTCATCATCAGGTTACGGGCGAAGGCAACAACGACGGGGAACCCGTGCCGCTCAGGAACGTTGTAGTGATATGCGCATCTTGTTCCGTTTCCTCTTCCCCGTGGTCCTCTCGGGATGCATAGCGGGAATGTTGGGTTCCTGCGTGATAGCGCCCGTGACTTCGGGAATCAGCGGGCATACCACCGTCGATGCCGGATGCGCGGTGACCATCGACTCCACGCCCTGCGGCGAGGTTCCTCTGCCTGCCCGGATCAGTATCACCGATGCCGCCGGGACAACGGTGCGTGAAACGATCAGCAACGACCAGGGGGAATTCCGGGTGGAGCTTCCGTCGGGAACCTACGAACTGCACGCCGTAAATCTCACCGGCGCGCCGTTGCCTTCCGCGGTGCCGGAACACGTCGTCGTCGAAACCGGGACCTTCACCGAGATACGCATGGAATTTGACTCCGGCGTGCGCTAAGCCGAAACGATGCCGGCATCTGCGCGGGTCGACTTTCGGGCCTGACCCGGCGGCGCTGCGCGGCCGGGACAGCAGTGTTTTCTGCCGACATCGGCGCAGCGCGACCGCCGGAGTCTCTTCGGAATCTCGTCCCGGCCCTTCGGAGGTTGTTTCCCGTATGACGCCGTTGCCTGAAGTGCCGGATTCCGGCCGCGGGATCGCAGCGCAGGAGAGGCATTGTCTCAGGTTGGGACCTCTCCCGCTGACGCTGTGGCTCTTTGGCGGCCCGGGGATTTGCACCGTTGACATGGCGGCTTCCGCCAGTTGCTGTGGCGAGGGAGGGACGGACCGCTTCATGGACATCGCCGTTGACGGTGTCGGGCCGTCCTGCAGTACAACGAAGAATCGGTAATCAGGCAGGGTGTCAAAGCTCTATTTGTGTCGCGGGCGCAAGAACGGGTGGCCACGCGTCCGGTGAAACCCATGGCGGTGTCTCACCATCACGCCATGGAACGATCGGTGGAGCAGCCCAGACTTCGGGTTTATCGAAGGTAAGGCGGCCCGGACTGGCTCCGGAAATGTCTCTGAAGCTGACGTGGCCGCCGGTGAACTCTGCTTTCTTGAAGCTGACTTCCCCGCCGGTAAAATTCGCTATGTAGAAGGTGACAGACCCACCCACGAACTTTGTGGCGTAGAAGGAGACGATCCCGGCGGTGAACTCCGCGCTGTTGAAGCTGACGTGTCCGTCGGTGAACTTCGCGACGGCGAAGGTGACAGACCCTCCCATGAACTTTGTGGCGTAGAAGGTGACCGTCCCGCCGGTGAACTGAGCGCTGTCGAAGGAGACCGTCCCGCCGGTGAACTGAGCGCTGTCGAAGGAGACCGTCCCGCTGGTGAACTGAGCGTTGTCGAAGGAAACCGTCCCGCGGGTGAACTTCGCGCCGAAGAAGGTGACGATCCCGCCGGTGAACTTTGTGTTGTTGAAGGTGACCGTCCCGCTGGTGAATTTTGCGTTGTCGAAGGAAACTTCCCCGCTTGTGAACTTTGTGTTGTTGAAGGAGACCGTCCCGGTAGTGAATATCGCGTTGTCGAAGGAGACCTTCCCGCCGGTGAACTCTGCGTTTTCGAAAGAAACATCCTCGCCGATGAACCTCGCGCCGTCGAAGGAGACTTTCCCGGCAGTGAACCTCGCGCCGTCGAAGGAGATTTTCCCGGCAGTGAACCTCGCGCCGTCGAAGACCCCGCCGTCGAATACCGCTCCTGTGAAGTCAAGGGGAAGATTGTTCCACGAAGTAGGGGAGGTAGAGTCCTGGAGCCGTTCAACGATGGATTTGATGATGGTGAGGCGAACTTCTTTTTCTCCAGGCTTGGCAGCTTTGGAGCCGGGTTCGTAGGACATGCGGAGGTAGGCGCATAAAACCTCGACGCAAACCTTTTGCTGATCAAGGTTGCCGACTGCTTGCCAATCATCAGCCAAGGCCGCAAGGGCGTAAACGCCGGCGAGTCTTACTGCTGGTCGTTCATGACCTAACTGCTCGGCAGCCTGGGCATAGCGTCCTCGAAGGTCTGAGTCCATTTCCAGCTGGTGGTGGCCTTCGGCTGTTCTTTGGCGTCGGTAGGCCAACAGGGCCGCGCCGCCCAATCCGAATAGGCCTGCCGTGGCGATGGCGCTTCGGGTAACGTCGTACCACCCTGAGGAGGTCAAGCCAGGGCCACTCTCCCAGAGCCACCCACCGGAAGCAAGTCGGGCGAAGACAACCTCGATAATCGCACCGACGACGACACCAGCCCGGTCCAAATAATGAGATCGAGAAAGATCCCCCTCTTCTCCCCGGCAGATCTTCGCATCAAATGCGCTCTGTGCCTTCTGTTTGTCTTCATGGCAAGAGCATAAGAGGAAGCTCGAAAATCGGATAGTAAAAGGTGAATGGAGGGTTGGGGTGCACCTTATGGAGAGAAACCACCAAAATCGACCGTTTATGACAGTCCCTGAAGGCTGGCGAAGAGGCCGGCCCGTCCTGTGGTTTTCACCGCTTCGTGATGGCATTCCGCTATTGCTTGAGGTCGCTGTTGTTGGCGGCAACAGTTGTCTTGCATGGCATGAGTTAGAAGACGTCGCAGTTACGAGACACACTCGCCTTGAGGACAGAGGAATTTATAGCTCGTCGACCAACTCGACCGTGTCATCTTCGTCAACGTCTTTCGAGCGTGAGACGTTGTTCATGTCCCAATTCTTCATCTCATTGAAGCCTTTACATGGTCCCAAGTCCGCATCGCAATTGAGGGCGCCATGCTGTGCCGCGTAACGCACTCGAGGGTCGTCCCCCATATCGCCCAGGTCCTTCGATTCTTGAACTATGCGCGCCAACGGATATCGAGGCCGAGCGACGAACGAGACCTCACTCGGTCTGATATTTCTGGCATTAGCGTGGGCCTCTACAATGAACGTTTCACCAACCGGATGTTCGCAGTCCATGGCACCGCAAAGGGTGCATTTGCCTTCGATGGATCGAGTAGCGAGCTTCGGATAGAGCTGCCCCCCCTACGTGTCAGGCTGGAGCGGTACCACGGTGACAGAGCAAGTCGGCTCGATCGCGTAGGGCCTTTGGCACCTGTACACCAGGCGAGTTCTCGGGACCATAACGCGATAGTAACGCGATAGTAACGCACGCACAGTTAGCCTGATCACTGTAGAGAGTTTTCGGTCAGGTGAAAGAGTGCCTCTACATATTTTTCACACTAGTTTAGGGGCAACGATGGATCCGGTTTCTTCACCAAGAGTGCCTAACGTGGAACCCTCATTCGACTCTTCTCGTCATAGGGTTCGCCTGCCGAGGTTTATTGTTTCGGGACCGATCGGGCTTGGAGACGCGGTCGAACGTATGACGGCCGCGGTCGGTGTGCGGCCCTGTTCAGGTTGCCACCAGCGGGCGGAACAGATGAATAAATGGCTGATTCTTGGGTCTGAAACCGTAAGGACGGTTGGCAATGAATGAGAAGTCGATGACACCACCAAGTGCAGGAACAATGCAGCCCCCCGGGGTTACCATCGGAACAGACACCCCACCCTGTGGCTGCGGGGGACCGCACGTTTCAGCAATAACTCCCGGAGCCGAAAATCAAACTCTTGGTTGCACCACTTGCGGTCACGTGCAGGGCTTGGTCAACGTCGCTCAAGCGGCTGGAGGTTTTGTTTATGCAGTTGGTCACCTTCGCGCTCGTTTTCCCAACTTGGGCGCTGAGAAGGAGTACGCCCAACAGACAGACTCCGACCCAGATGCCCTTATTCGGACTCAGGAGATGAAGACAACCCTGTTGGACGAAACGAACCGCCACCTTGCTCGTCAAATGCAGTGGATTTTCACTGGTCCAGCATCCGAAGTTTGCACTGTCGTTACCCGGGAATCGGCGGACCTCGTGAATTTAGTCGAGGCTCTCAGTGATGACGACCAAACTGTTCATGCGCTTATCGGGCATGTAGCTGTTTACGTGGAACCTTCAGCAAGCGTTCAGCCCAACCTTCCTGCGGTGTGGGTGGACCAGCTGTTCTCCTTCACTGTAGAAGAGTTTGTACGGTCCCTCCCCGATCCTGATAGGGAATCGAAAGTAGAAGATGCGGAGGCATGGATTCGGACAAGCCGTCAATTGTTTTCATGGCTTACCCAACGTTCGGGGAATCGCGGCCTCAGCGACCAACACCGTGCCATGAACTATCTTGCATTGCGTTACCCCCCTATTTATCACCTTGCCTTCAACCAGCAGCATGAAGGCAAGGCCTTGATCGGAGTCGAAGCACATCTCACGCCCAACGGGGGCCGGAGAGAGGTCGCTGTCCGTTTCATTTTTCGACACGCTCAAACCCATGTCACTGAACGCTACGACTGTCAGGTGGACACACACGATCTCTTTCCCTTCTTGACACGTTCACTGATGCTTAGCTACGACTAGCCGAGGCAGGATTTCATGGGCCAGCTACCACTGCCCAATGCAGCTCGCTCCTTGAGCGCGTCTGGCGCAGAGTGGGTGAGACAGGGAAGGTATACGGGCGTTTTTGCTCATCGGGTACCGACCACAGTCAAGACGAGAGCGCCTGAACTTGCCGGGCTGGTGTGGTCAGACGATGTGTATAGCAGCGCACGAGTAGCCAAGGCCTGTGACAACAAGCAGTACGGGGATTGCATCAGCAGCCGGGCCTGTGATGGCCTTTTTGGTGTGGCCCTGGCTAAATGTCGACGCGAGCTGGTTGCGGAGTGCCGGGACGCGTGGGGCTGTGCTGCTGGCCAATCCTGTTGCGGAGGGACATGCACGACGCTTACAAGTGATCCTCAGAATTGTGGTTCCTGCGGTGTTTTCTGTGGCGCTGGCAGTGTGTGCTGTAACAGGATCTGCCGCAACCCGGCCACTGACCCGCAGAACTGCGGAGCGTGCGGCCACGTGTGCCCCGGTGGCAAAGTGTGCGCTGGAGGTACGTGTGTGTGTCCCCAAGGGCAGACTGATTGCCTAGGCGTCTGCCGCGACCTTGCCACGGACAATGAGAGCTGCGGAACCTGCGGACAAAACTGCGGCCCTGGACGAACCTGCAAGAACGGAACATGTGGCCCTAAGCTCTGCGATAACAGGCAATATGGGGACTGCATCAGTAAACGGGATTGCGATGGCCTTGTTGGTGTGGCCTTTGCTAAGTGTCGACGGGAACTGGTCGCGGAATGCGACGCGATGTGGGGCTGCCTTGGAAACGCATACTGCGCGCCGGGTGTCGGTGGAAGTATCTGTTGCCCACAGGGACAGAATAACTGTGCTGGAAAATGCGCTCCGCTAGCCACCGATCCCCTTAACTGCGGTTCCTGCGGTGTAGCCTGCGGCGCAGACAATGTGTGCTGCAATGGTGCCTGTACCAACCTTGCCTCGGACAAGGAGAACTGCGGAACCTGCGGCAATGCATGCGCGGGCGGAAAAATATGTCACGGCGGCAGCTGCATCTGCCCCGCAGGTCAGGCCGATTGTGGAGGCGTCTGCCGCGACCTTGCCTCGGACAAGGAGAACTGCGGAACCTGCGGCAATGCATGCGCGGGCGGAAAAATATGTCACAGCGGCAGCTGCATCTGCCCCGCAGGTCAGGCCGATTGTGGAGGCGTCTGCCGCAACTTCGCCTCGGACAAGGAGAACTGCGGAACCTGCGGGAACGCATGCTCCGGCCGCAGAATCTGTCAAAGTGGCAGCTGCATCTGTCCATCCAATTTGTCGACTGTGTGCTCTGGAACCTGCACCAGCACGCTCATCGATGCCACGAACTGCGGAGCGTGCGGGAATATATGCACCGGCGGAAAGATATGCGCAGGCGGCACTTGTATCTGTCCTCCGCACCACACCGATTGTGGAGGCAGCTGCCGAAACCTGAATTCAGACACACAGAACTGCGGGGCATGCGATACTCCATGCCCCAGCGGCCAACTTTGTTGCTCGGGTAAATGTACTGACGTCAACAGCGACGTCCTGAACTGTGGGAATTGCGGCAAGACATGCACCCAGTCCTGTTCGGGTGAGCGTCGCTGCAAAGATGGCATGTGCAGCGAACCGCAGAATTTCCCCGTCATGGTTGAACAGCTCTTCGGTTCTTGTTGGAATGGCACTTTCAATTTTGCCGCATTCTCACGCTCCGAAGCTGATTCATGTGCGCAACAGCGATTCCCTGATACAAAAGTAGGAGTCCCAGGTGGGGCGTATTGGGTTCAGTTTAACTGTCCGGGATACAGCTGCAGGTCCGTTCTCCAACCAGCCTTGTCAGCGAGTGACGCTCAGGAATGCGTGCAGTACCAGAATGGGGGATGCACAACAGCGCTCGGAGTATGTTAAGTCTAGCGCTGGAGGATGATGGACGGCGAACGAGAGGGTGGCGGGTAACGATCGTTCGGGAGCCACTTCCGGAGACACAGATACAACCCTAAAATGTAGAGGTTCGCGGTGTACCACTTGCCGTGTACACGCCAAGGTAACGGCCACCGGTCTTTGAGATACGCAATGACTCCAAAGGACAGGACCAAGGGTTACAAGCCGGACAGATTGCAGGTCAACGGCTGCAAACTAATGGCGCAAAGTCGAGCTAGCGTCGGTTATATCACTTTTCACAATCCATCCCGAACGGGTCCGCCTGTGTATCACCTCCCCTTGGCCATGGGTGCCCACTATGCATGCGCCGGTGGCCTGTGCTGCCGGGCCCGAAGCTTGCGCGCCGGATGGTCCGGGATTCCCCGGATTCATGTGGCCGAGAATATGACATCAGTTATCACTGCTCCGGCTGGGATGTCGCGATCCCAAAAGACGCTTAAACCCATTTGACGTAGTTCGGCTACGAGTGGGTTAGCCACAGTAACGTCTCGCAAGGCGTAGCTCAGGAACACGTCCGTCATGACTCCAATGATGCACTACGTACGACACCGAAAGCGATAGAGAGTCCCCGTATGGGCGACACCTCTCATAAAACGACCACTCTGACAGGATCTGGTAAGCTGCACAGTTCATCGGGGTGTACCCTACCGAACAGATGGGAACCGCCATAAAGTGACGTCCATCAGGGTCTGGTTCGGATATGGTTAGACATAACTGATGGAGGGTCTTAATAGTGTCTGGACATAAAGGGCAGGTGGTTGGTTACGTTCGGGTGAGCGCCGCCGATCAGAACGAGGCGCGGCAGCTCGAGGCACTGGGTGCCGTGGATAGGTTGTTCTCTGAGAAGGTCAGCGGCAAGAACACGAACGACAGGGCCCAGCTTCAGGAGATGCTGATCTACGTCCGGGATGGGGATACGGTTCGGGTGAAGTCACCGGACCGTTTGGCGCGGTCCACGACGGACCTTCTTGCTCTTGTTGAGCGACTCAAAGCCAAGGGTGTTGCCTTGGAGTTCGTCGATAACCCGGCCCTGAATACTGATACGCCACAGGGGGAGTTCATGCTCACGGTCCTGGCCGCCATTGCGCAGTTGGAGCGCAAGACCATCCGTGAGCGCCAGGCCGAGGGCATTGCCATTGCCAAGAGGAACGGTGTTTACGACCGGGTCCTGAAGCTTTCCCCGGAACAGATCCAGCTGGCACGCCAACGGATTGCCCAGGGCGTGCCCAAAGC
>JBDTQM010000047.1:0-22195 GCA_039932175.1 Specibacter sp.
CAGCGGCGGCACCCGGCACTATCCGGACTACTTCGCGCGCCAACCAGCCGGCAGGCAATTCGGCTGTGACCTGCGGCTTGCGGAGCGCGTTGTTGAAAAGGCTGAGATTCAGTTCTGAAAGACAAGTGAAGTCTGTGCGCAGGTCGGGTGGGAATATCAGGTTTTGCACGGGGGCGACCGGGGTGAAGCCGCACAATCTCGAATGGCTGGCCGGCTACGGAGCCTGTTACCTTCTCCCGTCTTGCGATGATCCGCAGCCCGGAGCAACCAATCAGATTTCTTCCGGGATATATCACCTGCTGTGGAGCAGGGACCTCGCCTACAACCCGTCCAGGCCTCTCGGATGGCAGTCCACGTCAGGGCCCTGCCGGGGCGGCTGGCAGCTCCGCCCAAATTCAGCCTTGAAGATCCTGACCGGCGGTCACTAGTGTCCTGCGCCGTAAATTCGTTGAATAAATTTCAAAATGAATTCATGACACGCACCGGACGCCCCAAGGCGGAGCTCATCCTCACTGAGGAAGAGCGTGAACAGCTGACTCGTTGGACTCGCCGGCGAAAGTCTTCCCAGGCTTTGGCGTTGCGTTCGTGCATCGTTTTGGCCTGCGCTGAGTGGTTGGCCAATATGGACGTCGCCACTGTGGTCGGATGCTCGGCCCCGACGGTCACGAAGTGGCGCTCACGATTTGTCGAACACCGTCTGGAGGGGCTCAGTGATGATCCACGCCCAGGGCGGCCGGCTGTGATCACTACCGAGCAGGTCGAAGACATTGTGGTGGCCACCTTGGAAAGCACGCCGGAGAATGCGACCCATTGGTCGCGGTCCAAGATGGCTGAACGCACCGGGATCTCCAAGTCCACGATCGGGCGGATTTGGAAAGCTATCAGTCTCAAGCCCCACAGCACCGACGGGTTTAAACTCTCCAACGACCCGTTCTTCGTGGAGAAGGTCTATGACATTGTGGGACTGTATCTCAGTCCTCCAGAATCCGCCGTTGTCCTCTCCGTCGATGAAAAATCTCAGGTCCAGGCCTTGTCAAGGTCACAGCCGGCGTTCGGTGATGATGCCGGGCATGCCGGAGAAGCGAACCCATGATTATGCCCGCCATGGAACCACGAGCTTGTTCGCGGCCCTGAACGTTCAAGACGGGACCGTGATCGCCTCCACGTCATCGCAAACCCCGGGCCGTTGAATTCAAGAAGTTCCTGATGAAGATTGACGCTCAGGTCCCCACGGGCCTGGATGTGCACATCATCTGCGACAACTATGGGACCCACAAGTCCCCGACCATCAAAGCCTGGCTGGAACGGCACCCGCGGTTCACGATGCACTTCACACCCACTTACTCATCCTGGATCAATCACGTAGAGCGTCTCTTTGCCGAAGTGACCCGAGAATTACTTCAGCGCAGCGATCACCGAACCGTGCAGGCGCTGGAGAAAAACCTTCGTAACTGGGTCACGGGCTGGAATGAGAATCCGAAGCCGTTTATCTGGACGAAGACGGCCGAGGAGATTCTTGAATCACTCGGAAGACTATTGAAACGAACTACCGGCGCAGGAGACTAGTCTGCCTTGCTCGACTTGCTCGACTTGCTCGACTTGCTCGACCTGCTTGGCCAACTTAAACTCACCGATGTTTCCGATAAGGATCCGGATCGCGACCGAAACCTTGTGCCTGCAGCTCATCGAGGCAGAGGCAACCGCGTTCATCAGTGCCGCCCCGTGCGAACGCTCCGAGGCCCGCACCACCCAGCGCAACGGGTCCCGGCCCAGAACGTTGACCACCCGCGCCGGGGACCTGAACCTGAAGATCCCCAAGCTACGCGGCTCCTTCTTTCCTGCGTTGCTGGAGCGCCGCCGCCGCCGCGTTGACCAGGCCCTCTGCGCCGTGGTGATGGAGGCCTGCCTGCACGGGGTCTCCACCTGCAAGGTCGAGACCACAGTCAAAGCGCTCGGGACCGGGACCTCTCCACCATGGAGTACCCGTACGTGTTCCTCGACGCGACCTACTGCAAAGCCAGGGGCGGGCACCGGGTCGTCTCCCAAAGCATCGTCACGGCATTCCAGGGTGCGGGCTGGCACCAGTGCCGGGTCCATTTCATGCGCAACGTGCTTCAGGTCGTGCCCAAAGGGGTCCCAGGACATGGTCGGCTCAATCATCCGCACCGCCCGGGAAGTTGCGATTGCGTTCACCGGCGTCCCGGCCAGGCATTGGCGCCAGATCTTGACCCTGAACCCCACTGGGCGGGTCAATAAAGAGATCAAACGCCGCACCGACGTCGTCGGGGGTCTTCCCCCACCCGGCAGCTATGCTCCGGCTCGCCGGCGCCGGCCTCCTCGAGCAACATGACGAAGGCGAAGCCGGGGACCGCCGCTACCTCTTGTGAGGCCTCCATGGCCGAACTCAAGGCCATGAACGCCACAACGCCCACCCCGGTGGAAGAAAGAATTTTGCCCCAGAACTCACTGCAGCATAATCAAAGCACTGACCCGCAGGGTGTTGAGGCAAGCTCCGCCACTCCGCGGGACGCAACCCCTCGCGGGACGCAATCTACGCTGGCTGCCGGGCCGTCACGACTGCACCTCGATGGCAAGCGTTTCGAGGGATGGTCGCTGCGCGCCTCTGTCTGTGCCCCGACCCTTCATTTCGCCCCCACCCAAGGCCAAGGACTTGAAAACCTTGCCCCAGGCATAGAACACCACGTTGGGCGTCGATGTACGTTACACCGGGTCCACTAAAGGGGTTGCCAGTATTTTGAAACCTGATTCCAGAAAAGTGTTGCGTGCATCACAAAATTAAACTAGAGTCTAGTTTCAGTTATTGAATGTGCCGCTGGACGTTGCGTACCCTCTCGGGAACTGCCGTCCGTGATCTTGGAGTGATTAGATGCCGCTGTACCTCGCCGAAGACCAAGCCGATCTGGCCACCGCAGTATCCGACTTTGCCGACCGCTTTGCCGATATCCGCCAAACCCACGAAAACCTTGACAGCTACGGTGCCGGGGGCCGCCCCCCGCATTGGGATGAGCTCGTGGAGAACGGGTTACATGCCCTGCACATCAGTGAAGAGCGTGGCGGGCAGGGCGGCAGCGTTGTTGACACGGGTGTTGTCGTCGAGGAATTCGGGCGCCGGTTAGTTCCCGGCCCGTACGTCTCCACCGTCCTGGCCAGCGCTGCCGTGGCCGGGGCCGCGGACTGCAAGGCATCCACACGAGGCCTGGACCTCTTCGCCGAAGGTGCCACCGGCGCCCTCGTCATGCCAACCACCGCAGTGACGGCTCTCGCCAAAGGTGACGGCTGGACACTGAGCGGACAGGTACCTGTGGCGTCGCTGCTCTCCGCCGAATGGCTCGTTGTCGGTTTCGTCGACGGGGCGGCAACCCGCTTTGCGCTCGTTGATGCCGAGAGCGCGGGACTCTCCAAGGTTGTCGGCGGCTGCACGGATCTGACCCGCGACGCAGGAACGCTCGTGCTGGATGGATTGTTGATCGATGCTGATGACGTTTTGGCGGGCCTGAGTGGGCAGTACGTGGAAACCCTGCAGGCCGGTGTGCTCGCCGCGGAAGCATCGGGCATCATGCGCTGGGCGGTGGAAGCCACCACTGACTACGCCAAGATCCGCGAACAGTTTGGCAAGCCCATCGGCTCCTTCCAGGCCGTCAAGCACAAGTGCGCCAACTTGCTCATCACCTGCGAACTGGCCACCGCTGCCGCCTGGTCGGCGCTGGTGGCCCTGGATCAGGGTGCCGACCAGCAGGCGCTCGCGGCCGGCTCCGCAATCCAGGCCGGCATTGTCCCTTCGGTGGACGCCCTGACCGAGGCCGTCACCATCTTTGGCGGCATCGGGTACACGTGGGAGCACGACGCACACCTGTACCTGCGCCGCGCCATTGCCACCGCGGCCCAGGTGGCCCCGGTGGGTGCACGAGCCACCGCACTGGGCCGTGCGGCCCTGGAACTTGACCGCCGCATCGACATCGAACTGCCGGAGGAAGACCCCGCGTTCCGCCAGCGCATCGGCACACTCCTGGACGAGGCCGCAGCCCTGGCCAACGAACACGACGGCGGACGGTGGAACTCCCGCGGCTCGCAGCGCACGTTCCTAGCCGAGAATGGACTTGCGGCCCCGCACTGGCCGGCTCCCTACGGCCTCGGCGCAAGCCCCGCCGAACAAGTCGTCATTGCCCAGGAATACGCCCGCCGCAACCTCCTGCAGCCCTCCTCCGTGATTGGCGAATGGGCCATGCCCACGATCCTCGCCTACGGCAGCGAAGACGTTAAGGAACAGTTCGCCCTCCCCACCCTGCGCGGCGAACTCATCTGGTGCCAACTCTTCTCCGAACCCGGCGCCGGGTCCGATCTCGCCGGCCTGTCCACCCGCGCCGTGAAGGTCGACGGCGGCTGGGAACTGAGGGGGCAGAAGGTCTGGACCTCCGGGGCCCATGAAGCGGACTGGGGCATCTGCCTGGCGCGCACCGACGCCGACGTGCCCAAGCACAAGGGCCTGAGCTACTTCCTCGTTGACATGCGGGCCAAGGGCGTGGACATCCGGCCGCTGAAGCAGTCCACGGGCGACGCCGAATTCAACGAGGTGTTCTTGGACTCCGTGTTCGTCCCGGACGCCTACCTGCTGGGCGAACCGGGCCAAGGCTGGCGCATCACGGCCACCACGCTGCAGAACGAGCGCACCCAGATCTCCTCCGGCGTTTCTGCCGGAACCGAGGAGTCCCTGCGCCGGCTCATCAATGATGGTGGCTACACGGCAACCGCCGACGAAGCATACGCGGCACTGGGTCGCATTGTGGCCGTCAGCTCCGCGATTGGTGCTCTTAACCTGCGCGAAACCCTGCGTCAGGTCAACGGACTCCAGCCCGGCGTTGGCTCCTCCTTGGCCAAGGTGGCCCACGCACGGCTCTCCCGTGAAGCCGCCACCTTGGTTCTGCAGCTGGCTGGCCCGGCGGCACTGTTCGCCCAGGCGCCGGCGGATGCGGTGACCGGGCTGCTGGGTGTGCCGCAGGTCCTCATTGGCGGCGGCACGGTTGAAATCCAGCTCAATGTCATCGCCGAACGCATTCTGGGGCTCCCCAGAGGCTAGACCCTGCACGGCCGCAGGAACTCTGCGGCAAAGAACAATACTTCAGTAATCTAAGTTTCACCGAAAGGAACACTTTTCGCATGACAACGATGACAGGCGAGGCCGCCACCTTGAAGAATCTTGACACAGCACGGCTGAGGGAGCTTGTTGAGCCCCGAAGCATTGTGATTATCGGCGCCAACACGAAGTCCAGCTGGTCCCACTTCACCCATTCCAACCTCCTGGCAGGCGGTTTTGAGGGGGAGGTGTACATGGTCAACCGGCGTGGCGAGGAGTGCCACGGGCAGCCGTCGTTCACCTCGATCGCCGAACTGCCCGCCGTGCCCGATCTGGCCATTGTGATCACCGGCGTCAACTCGCTGGAGACCATCCTTGAAGAAGCCAGGGTCAAGGGCATCCGCAACCTGATAATGCTGGCCTCCGGCCTCGGCGAGGCCGGAGCCGAGGGCCAGGCGTTGCAGGCGCGGCTCGTGGCGCAGGCCCGCGAAGCTGGCCAGCTCATTCTGGGCCCGAACAACCTGGGCTTCGTGAACTCCCACGCGAAAGTGGCCGCATTCAGCCACATGACGCAGATGCCCATGATCCCGGGAGGTGTTGGCGTGGCCAGCCAGTCCGGCGCCCTGGCCATTTACCTGCTGCCGCACATGGCCTCCCGCGGTGTGGGCTGTTCCACAGCCGTCACGGTGGGCAATGAGGCCATGATCACCGCCATCGACGTCATGGACATGCTCGTGGAAGACCCGGACACCCGCGTCATTGCCGCCTACCTGGAACAAATCACCAACCCGGGGCACTTCTTGTCCGTCGCGAAACGCGCCCGTCAGGCGGGCAAGCCAATCGTGGTGTTCAAGGCCGGGCGCGGGGAAGCCTCCGCCCGCGTGGCAGCCGCCCACACCGGCTCGCTCGTGGGGGATGACAAGGTCATCGACGCAGCGTGCAGGCAGTTCGGCGTGGTGCGCGTGGACAACATCGAGGACCTGGTGGCGACCGCCGGCATCATGGAATCCCATGGCCGGATTTCCGGCAACCGCATGGGCGTGGTGACGGGGTCCGGCGCCATGTGCGCACTGATCGCCGAGAAGGCCGAGGAGTCGGGATTGGAAATGCCCGCCCCCTCCGAGAACACGGTGCAGGCCCTGCACAATGCAGGCTTGCCCACCTTCTCCACCGTTAACAACCCCATGGACACCACCGGCTACATCTCGGTTGATCCGACTATCATCACCAAGGCCAACCAATGTTTCATCGACGACGACAACTTTGACTTTATCGTGGTCAACAGCGCCTGGCCGGAGAACCAGCTGATGGCAGACATGGGGCGCCTCAACCAGGATGAGCTGCACCGCCAGCTCACATCATCCCCGAAGCCCGTCATCGGCATGAGCTTCCTGCCCACCGTGGTCACCGATTTTGGGCGCGCTTTCGCCAAGGAACACGGCCTGCCGCATGCTTCAGACTCTTTTGACCGCGGCATCCCTGCCGTGGCACGCAGCGCATGGTGGAGCAAGCGCTCGGATGAACTCGCCACCGACCCCGTCGTGGCGCCGGCGGAGATCATTGTGAAGCCAGCCGGTGCCGAGAGTTGGAGCGAAATTGAGGCCGGCGCGTTCCTGCGTGGGCATGGCGTTCCCTATGTTCCCGCCGCCATCGCCACGTCCGTCGAGGAGGCCGTTGCGGCGGCCGGGGACATGGGCTACCCGGTGGTCCTCAAGATTGCCTCCGAGGACATTGCACACAAGACGGAGGTGGGCGGAGTCCGACTCATGCTACGCGACGCCCAGGCGGTCACCGAGGCTTACAACTTCATCATGGACTCCGTGGCAGATCTCGCCCCGGAGGCGCACATCCAGGGTGTGGCCGTCTCGCCCATGCGGCCCGCCGGGAACGAACTGCTCGTGGGAATTGTCCGGGACCCGCAATGGGGACTGGTGCTCGCCGTCGGATTTGGCGGTGTCATGGTGGAGATCCTCAAGGACTCCGCGCTGCGCCTGCTGCCCGTGGGGCCGGCCGAGATCCGCCGCATGCTCGAATCCCTCAAAGGCATTGACCTGCTGAAGGGTTTCCGCGGAAATCCTGCGACGGACCTGAACAAACTGGCCGAGACCATCTTCCGGATTTCTCAGGTGGCACTGGGCCTCGGCGCCGAGCTGGAGGAACTTGAAATCAACCCGCTGCGCGTTGCCGGCGACGAGATTGAGGCGCTCGACGCCCTGATCCGCTGGAAGCAGCGGTAATGAGCGCCACCGAACCCAAGCCCGCCATGGCCCCGGTGGTAGCGTGGAAAGCCCACAAGACATCCCAGCAGGAGGCGAACCATGGTCGAACTACTCTCTGGCGACAGGACCGAGCTTCCTGCCTACCAAAAGCTGCGCCGCCAGCGGATCCTGGATGCGGCAAAATCGCTGCTGCGCAACCACGAGTACGAATCGATCCAGATTCGGGACGTGGCAGCGGAAGCGAACGTCGCGCTGGGAACGCTCTACAGGTACTTCTCCTCGAAGGAACACCTGTACGCGAATGTCGTGTACGACTGGAGTGTGCCTTTCAACGCGGTGGGGCCGTCGCGGAAGGAAAAGCTCGACACGATCGAAACCATCTCCTTGCGGTTGCGCATGGCGCTGGCTGCGTTCGAACGGCAGCCGAATTTCTACAAGGCCATCCTGATGCTGCGCTCAACGAACGATCCGGACGTCTCGGCGCTCATGCAACAACTTGGCACGGTGCTCGAGGAACCCATTCTTTCGGACCTCTCCATGCTTGCGCTGGACGAGGCCTCGGACATCACAGCCATGGTCTGGTGTGTTTTGATGGACTTGGTGGCCAGGCTGCTGTCCGGGGACAAGACCATGGACGAGGCGCTGCGGATCTCGGACAGATTCGTGCAGATGGTCGGGTTGCGGCTGGCACAGTTCGAGGCCGAAACCGCCTAGCCGGCGCGTCGGCCGCCCCCTGCGGGGAGGTGGCGGCATGAGCGCCCACGAGCTTGACCATCTGGCCATCGCAGTCCCTTCGTGGGGCCCGGCCGGTGCACTCCTGAACCGTGAGCTGGGAGCCCGGTGGGCCAGCGGCTTCCGCATGGAAGCCTTCAGTCCCTGCCAGCTGGCCGTGGCACAGGACATGCGACTGGAATTGCTGGAACCGGGCAGCGGGGAACGCTCGTTCATCCAACGTTTCCTCTCCGACAACGGTGGCCATGCAGCCCCGCACCACATCACGTTCAAGGTCCATGACATTCGGGCGTCCATTGCCAGGGCGCAGGAAGCCGGGATCGAGCCGATCCTGATAAACCTTGAGCACCCCCAATGGCAGGAAGCGTTCCTGCACCCCCGAGACACGGGTCTGGGTTTCCTTGCCCAGATGGTGCAGGCGCCACAAAGCGTGGAAGAGATCACCGGCACGGACGACGGCGGCGCCCTCGCCTGCCCCTGGGAGCAGCCCGACACTGCGCCCCTGCGGATTCCGCTCATTTATGGAAACGTCGCACATTTGTCCCAGGCCGGGGCTGTCCTGCGCGAAGTGCTTGGTGCCCGGGAATATTCCACCGGAATGGGCGCCACAACGGCAGGCTTCCATTGGGACGAGGGCGCCGATCTGCTGCTTTCAGAGGTGCATGACGGATCTGGAAACAGCGGAATCCAAGGGATCCTGGCCCTTCCGGCAGACGCGGAATGGTCGCCCCGGGACTTCCCGGAAAGGCTGCCCGCCGTGCTGGCTGCCGGAGTTGACCATCCCGAGATCGGCTTGAGGGTCTCAGTCCTGCAAAACACTCCGGCCGGCGCCAGCCCATAACAGCAGCAGCACGTTCACGCAACCACCAACAGATCACCATCCCGTGCACCCAAAAACAGGTGCAGAGGATGAAAACGAATGAATATTTGAGGAGATCACCATGGGACTTCGAGGAGAAGCCGCAATCCTTGGCTTTTACGAATTGCCACCGGAGCGCAAACTTGCCCGCGAAAAAACCTTTAACCTGGAACAGTGGGCCAGGCTTTCCAAGGCTGCGCTCGACGATGCCGGGCTTGACGCGAGCGATGTGAACGGCATCGTCACACCCCTGATTGGTGAAGCCAGCATGTTCGTGCCGTCCACCATTACCGAATATCTGGGCATCGATGCGAACTTTGCCGAGATCGTGGACCTCGGCGGGGCCGGCTCGGCCGCCGCCGTCTGGCGCGCCGCGGCCGCCGTCGAACTTGGCCTCTGCGACGCCGTCCTGGTCACCTTCCCGGGGACGCACGAGGTGCCCACGGACGAGCGCCGCCCGTTTGTGATGGACGATTCGATGTACTTTGGTGCATCCTCGAACAAGTACGGCTCCCCGCAGGCGGAATTTGAAATCCCGTACGCAAACCTTGGCCAGAACGGCCCCTACGCCCAGATCGCCAAACGCTACGGCCACGAATTTGGCTACGACGAGCTGGCCATGGCAAAGATTGCCGTGGACCAGCGCACCAACGCCTGTGCCACACCGGACGCCATTTTCCATGGCAAGCCCATCACAGCCCAGGACGTCTTGGACTCCCCGATGGTGGCTGACCCGCTGCACATGCTGGAAATTGTGATGCCTTGCCAGGGCGGCGCGGCGGTGGTGATTGGCAACAAGAAAATGGCCGCCAAGTCCAAGAACCGCCCCGTCTGGATCAAGGGCTTTGGTGAGCGCGTCCCCTACAAGACACCCACCTATGCCAGGGACCTCATGTACTCGCCCATGGTCCACGCGGCAGACCAGGCCTTCACCATGGCCGGGATCACCCGGGACGAGGTGGACATGGTCTCCATCTACGACTGCTACTCCATCACCGTGCTCATGAGCCTGGAGGATGCCGGCTTTGCCGAAAAGGGCAAGGGCATGCAGTTCGTGAATGAACACGACCTCACATTCCGCGGTGACTTCCCCATGAACACCGCTGGTGGCCAGCTCTCCTTTGGCCAGGCGGGCATCGCCGGTGGCATGCACCACGTGATCGACGGCGTCCGTCAGGTCATGGGGCGTGCCGGCGAAGCGCAGGTTGCCGACTGCAACCGGGCATTTGTCACCGGCAACGGCGGCATCATGAGCGAGCAAACAGCACTCATCCTCGAAGGGGAATAGGAACACACCATGAGCAGCACATACACGCCACCGGTCTTGACCCGGCCGCTTCCGGTCCCGACCCCGCTGACCCGTCCTTTCTGGGACGCACTGGCGGAACATAAGGTCCGTATCCAGTACTCCCCGTCGCTGGGCGAGTACATCTTCTATCCCCGCCCGCTCGCACCGCGCACCTTGGCGGACGACTTGGAATGGCGCGAGATCTCCGGTGGTGGAACGCTCTACACCTTCACGATCACCACGCGCCCGGTGGCACCGCACTTCGCCGCGGCGGGCCCCATGATCCTGGCCGTGGTGCAGTGGGACGAGGGTCCCAAGTTCTCCACGGAGCTTGTCAACGTTGCGCACGAGGACGTGCGGATCGGCATGCGCGTCAGGCCTGTTTTCTGCGAGTATCCCGAAGCGGACGTCACCATGCTCCGCTACGAGCCGGAGGCCTGAGATGAGCGTCGTGACCGAAGCAAACGCACCCGGATTAGTGCTGCCCCAGGTGACCCTGCGCATTGGTTCCACCACACGTGCCTCGGGCTCCGACACCCACCACCACATCAACCCCGCCACGGGCCTTGCTGATGCCGCAGTGCCCCTGGCGGGCGCAGCCGATGTTGATGACGCCGTCCGGAACTCGCATGAGGCATTCTCTGCCTGGAAGGCAACCCCCGCCGCGCAAAGGGGGCGCGCCTTACTGAAGCTGGCAGACCTCGTTCAGGAACACGCGGCAGAGTTTGCCGCCCTGGCCACTGCTGACAACGGCACCCCGGCAGGGACCGCGCAGCTTATGGTGTCCGCCGCGGCCGAGTGGATCCGCTATTACGCCGGCTGGGCCGACAAGCTGCCGCTGGGCCGTGTCACGTCGGTGGCCGGTGCCGGTGGCTCCTTTGGGCACACGCTGCGCCAGCCGTACGGTGTCATCGGCATCATCATCACGTGGAACGCGCCGCTCATGTCGCTGGCCATGAAGGTTCCGGCCGCATTGGCAGCCGGCAATACTGTTGTGGCCAAGCCCAGTGAATTGACCCCGTTCAGCGCCATGCTCTTTGCCGACCTCATCCGTGAGGCCGGCATTCCCGACGGCGTGTTCAACGTGGTTACGGGCGGCGCCGAAGCCGGCTCTGCTCTCGTGGCCCACCCGCTCGTGAAGAAAGTTTCGTTTACGGGAGGCCCCGACACGGCACGCAAGATCACGGCCCAGTGCTCGCAGACGTTCAAGCCGGTACTGCTGGAACTGGGCGGAAAATCGGCGAACCTGGTGTTTGCCGACGCGGATCTCGAAGCGGCCGCCCTGCACGCCGCTTTCATGGCGTTTGGGATGATGACCGGCCAAGGCTGCGCACTGCCTACGCGGCTGCTGGTGCAGGATTCCATTTACGAAGAGTTCGCGGCCAGAGTGGCGGAGATTGCGAGCTCCTTCAAAGTGGGCAGCCCGCTGGAGCTGGACACCGTTTGCGGACCTGTCATCAACCAAGGCGCCATCGACCGCATCGAGGCCATGGTGGCCCAGGCAGGGAACGACGGCGCCCGCGTCCTGACCGGCGGCACCCGCCTGGGCGGGGAGCTGGCTGGCGGCTACTACTATCCGCCGACGGTTGTGGTGGACGTGGCCCGGCAGAGTGAACTGGCCCGGCAGGAGGTCTTCGGCCCCGTCCTGGCCGTCCTGCGCTTTAGCGACGAAGCCGATGCCGTGGCCTTGGCCAACAGCACCGACTACGGGCTATCCGGCTACGTGTGGACCTCAGACGCCAAGCGTGCCATGAGGGTTGTCGAAGCGCTGGAAACCGGTGAAGTGGTGGTCAACGGCGCACCCAACGCAGTGGCTGAGCGCCCCTTTGGCGGCATCGGCCACTCCGGCAACGGCAACGAAGGAGGCCTGGAGGGACTCGAAGAGTTCTTCTGGACCAAGTCCGTAGCCTACGGCACCAACTAGGCACCCTGCCTAAAATGCTTCTCCCTTTTTGCCCCGTGGCGCACCGGTCCACGGTGTGCCACGGGGAAGCGTGTCAAAACCGCCTGCGCTGCCTTATATGGCAGCGCAGGCGGGGAACGGCCGGCGCAACACCATCGTGTTCATCCGCCGTTCCAAGGAATGTTCGTTACATTGCCCGCCGATTCCGTGAGGGCACAACCACTTTCTTTTCAGCACACCCAAGAAAGGCTGGACGAAGATGTCCACAGCTAACCTCCGGAAATCCGGACCCCTGAAAAACCTCAAGCGCCCCGGATTCGCCGCCGTGGTGACAGTTCTTATCCTGGCCGAGGTTGTCTCGGCATTTGAACTGTCCATGATGTACGTAACGCTTCCCACCCTGATCAAGGAATTCCACGTGGATGCCAGCACGGTGGCCTGGGTCGTGACGGCCTACCTCCTGGTTTCCGCTTCCGCCGGTGTCATGGGCGGGCGTTTCGGCGACATGTACGGCCGTCGGAAGGTCATGATCATTGTCTTGATGATCGCCTGCGCCGGCTCGTTGATCTCCCTGATCGGCGGCAGCCTGGGCATGATCATCCTGGGCCGTGCGATCCAGGGCACGGCCGGTGCCTTGATGGGGCTGGCCTTCGGGCTGGCACGCGAACACATGGCCAAGGAACGCATCCCCGTGGGCGTCTCCATGATCGGAGCCTCAGCCCTGATCGCAGGCGCAGGAGGGGCGTTCATTGCCGGTGTCATGATCCAGCTCTTCTCCTGGCACCTGATCTTCATCTTCTCCGCAGTGCTTGCCGTGATTTCGGCGGTGGCCATCATGGCGGTGATTCCCCGCGACACACTGATCCCCAGCAAGGACAAGCCCGACTACCTCGGCGCCGTCCTGCTGCCGATCGCCGTCAGCGCAATCCTGCTGGCACTCTCCAACGTCTCGAAGACCGGGTTTGGCTCGGTCGAGTTCCTTGGCCTGATGGCCGTGGGCATCGTCGTCGCAGCCATGTGGGTTTGGTGGGAATTGCGCATTGAGTCTCCCATTGTGAACCTGAGGATGTTTAAGAACCGCCAGATCGCCCTCGTCATGACCGCCACCATGCTCGCTGCCCTTGGCCCTATCGGGGGCATGTCGGTCCCCACCCAAATGGTTCTGCAGTACCCGACGGTGCTGGGTTTTGGTCTGGGCTTCACCCCGGCGGCAGCAGGCATTTTCAGTGCACTGACGGCCGTTGTCGGCTACCTTTTCTCTCCATTGGGCGGCAAGCTCGCGTTCCGCTTCGGGGCACGCTCGGTCTTCATTGGCGGGCTGACCCTCATGGCACTCGTCATACCCATCATCCTTCTCACCTACGGGAACGTGGTGGCATTCTGCCTGGCCATGGCCCTGAACGGCATTGGCATCTCGTTGACCTTCGGCGCACTGCCCAATGTGCTCATTGAAGCCATCCCGGAAACGCACACCTCGGAAACAGCCGGGACCAACACGATGGTCCGCAACATCGGCCAGTCCGCGGCCACGGCCATCGGGGCCATCATCCTTGCCAGCTACCAGAACCCGGAGACCACCGTTGTGGCCCAGGGCGGCATCAGCGCAAGCTTCGTCTTCGTGCTCGTGTTCGCCGTGCTGGCGGTTGCCGTTGCCCTGCTCCTGAAGCGTCATCCCGTGCAGTGGGTTCCGGAAACAATGCAGGAACGTGCCATCCGGCGCGGAACACCGGCCCAGGTTCCCGTGTTGGCCGCCGACTGAACCGTCCCCGCCTGAGCTGCGCGGAGCGCAGCGGACTGTGAGGCGCCCTGCCGGCCTCCCCATCTGGGGGCCGGCAGGGCGCCTCATATCATCCAGCGGGTTCGGCCAACTGCAGGGGAGGTACGAAACTTGAACGCCCCGGCCATAGACAAGAACTAGAATCTCGTTATAGTATTCAGTATGGAGTGATCCACGCCACCTTCGGGTGGCCGTCTGAATCGTTGGGGGACACCCCCGTGAAAGGAGCAGGGCAGTGGCGATCCACATGCATAACATTGGAAAGAAGAATGAGGGGGAGCCCTTCACCTGGACGTCAAAGGATGCGCTTTTGTATGCGTTGAGCGTGGGCGCCGGTGCCAGTGATCAGTTGAAGAATTTGGCCTTCACCACCGAAAATTCGCGCGGCATCGTGCAAAAGGTCCTGCCCACGTTCGCGGTGGTGCTGGGCTCCTCTGCGGGCCCCATGGATGAGCTGGGCGACTTCAAGCTCTCGCAGATCCTGCACGGCGGCCAGCAGATCACACTGCACCGGGCCTTGCCCGCCAGTGGAACCGTGGTCCCCGTCAGTGGCATGAGCGCCGTGTATGACAAGGGGAAAAACGCTGTCATCGAGCTGAGCACGGAATTGCTGGACGCTCAGACCCGTGAATCCGTGGCCACGAGCGTGACCACCATGATCATCCGCGGCGAGGGAGGCTTCGACGGCCCAAAGGGACCGGCCGACAGCTGGGAGGTTCCAATCCGCCCGGCGGATGTGACGGTCGTGGAGAAAACCACCCTTGACCAGGCCCTCCTCTACCGTCTTAACGGCGATACGAACCCGCTCCATTCAGATCCGCAGCTGGCCAAGATGGTCGGCTTCGACACGCCGATCCTCCACGGCCTGTGCACCATGGGCTTTGCCGGCCGGGTAATCCTGGAGCAGGTCTGTGATTCGGAGCCGGAGGTATTCGGCTCCCTCAGTGTCCGCTTTGCCTCACCCGTGGTGCCTGGCGACGAGCTGTCCATCAGCATTTGGAAGACCGAAACCGGCGCAGAGTTCCAGGTGCGGGTCGCGGACATTGTTGTCCTGGACCGGGGTACCTACACGCACCGCACGGCCGAAGCGGTCACCACCACCGAAGAACTGGAAGCAGCCACGGCCTAGGGCCGTCTGGACGGAAGGAAAGCCATGAAGATTGCAGTACTGATCAAGCAGGTCCCAGATACCGGCGAGGACAGGAAGCTGACCGCATCCGGTGCCGTAGACCGGGCCGCCAGCGACCGGGTTGCCGATGAAATCACCGAGCGTGCACTGGAAATTGCGCTGCGTGAAAAGGATGCCGACAAGTCGGTGGAGATTGTGGCCGTCACGATGGGCCCCGGAACTGCCACGGAAGCGCTGCGCAAGGCTCTCTCCATGGGGGCGGACTCGGCCATCCACGTGCTGGACGACGCGTTTGCAGGCTCCGACGCCCTTACAACCGCCAAGGCGTTGGCCGGTGCGGTGCAAGGAGGCGGATTTGATCTCGTCGTTGCCGGCAACGAGTCCACCGACGGCCGCGGCGGCGTTGTGCCGGCCATGATTGCCGAATTGCTCGCGCAGCCGTACTTGGGCTCCCTGGACACCGTTGCCATCGATCAGGGCAGTGTGTCCGGGCAGCGCCGGGACGCCGAAAGCATCCAGACACTGGCCGGAGAGCTCCCGGCCGTTATTTCCATCACCGAGAGTTCCGCCGAGGCACGGTTCCCCAAGTTCAAGGGCATCATGACCGCCAAGCGAAAGCCAGTAACGGTTGTCAGCGCCGCGCAGCTTGGGCATTCGGCCTCCAGCCAGGCTAACGGCAACGTGGTTCTGTCAGCAAGCCTGCGTCCTGCCCGCACAGCCGGCATGAAGGTTATTGACGACGGAACCGCCGCCACACAACTCGCTGACTTCCTCAGCGCCGAAAACCTGATCTGAAAGGGCTGCCCATCATGAGCAACATTCTTGTCAACATTGAACTTGCAGCGGACGGATCGCTGCGCTCCACCACGGCCCACCTGCTCAGCCTGGCAGCAAGCCTCGGCGTGCCCGTCGCCGTCCTGGCCGCACCCCCGGGCGCCTCTGCTGAACTCGTCCAGGAACTGGGCGGGCTGGGGGCCGCGGTGGTTGTGGTCGGTGAGTGCACGGCGTCGTCAAACCTGGTCGCAGCCGCGTCGGTGGCCGCACTGACCCAGGCCATCGCCGGCTATGCACCCACTGCCGTGTTGGCCTCCACGAGCCCCACGGCGCGCGAAGTCATTGGCCGCCTCGCCGCCCGTACCGGCCACGCTGTGATTCTCGACGTGGTTGGCCTGGCCATGGACGGTGACCGGGTCGTGGCAAGCCATTCGATCTTCGGTGGAAGCTACACAACGGAATCCAGTGTTGGTACAGGAATCGCGCTGGTCACCGTTTCCTCCAGCGGTTCCGAGCCTGCCACGGCAGTTGCCTCACCCGTGGTGGAGGTGAGCCAGCTGGATGTTTCCAGCCAAGCGGGCGCAGCCATCACGAATGCGCGTGTGGAGGTGGCAGGTTCGGGCCGTCCCGAGCTCCGGTCGGCCCGGATCGTGGTCTCAGGCGGCCGCGGCCTGGGCTCCAAGGAAAACTTTGTGCTGGTGGAGGAACTGGCCGACATGCTCGGAGCTGGATTGGGGGCATCTCGTGCAGCGGTCGACGCCGGATATGTTCCGCAGAGCTGCCAGGTGGGCCAGACCGGTGTGAGCGTTTCGCCCGAACTTTACCTAGCTGTGGGCATCTCCGGCGCCATCCAGCACCGGGCCGGCATGCAGACGGCCAAGCGGATTGTGGCCATCAATGAAGACGCCGATGCTCCGATCTTTGACGTCGCCGACTTTGGCATTGTCGGGGACCTGTTCACTGTCCTGCCTCAGCTGCAAGAGGCCATTGCAGCACGCAGCGGCGTTCCCGCGGGCGTCTAGGGAGAGTGCCAGATGTCACTGAAAACCAAGAGCAAGCCCCCTTCCCAAGGCGAAAGCAAACGTTGGCTGGGACTGCTCAAGTGGGTCGCAATCGCCGTGGTGGCGCTGGCCGCCGTCGTGCTTGCAGCCCGCTGGGCCCGCGAATTGGCGCCCATCCAAGACTTCCTGCTCCAGTACCCCGGCCACAGCGAACTGCCTGTGAATGCGCCCGTGGGGATTCCCGCGTGGCTTGGCTGGCAGCACTTCCTCAACGCCTTCTTTCTGGTGCTCATCATCCGGTCGGGCTGGCAGGTGCGGACCACCGCCCGGCCCAAAGCGTACTGGACACGCAAGAACACGGGGTTGCTGAAAACCAAGGGCAAGCCTGCCAAGATCAGCCTGGAACTGTGGTTCCACCTCAGCCTGGATGTGCTGTGGCTGCTCAACGGAGCCGTGTTTGTGGTGCTTTTGTTTGCCACCGGTGCCTGGATGCGGATCGTGCCCACAAGCTGGGACATCTTTCCCAACGCGCTGAGCGCCGGCCTGCAATATGCATCGCTGAACTGGCCGGTGGAAAGCGGGTGGGTCAACTACAACGCCCTGCAGGTGCTTTCCTACTTTGCTGTGGTGTTCATCGCCGCACCGCTGGCGGCGATTAGTGGCGTACGGATGAGCCCGGCGTGGCCCCAAGGCAAGGCTGCCTTGGACAAGGCCTATCCGATCGAGCTCGCACGCAAGATCCACTTCCCGGTCATGGTGTTCTTTACCGGGTTCCTCGTGATGCACGTGGCGCTGGTGCTGTGTACGGGGGCGTTGGCAAACCTAAATCACATGTTCGCCGCCCGCCAAGACGCCGGTTGGCTGGGCTTTGGCATCTTTGCCGCCTCGCTGGCCGTCATGGTGGGGGCCTGCTTCCTGGCCCGGCCCATATTCCTGCGGCCCGTCGCCGGGCTGATGGGCAAGATCTCCAAATAGGGGCTGCAACTTCTGCCAGCATTGGCCACAGAGTCCGCAACCAGGGATGCACCGAATCCACCAACGGAAACCAAGGAGTCAACATGCAACTTGAAAACAAGGTAGTCATCGTCACCGGTGGTGCTTCAGGAATTGGGGGTGCCATTTCCAGGGTGTTGGTGGCCCGCGGCGCCAAGGTCGTGGCTGTTGATGTCAACGGCGAGGCGGGGGAGTCACTTGAACGGGATCTTGGTGTGAGCGGCCGGTTCATTTTGGGCGACGTCAGCGAGAAGGCGGTTGCAGCTGCCGCCGTCGAACTGGCCAGAGCAACCTTTGGCGGGTTGGACGGCTTGGTCAACAACGCCCATGCATCGAGACAGGCCATGTTCAACGACCTGACCGAGGAACAGTGGGACCTGTCCTTCAACACAGGTTTCCGTGCCACCCGCCAGTTCATGGCCGCTGCCTACCCGCTGCTGGCCGTCAACGGCGGCTCGGTCGTAAACTTCGGTTCGGGTTCTGCCATGGTGGGACAGCAGACCCAGGCTGCCTATGCTTCGGCCAAGGAAGCCATCCGCGGGCTGTCCCGTGTCACAGCCAACGAATGGGCCAAGGACAACATCCGCGTCAACGTCGTCTCACCCATGGCGCTCACCGCAGGGGTAAAGGCCTGGAGCGAGGCGTTTCCCGAGATGTACAAGGATTCCCTCGCCAAGGTGCCGCTGGGGCGCTTTGGAGATCCCGAAGCAGATGTCGCCCCGATCGTCGCATTCCTGCTCTCTGACGATTCACGGTATATGACCGGTCAAACCCTCATGGCCGACGGCGGGGCCAACAAGGTCTACTGACTCCTTTCAAGCCATAAGTTCCACAGTGGACACGGCAAACCTCCTGACGAGGGGGACTGTCCTGGCTTTATGACGCCTGACTTGTGAGGATCCCCAATGATTGCCCGGTGCCCGTTGCTGGCCTTGGGAAGTTTTGTTCCTGGCCCGTTTCATGAAAAATTTGCTCGGGCGGTGAATCGGGCTGCCCCTGCGTGTCAGGCTGGTATGAGCAAAGAGTAAAATGTTACCCATGGCCGGATGGCTCAGTGGCTCGACTCGAGGCCGTGCAGGAGTTGGGTGGGAGTTCCCGCCTCGTCATAGAAAACTCATCCCAATCGGTGCAGAGTGGAGAGTGTTTAGTACCTTTTGTTGTCGCAACCTCACCACACAGAAACTGGCCTTAAGTGCCTCTTGACAGCCCGAAATGGATCTATGGCAGGACAGCGGGGCTGGTCAGTTCGAATCTGATAGGGGCCTGGGAAAATGAGCTCGACTCTGACCTGCAGTTATGTTGAAGAAGTGGCCTCGTGAGGGGCCATTTCTGCTTAACTTATTAGAACCGCAATAATTTGAATGTTGGCTCGGGCCCGTGGCGCCGTTTTGCCATCGCCGGGGGCTCGTGAAATATCTGATGTATTGGCGTCATATGACGTCAATGAACCCTACGCTTTGAGTTTGCCACTCGCATCGAGGGTGGCCTCGGAATCGTCAATTCGGCGGTAGTCGGCTACGGAGACGTTGAAGGCCCGGCTGGGCGCACGAGCAATTTTCATTCCTTCCGGAGATTTTCCTGTCTCAGCCCACGTAACTGCTGGTTTCCGATGAGTCAGCGTATCTTGCCTCTGAACTGGTCCGCTGGGCAACGTCGCCTGTTGTTGAAGGTCCACCGGCGGCAGTCCTAGCGTTCGTGGCGGTGGCGCTACCTTAAACAGTCCTTTGGGAGGCGACCCTTGGCAGAAGTCCTGCCAACAAGCATTGGTCCCTTGCGCAATTTCGGGCGTTGAAGGTCGCGGGGTTCACCTGGTAGTGGAAATAGCGGATATCGTCCGTCGCACTATAGCGATGGTATTTCGAGGGAGTAGTGATGGCGACGCCAAAATGGCTGTGCTCGTTCACATCGGCCTCAGTGAAACGGTAAGAGAATCTGCCTCGTCACCGCGAGCGACTTCGATTTGCTGGGTACTGATGTGGCGGGAATTTGTCTTCTGAATCTTACAGATGACCGGTTGGCCGTGGGCAGAGAGAGCGCTGCCGGTAAAGTTCAGTACCGCACCTACGTCGACGCGGGCAACAGGCTTCTGGTAGCCGTTCTCGCTCTCTGTGAGTCCCGGGTTGCCGAAGCTATCTCGTAACTTTTAGATATGAGGGTAGTAGATCGCCGAGCCGTGGAGATCATGGCTATATCGTGACACCTGGGCCAGCAGTTGACCGGACATGCCGGACAGCAGATCGCGCTCAAACGACATGAGGTCTCGGCTGTGGGCGATGGTGCTGCGTACATCCTCGACCACCCCGAAGTGCACCTCAGTGCGTTTCTTGTCCTTGAACACTGGCTGGAAGAGTTCCCAGTTCCGGAGGACCCTTCGCGTCAGTTGGTAGGTTTCTGGGTACTCGAGAAGTTCGCCTGAAGTGACCGCGACATCGCGCCGTTTGGCCTCTGTTGTATGCTTTTCCTCGAGGTGGGCGTGGTCTGGTGCGCCCGGTGCTGTGAGTCGGCCGTCGCCCATCACCTTTTGGCTGGAAAGTCGCAGCGCCGTCTCTATTGCTCGCAGCGCATCAATAGCATCCATATATTAGAACCTATCGACGCTTGGACCGTCCCCGGTCGGGCACCCATTCGCGGCGTTCGTATTTGATAGGGTTTTTTTGCCGCATCGAAGGCCGCCGATGGCATCTTCCGCCGGAAGATCTTCGTGGATGGCGGCTCGGTGGCAGGTGCCACTGTTTCTGGAATGGGTGCAGGTAGCGGCGGAGCGCTCGTTGGTCATACGCACTGTCGTGAAGTGCCAAGGATTCCTTGCGATTGCCATACCTGAACACCCGCCAAGGAGGAGCTATAGCTGTAATCACTTGATGTATACGTATGTATCACTGATAATGGTGACATGAATCAATCTATTTCAGGTCCCCGGCCAGAGTTCGCGAACGCACACCAGCTTATTGATGATGATGGCGAGTCGGGGATGGAGGAGGTGCGCCGGGCTCTGCGGCTGCCCTCGTTCAGCGACACCGGCGAGGGCATTGAAGCCACGGCGGAACACTTTGTTGATTTGTTGGGCCGCGTGTGTTCCGATGCGAGCATTGTTCAGACTGAAGGGTATCCCGTGGTTTTAGGGACTGCCCGTTCGACAAAGCCAGATGCTGCCACGTTGATTGTGTATGGGCTGTACGATGTTACGCCAACAATGGCGGAAGAGTGGACTGTGGATCCGCTCGCCGCTGAGATCCTGGACGCCAGGGAGATGGGGCTGCTGCCCCATCTGGGTTCGGTTGTGGCGGGCAGGGGTGCAAACAACCACAAGGGGCCAGTTATCGCAGCCATTCTTGCCGTTGAGGCCATGCAGCGGGCTGGGGTGGATCTACCGGTCAACTTGATCTTCGTCATCGAAGGGGAGGAGGAGATTGGCAGTCCCAGTCTGCCTGGTTTTGTTGAAAAGCACAGGGATTTGTTGCTGACGGCCGATGGCATTTGGCTGCCGTGCATGCAGCAGAATTCTGCCGGCGTCATGACAATTCGCCGCGGCTTTAAGGGCTGTGTTTTTGCACAGATTTCCTGTACCGGCGGGGACTGGGGAGGGCCTGCCGATGGGCGGCATATCTGGGCGGGGAATTCTGCGTGGATTGATGCGCCGATGATGCAGCTTGTGCGTGCTCTTGCCACGATGTACGACGACGGGCAGCGTGTCACTATCGATGGGGTTGGGGCAGTAGCGGAGGTATCCTCCCTTGAGTTCGCCGATGACATCGCCATCGTGGAAACCGGGTTCCGGGAGAACCCAGCGTGGGCCGCGAACATGCTTGGAAACTTGCACGTTGAACGAGCACTTGGCGGAAAAGATATTGCGGACCACGTGAAGAATTATATGACCGGCGTGAATATGAATATCCAGGGCATTGTCGGCGGCTATCAGGGCCCGACATATTACACTTCTCTGCCCGGTTCCGCCAGCGCGCGCGTGGATTTCCGTTTCCCCCCGGGGTTGACCCCGGACGAATTTGTTCTAGCCCTTCGTGGACATCTGGACAGACGCGGGTTCAACAATGTTGCGATTGACCTTCCGCGCGGCTATGAAGGTGCGCCGGCGATGCCCAACAATCATGACGTATTGCTCAACGCGGGAATTGTCACGGCAGCTCGCTATGGAGTGGAGACGGCCGTCTGGCCCATCGCGAACAATTGCTGCCCGGCGTCGCTGTTTACTGCGTTGGGTAAACAGATCCCCTTCTCTGTGGCCGGGCTGGGCCATGGAGACAGGGCTCATGCCGCGGATGAGTACTTCACTGTTGGTTCGGTTGAGAAGCTGATGCACTTTACCGTCGACTATCTTGGCGACTTTGCCGAGGCGATGGCGAGCGAACGCGCGGCGAAGTAGGCTCAGGTCTACAACACAAGAAAAGGGGAAGCCGCGAGGCTTCCCCT
>JBDTQM010000048.1:0-21875 GCA_039932175.1 Specibacter sp.
AACTCAGGATTGGACCGCCCAGTCGGCGAGGCAATTATCGATCGCAGACTGTGCGTTGAGCACTACCAACGAGGCCCCTTGCTCCCAGGCCTGCTTAGCTTGGGTTGCAGTGGAGACGATAGCCATCACCGGGGTGCCGGCGGCGGCCGCGGCTGCCCAGACCTGGAGTCGGGCAACATCGGCCCTCTGCGTGTCATAGCCCAAAGCCGCAGCCAAGTCAGAGGGCCCAACAAAGATCACGTCAACATCGGGTGTTGCGGCGATCTCGGCAGCGTTGGCTACGCCATCGGCATCCTCGATCATAGCGACGACCAGGGTTCGGTCGGCGGCGGCGGCGGCGTGCCCAGCTGGTGTGTTCTTGCCCCACCGGCCAGCCGGGGTGTACGTGGCGAAGCCCCGGTTCCCCCGTGGCGGGTAGTGGGCAAGGCGGACCGCACTATCTGCCTCAGGAGCTGTCCGGACATGGGGAACGATGACGCCTTCGGCTCCGGCGTCGAGCACTCTCAGCGCCAGCGCGGCTTCCCCCTCCCCGATACGTACCAGAGTGGGTAGCCCAGCGGCCTTGGCCGCCGTGATGTGATCTGCGATGTCTTTCTGATCTGCGATCCCGTGTTCGGTGTCCAGAAAGATGAAGTCGTAGCCATTGGTCCCGGCCATGTCGATCAGCATTGGTGCGGGAACCCGGACTAGCATTCCGCGCAGCTTATTCCCGGCAGCCAGACGTGACTTCAACGTTGCTGGCATTTGGTCTGCGCTCATCGGGCCACCATGCCCGCCGAGAGGTCTATGTCTGCTGCGGTTAGCCCGGGCATTTGGAGCATGGCGACCAGAGCCTGACCCACCTCTTTCTCTTCGACCATCCGGCCCAGAGCTGATCGAGAAACGAAGACTGCTTCGGCGTCGTCGTAGGACGCTCCGGTCCGTTCGGCTTCGAGCAGGAGGTTTCGTTCCATGCGAGGTCCTCGAACGGGGCCGGGGGAGAGGGTGTTGACCCGGATATCGTCGCGCCCGACTTCGGCCGCCAGTGTGATGGTGAGCCCAATGACAGCCATTTTCGAGGCGCAGTAAGGTGTTCTGCCCGCCAATGGACGTTTGCCGCTGACAGATGCGATGTTCACGATGTCGCCGAAGCCGGCTCGCTTCATGCCGGGCAAGAATGCCTGGCAGACGAGGAAGACGCCGCGCACGTTGGTGTCGAAAACCCGGTCCCACTCCACAGGGTCAATATTGACAAGGTCTGAGACAGGCCCTGGCACGCCAGCGTTGTTGACCAGGATGGAAATATCCTCTGTAGCCAGGACTCGTGCCAATTCGGTGACGGAGGCTGGGTCGGTGACGTCACAGGTTTCCACCCGGCATTGGCTGTCATCGAATCCGAGCTCGCTGCACGCCTGGACCAGTTTGTCCCGGTTTCGGCCAACCAAAATGACTCGGGCTCCAGCCAACGCCAGATGTTCGGTGATGGCCTGGCCCAGCCCATTGCCAGCGCCAGTGACCAGCGCAGTGCGTCCTGCCAGTGGAGCTTCCATCGCTACTTCACGGCCAACGACGACGGAGCCCATGGCAGCTCGGAACCACTATATTTGCTAGTCCTTACATCCCCGGAACGGGCGTGGCCTTCAAAGGACTCAACACGACTGGCGCGACCGCAGATTTCGCCAAGCAAAGCAGAAGTTTCGGTGTTGGTGACTTCCTGATGGGTGACAGTTTTGAGATACTTGCCGACCCACAGGCCGCCGGTGTAGCGGGCAGCCCCCTTGGTGGGCAGGACATGGTTGGTGCCGATGACTTTGTCTCCGTAAGAAACGCAGGTGCCTTCGCCGAGGAAGAGTGCACCGTATTCGTGCATCTTCTCCAAGGCTTCACGAGGATTCTGCGTCAGGACTTCAACGTGTTCAGAGGCGAAGGTGTCCGCCAGTGCGTAGGCCTGATCCAGTGTGTCAACAACATGAATTTGCCCGTGGTCCCGCCAAGCAGGTTCGGCAAAGTCTTTGGTTGGCATGTCTGGCAGGATCTGCTCAATGTGTTCCAGAACCTTGGTGCCAAGTTCGGTGCTGGTCGTGATGAGTACGGCCGGGGAGTCTGGCCCATGCTCAGCCTGGCTCAGCAGGTCCACGGCGACGATGAAGGGGTCCGCGTGTTCGTCGGCGATGACCAGGATTTCGGTGGGGCCGGCGAAGAGGTCGATGCCGACCTCACCGAACAGCTGGCGTTTGGCCTCGGCAACGAAGGCGTTCCCGGGGCCGGCAAGGAGATTGACCCGGGGAATAGTCTCGGTCCCGATGGCCAGTGCGGCGACGGCTTGTACGCCACCGAGCAGGTAGATCTCATCTGCTCCGGCCATGTGCGCCGCTGCGATGGTGGCAGCGGGGATTTTTCCTCGAATCGGCGGGGTGCATGCTGCAACTCGGGGGACTCCGGCGACTTTTGCGGTGATGATGGTCATGTGGGCAGAAGCAGTCAGAGGGTACCGCCCGCCGGGAATGTAGGCACCTGCGGAGGCCACGGGGAGGTGACGGTGTCCAAGCCAGACGCCGGGCAGGGTCTCGACCTCGATGTCTTGCATGGAGTCGCGTTGGGCCTGGGCGAAGCGGCGCACCTGGTCTTGGACAAAGGTGATGTCCTCGATGACTTGCTGGGGCAAGGTGGCAATGATTTCCTCGATTTGCGTCAGGCTGAGGCGGAAGTCTTTGGGGCTCCACGCGTCAAATTTCTCGGAGTATTCGCGAACGGCGGCATCTCCGCGCGTGCGAATGTCATCGATGACTGTCTCAACGGTGGCGCGAACGGAAGGCTGGCTGCTGCCTGTGTGACCAGTTGGAATGGCGGATTTCAAAACGTGTGACATGGGGTGCTCCAAGGGATTGAAAGGTTAGACGGTGGAAGCTGTTTGGGAAAGGATTATGCCCCGGTGGGCGAGGCTGAGTTCGTCGTAGGTCAGCCATTGCGCGGTGATCTGGCCGTCGTCGAGGTGGTGGTGGCTGATGAGGCTGAACTCCACGGGACCGTCGGGACCATTACCTTCCAGCCGCCACTGCGTGGCTACGCGCAAAGGCAACGTGTCGGTGGCGGGCTGGGAATACTGGTCATCGATGTGGGCAGTGAGCGGACCGAGACTAGCTCTGAGCACGTTTGCCCAGTTGGCGACGGCGGTGGCTCCGTCGAGTTGGACGTCCGGGGCGAAGCTACTGCGGCAACCAGGTGCATACAGCTCGGCATCTATACGTCCGTCCAAGGCGCTGGTGAAGGCCCTTTGAACAATGTCGCCCTCCAAGCTGCTGGTGAATTCGAAGGAGGGGCGCACCACCTGCGAAACAGTAGGGGAGGAGGTGGCTTGAACAGCATCTTGAAGTGAATAGCCCAGCTGGCGCGCCTGGGCGAACGGGTTCGCACCCAGCCATTCCTCAACGATTACCTCACCATGGACGACGCAGTTGGCGATAGCCGTGAAGGTCACCTTCTTGCCGGTGGCGGGGCCATAGACGGTGCCCCCGACGTCTGTCCCGGTCCAGGTCCACCGCATGGACGTACGGTAGCCTTCTTCCTCGGACCCGGTCCAGATGGTGTCGTCGATGATGCCATGGAAGTCTGGGTAGCTGCGCAGTCGGGCATTGGTGTTGGCGATGACGATCTCGTCCCCAACCAAGTCAGCGGAGTCCAAGTGGATGATCGTGTGTGGGGCGTAGTACTTGCGGATCAGCTCCGGATCCCTGTGTGGCAGGTTCCAAATGTCGTACGTGATGCGCTCGATGTAGTCGACGGGTCCGTCGAAACCGTAGGGTTTCAGGCCTGGAGGCGTGGCGGGTGTCAAGTGGTTCTCCTTAGATTCCAGAGGTTGATGATGTTTGCTGCCGGGGCCGGACTTTCCAGCGTCAAGAGGTGGCCCTGACCAGCGAGGACGTGGAGTTCGGAGTTTGGAATGCCAGCGGCAATGTCCTGATGAACTTCACGGTTGCATAACTGGTCCTTGGACCCCGCTAGCACCAGTGTGCTTGCGCAGATCTGAGGGAGCTCTGGGCGCAGATCTCGTCGGCTGGTTTGGATTCCGAGCTGTTCGACAAACGGGGCTTGGCCAATATTCTCGGCCATGGCACGTGCCGAGTTGAGACGTGCAGTTGTTGCTTGGGATGGAGCAAAAAGCGCAGGTTCCAGTCCGTTCAGGACTTTCAGGAATGCACCATTTTGTGTTTGCTTAGCCATGGCATCCCACGCCGTGATTTGTTCCGGGCGAGGGCCCCTGGGTGTGGTGGATATCAAGACTGCAGCGTGAAACGCCTCGGGGCCTTTTACCATTGCGGCCATCGCCACGATTGCGCCCAGCGAAAGTCCGATGATCCCTACAGGTCCCTCTTGGCTCCGGGCCAGAGCCAGCAGATTCTCTGCAGCCTCATCCAGGGTCCCGCCGCGGATATGGGTGTCCACGTCGGTGCCCCCGAGGTCCAAGTAGGGATCCAAGACGGTGAAGATCTCTGCGGTGCACAGCATCCCGGGTAGCCGGATCCACGTGCGAATCTGTTGTTGCCCGGACTCTTGTGCCATGATCGTGTTTCCTGTTAGTCGTCGATGGTGGAGTAACGGACCACATTCCACGCGGCAACGTATCCGGCAGCATCGGAGGCATAGCCCTTGTCCTCGGCATGCCGAATAGTTTCAGCAGGCCATTCGAGTCGGACACGTCCGTCGCCACTGTTGACAACCAACATCTGGGCGTCGTCATCCAGGGCTGTGAACGCACGCCACGCCCCGACAGGGACGGAAATTGTGTCGTAGGGATGAAGAGTAGTTACAACTCGATCGTCGCCTTCGTTGAGGGTAACCAGCCACGTGCCTTTGTATCCCATGAGGACTTGAGCGTGATCGTGGCGATGCTGGAGCATGCCTTCGTCCTTGACCGCCCGCAACCAGGCGAGGTTGAAGTTGTGTGGGTAGTGGATGGGTGGGACTTGGTCCCGGTCTTCCGTCATCCCGTAGCCGATGACCGTTGCCAGTTCGGCGCCGCCGCCGGGGAGTTCGTTACACAGGAACGGCTGATTGCTCCAAGTGAGATCGCGCTGGCGGACCACACGCTGCTGCATTTGCTCGGCGGACCAGGTTCTGAGCTTTTCGATCTCTGATTGTGGCAGTGGCGGGACGATTTCGGCGTTTTTCGGGACAATGTCGCCGGCAACGGTGTCGATCAGTTCGTTGTCGAGGGTGAGGAACAAGCCGTGCTTTTCAGCTTCCTTGAGGACGGAGGGACCCCAAATGATACCCCCGGTGTTGTCGAATCCGAGTGCGGTGAACAGCCAGCCATGAGTTCCGCCGATGTTGGTGAATCCGCGGAAGATCCACGTTGGAACGCTGACGATGTCTCCTTCTTCGCAGATGAAGTCGCCATCGCTGCCATCTGCACCCCAGCGCATCTTCCACGTGCCGCTCCAATTCAGGAAGACCTCGGCGGTGAAGTGCAGGTGGAGGTTGTTGACGACGCCATCGGGCATCGCAGCGGCACCGATGTTGAACCCGTGTGGTTCACGGAGGTTGACCACCTGTTGTGCGCTTTGAGTCACCCCGGGGCCAATGATCGAGTAGTTTTCCTTGGTGTCGCTGCCGGGGGTCCTGCAGTCGATGAATGCCTGGTTGCAGCTGACGTAGTCACTGCGGCGGATGGTGCGGCGCTGCAGCTCGTTGTCATCAACAAATGGGGCAGCTGTTTCTTGGTTGATATTTATACTCATAGGTTATGTATACGTATGTATCGCATGCATGTCAAGAGTCTTTCTGAAAACATGAACGCCTAAGTGTCGTTGCTGAGCGTGTGTGTGCCGCGGAGGACGGCGCGGACGGGGTGGACATGATGGACTGGGGTGGCAGGCAATTTTCCCGTCATCCGATCGACCAGGAGGTTCGCGGCATCTTTAGCCATTTCGGGTAGCGGAATGGAGACCGTGCTGAGGTTGCAAAGGGACCAGCTGGCGGTGGGAACGTTGTCGATGCCAACAAGGGCAACGTCCTGTGGGACCCGCAGGCCGAGGTCATGGGCGGCGTTCAGTGCCCCGATGGCCACTGAATCGCTGACGCAGATGACGGCGCGCGGAGGGTGTTCCTGGGACATAAGTTTGCGCATGCCGGCATCGCCGGAATCGTGACCAAACCAGCCCCGAACTACATTGCTTTGGCGCAGGGAGATGTCTGCATCGGCCAGTGCTTCACGAACTCCTGCCTCACGGTCGGAGCTTGTTGATGTTTCGGTGGGCCCGGCGAGCATTCCGATGTCGCGGTGACCTGCTTCAATGAGCATTTTTACCGCTACTAGTCCGGCGTCGAAATTGTCCGCCACAACGCTGTCTGTATCGACAATTCCACCGATACGGTTCAACATGACCATGGGAATACTGCGCTGATGAAGTTCGAAAGGAAGCGTGGATTTCTGCCTGGTCGTGGTCAATAGCACGCCGTCGACCGAGCGGTCTAAAAGTGGCGAATACCCGCTGCTGTCGTCATCGCGTTCGGCGAGCAAAACCATGCGGTAGCCCCTGGCAGCCAGGGCGTCGTGGATCGGCGGCACGATGAGCGGATAGAGGGGGTTGCTTAGATCGGCAACGATGCCTACGCGCCGGGTTGCCTGGGTGGATAGGGAGCGGCCCAATTGGCTGGGAACGTAGCTGAGTGCCAATGCAGCCGCAGCGACGCGTTCTCGCGTCTCCGCGGTGACCTTGGGGTCCCCGCGGAGTGCCCTGGAGACGGTGGGTTGGGAAACTCCGGCGAGCCGGGCAACATCGCGACTAGTGGAAACCATTGAATTGCTCACTTTCCTTATTGTGGACATCATTGCATTTTCTAGGAGCGGACCTGAGTGAAGATTGCTGAACGGCGAACTATTGACAAACAGTGAGCCATGGCACATTGTATTACATACGTATTCATGTCCGGTAGGGCACTAGCCATAAGGTGATGCATTGAACTCCTCAAATTTTGTAGGGCGACGTCCGATACTACTCGCCGTTGCCGCCGTGGCAGCCGCCGCGCTGACGGGCTGTGGTGCAGGCAGTAAGATTCCTGGAACCACAGGAGCTACCGGGAAATGTTTGGCACCGGCGCCAGGCAGCCCGACCACCGTCAACGTGTTGGCCTACGGCGCACCTGGCATGGATCCATTCTCGAAAGCAATGACCAGTTCGTGTAGCGGCGTCGAAAACCTCACGGTCAACCATTCTCCGGTGGATTTTTCTGCTCAACTTGAAAAGGCCGTGCTCTCGCTCTCCCAGCCGCAGGACCGTGCTTCCTACGACATTGTCGAGGTTTACAACACAACTTTGGTGGAATACGCATCCAAGGGTTGGCTCGCTCCATTGGATGACTGGGTTGCCAAGAACGGGGAGGCATCGGGCGCCAACGACATCGATCCGGCATTGCTGGACAAGATGAAATATGACGGACACCTCTACGCACTTCCGAATCAGCAGAACGTCCATATTCTGATGTATCGCAAAGATATTTTCGATGGTTTGGGCCTCACTGCGCCGAACACCTATGCCGAACTGTATGAAGCGGCCGACAAGATCAAAGCTGCAGGCAAGTCACAGACCCCCTTTGTTGCCTCATTCAACGCGGACAGCGACATCTCCACTGCGTTTAACAACGCACTGACCAGCCAGGGCGGAGCATGGGTCAACAGCGAGGGATTGCCGACGCTGGCGACTCCGGAGGGAGCAGCTGCAATCAGCGATCTTCGCAAGCTCAAGACCTACATGTCCAGTGACGCCTTGACCTTAAACAATGCGAAGGCTGTTGCGGCGCTCCAAAACGGCCAGGCTGCCATGGGCATCATCTATGCCGGACGCGGCGCCACCCTGATCGACCCAACGTTGTCGAAGTTCTCGAGCGACTTCGCATTCGCCCAAGCGCCGGCAGCAAAGGCTGGAGGTAAGCCAGCGGCCCAATGGACCCAAGACGGATTCGCCGTGGCTAAGAACTCAAAAGTGGACTTGCAGACGCTTGCCGGTGTCATGGCCACCTCCATCGGCGACGCGGCAATGACCAACGGAGCCCCGTTTGCCGTTATTTCAAGGACAAGCAAGATCAACGATCCCGCGCTCCAGGCCAAGTCCCCTTATTGGCAAGCTGCCCTGGACACGCTAAATGCAGGGGCTGAAACCCTGCCGCTGAAGCCGTTCATGCCTACCATCCAGCAAAGCACCCGGCCGTTCATTGTCGAGGCAGTCAATGGCAGCGGCGACCCACTGGAGGGTCTGCGCAAGGCTAATGCTGCCGCAACTGCAGCGCTCAAAACAGCAGGCTTTCAAAAGTAGTCTTTTCCACGGCGTGACCGCCACTATAGTTTGAGGAGGTGGGCCCATGAGACAACGAGAATTCTTCATCTTTGTCGGCCCCAGTATTTTGGTCATGACACTGCTCATGATCGGACCCTTGGTCATCACAATTTTTGACAGTTTCAGAACCGTCAGTTATGGCCAAGAAGGTTTGTTCGTGGGCTTGGCCAACTACACCGCAACTCTGGGGGATCCACGATTCTGGGCGGCCGCTGGATTCACTACGTTGTATACCGTTGCCATGACGATCGGAAAGATTGTTGGTGGCTACGTCGTAGGACTCATGCTCAACGCTGTCAGGGCAAAAGCGCGTGCGATCTTCCTGGGCCTATTGCTGGTGCCCTATGTGGTGCCGACAGTGATTGGTGCACTGGTGTTTTCCTGGTTGTTCAACAACACCTTTGGTGGACTCGTCAATGTTCTCTTAGAGCCTTTTGGTATTGCGCCGGACTGGTTCACGGACCCGACGGCAGCAAAAGTATTGTTGATTTTCCACAGCATCTGGCATGAAGCAGCCTTTGGCATCCTCGTCCTCGTTGCTGCCCTGCAGTCCGTTCCGCGTGAGAGGATCGAGGCCGCAGCCTTGGATGGATCTTCTTGGTGGCAAACTCAGTGGCTCATCGTCATGCCATCCATTCGGGGCTTCATCGGCTTCATTGCCCTCATCTCCATCATGGACGGCTTTAGGGTCTTTGACAGCGTTCGCATGATAACTCCGGCAGCTTCAACGGTCGGCACCGAATCACTCATGACGTACGTGTACAACGTCGCTTTGGGAGAAACCCAGCAGTTGGGTCTCGCCAGCGCCATCAACGTCATCACGATCATTATCATTCTGATCTTCCTCGTTCCGTTCATTCGCCAAACTTGGCGGGAGATGAAAACAAAGTGACCATGACCCACAAAGCCAGCGCCACAACAGCTGCGAGCCAGCCGATATCGCATCAGAGCAGGCAGTCTAGAATCGGGGCAGCCCAAAGACGCCGCGGATCAATGAGCAACACTACGATTGGCCGACGCCCACCGTGGCGGGCAGCTTTGGCCTATGTCGGCCTCAGTGTGGCTGCAACTATGGCCGTCTTCCCGTTCTTCTGGGCCTTCTTGACATCGATAAAGCCATATACCGATGCATTCATCTCACCGCCCGTGTGGCAGTTCGTACCCCAAACGACAGCGTATGAGCAGCTATGGTATGCCACAGATTTCGCTGCATTTAGTGTCAACACCGTGGTGGTGGGTGTTGCAACGGTCATCATTTCACTCATCGTCGGAGCACCTGCAGCTTACGCCCTGGCCCGGTTTGATTCACGGATTTCCTTGTGGCTACTGGTGTTGGCTCTGGTGTTCCGGTCATTGCCGCGGTTTGTGGTTGTCTTGCCGTTCTATTCGATCGCGCAAGCACTGAACCTCTACGACACTCGGATAATGCTGATCATCGCCTTGGTGGCAGTAAACCAGCCCTTCACCATTTGGTTGCTGCGGAATTTCTTCGTTGAGCTTCCTCGAGAGCTGGAGGAAGCCGCCCAGATTGATGGCTGCACCAGGTTTGGTGCATTCCGCAGAGTCATCCTGCCGATCGCAGGACCGGGTCTGGTAACGGCAGGAATCTTCACATTCTTGCTGGCCATCCAGGAATACTTGATCCCGGTTGTGCTCACGCAACAGCACGCAACCACTCTGTCGGTTTTCATAGCATCCTTCGGAATTGCCGAAGATACTTCTCTGTACCAACTCATCGCAGCAGCCAGTATTCTGTTGGCCCTGCCGATCATCGCCCTAGCATTTTTGGCCCAGCGATTCCTCGTCAGTGGCCTTACCGGCGGGGCCATCAAATAAGACTAGGTGCAGGCTGAAGCGTAGCTCAGGACCCTGATTTATGGGGTTTGAGCTGCGACATTGAATTTTCGACATGCGTGAGGCCTACTAAATCCCGCCAGCCTGCACTGGATAGATCGCTCCGCAGACACCTGACCAAAAGTGAACGGCAAATAAATGACTAACCCGGTAGAACCTCCCGGTCCGCGACGGACGACTGCCACACGGCCGCCCACTGAGCATGTGCTGACCCTCGATTGTGTCGAATCACCAGGAATCATTCACGCAGTATCAGGATTCCTACTCGAACGCGGCTGCAATGTTCTCGATGTCAAGCAGTACGGCGACAGGAACAAGTCACATTTCTTCCTGCGAATGCGTTTCTCCTCACCACAGCAATCACTCGACGTAAAGGATCTGCGCCGAGACTTTACCTCGCTGGGCGAGGACTGGGGCATGACGTGGCAGATTGAACCGGAAGGGCGCAGGCGCCGGGTGATCGTCATGGTCTCCGGACTTGACCACTGCCTCAACGCGCTGCTCTACCGTGAGCGAACTGGAGACCTCCCCATTGAGATCGCTGGAGTAGTGTCAAACCACCGTGACCACGAGGCTTTGGTTAATTGGCATGGAATTCCCTTTTTTCATATCCCAGTAGCGCCGGACTCCAAAGACGAAGCTGAGACCGCATTCCTGCGCATCGTGGACGACCTCGACGTGGAGCTCGTAATTCTCGCCCGGTACATGCAAATACTCAGCGACAATCTTTCCTCGCGAATGACCGGACGAATCATCAACATCCATCATTCATTCCTGCCAAGCTTCAAGGGTGCCAAGCCCTATCACCAAGCCCATGACCGCGGCGTAAAAAGCGTCGGGGCCACGGCCCACTACGTCAACCAAGCTCTTGATGAGGGCCCCATCATCGCTCAAGAAGTCATTGAGGTAGACCACACCTTCACGCCGAACGATCTGATTGCGGTAGGACGTGATGCCGAATGCGCTGCATTGGTGAAGGCCATTCGTTGGCACTGCGAAGGCAGGATAATACTGCACGGCAACCGAACAGTAATTCTGCGCTAAGCCCAGCATTGGCGACTGACTGGCCATGCTCCAGGACGCGCAACATTCTGTTGGCAGTTTCGACCGAGTCGCCTGAAACCTACCGGTTAGAAGGAAAAGCATCGGCAATATTGTAGCTGGCGTTGTTACGTCTGCATCTCTGGAACAAGGGTCAAAAGCGACAAGTGAAAAAATATGAATGGAAGCTCGAGCCCAAAGATGGGTCATGGGTTCGAATCCTATAGGAGGGACCTTGGTTGTCAGTAGTGTCCAAATGCCCCGCAATGTTGGGCGTTTTGGCTACGAACGGCAGGGCGTCCAGGGGTATGGGCCGCATCGAATGCAACGCTTGGCGGTTCGAAGTCGGCATGGGGCGGAGATGGTGCCGCTGACCTGCGGTTTAGTTTTGGGGGAGGGGTCTTGAGTGTCTATGGATTGCAGTAAGTGGGCCATGCCAGCGGTTACCAGAGCTGCCAAGAACAATTGGAGATCCAGATTTAGGTGGACGGGGCTTCCTATCCGAAAATGTCAATTTTCGCTGTTTCTTCCGGTTGCATAAGACATGGCTGCACGGTGAATTGCGGCGGAAACGGCTGCTATGGCCGGACGCTGAGCCGAGGCTTCCCTGGTTGTGAGTAGAATCTGCCGGTTCTGCATTCCGGATGTGGGAAACCGGCGAGTCGTAGTTGACGCTCCAACGAGCGAGAGACCTGGTAGAACAGCCACGGCCAGTCCTGCTTCAACAAATCGCAAGTGGACCGAAACGTCTTCCGAGGAACAAACGACCTTAGGCTCGAAGCCTGCCTTGCGGCACTGGTTAGTCAGCCAAGTCCGGGAAGCAGAAGCAGCCGTTTCCACGGCCCAGCGAGCCTCAGCGAGCTGCGCGATCAGGTCTCTACTCGGATCCAGGCCGTCCGCGATGGTTTCATCCATGACCAGCCACAACGGATCCTCCATGATCGTCGTGACCGCAATGCCCGGCTGCGTCGGCAAGGGAAGTCCGGGGAAAGACTCGGCGATAACAAGGTCATATTCCGAGGAGGCCAGAGAGGGCATGGTATATTCTGGTTCGCCTTGCTCGAACTCCACCGAAAGCTCTGGGTATAGTCGGCGAAGCTCTGCAATAGCGTCGGGAATAATTGTCAGGGCGGCGGATTGAAAAGCTGCAACCTTGACCACGCCGCGCGGCTGTGACACGGACATGGAGACATCAGCCTCGGCACGTTCAACTAAGTCCAGGATCTGCTCGGCGTGGGCTACAAGGATTAAACCTTGAGGGGTCAGCTGCAGGCGGCGCCCCGAAGGCTCTACAAGGGGAACGCCGACTTCCTTCTCAAGCAGCCGCACCTGCTGCGACACCGCCGAAGTACTGTATGACAAAGCGGCGGCCACAGCTGAGAGGGTCTTGCGGTGGTAGAGCTCCCGCAAGACCCTGAGCCGGACGATGTTTAGCACATCTGTCCCTTCTGCATTGTGGCGCTGGCGCCTCGTGCGCCGCTAAAGAAACTCTACGATAATCTCAACCTCGACGGGTGCGTTCAACGGAAGTTCGGCGACTCCGACAGCTGAGCGGGCATGCTCTCCACGGGTGCCAAACAATTCCACGAGCAGCTCGCTGGCCCCGTTAAGCACGGCAGGCTGGCCATTGAAACCGGCCGCTGATGCAACAAAGCCAGTGACCTTGAGGATTCGTGCGGTATCGAGATCGCCGAGTGCGCCAGCGGCGGCCAGTGCGTTCAGAACGCATGTCCTGGCCAAATCTTTCGCCACCTCCGGGGAAACTTCAGCTCCAACCTTGCCGAGAGCGCCCATGACGCCATCACTGAGGGGCAGCTGACCGGAAGTGTATACGGTGTTGCCCGCCCGGATGGCGGGAACGTATGCGGCCACGGCAGAGGAAGTTTCCGGCAGGTTCAGACCCAGCTGGGCGAGGCGTTCCCGGAGAGCGGGGTGGGAAAGTGCTGTGGGATTGGAAGTCATGGTGATCCTTTGATTTGGATTTAGTAGCCGATTTGGATTTAGCGGCAGAAATTGGAAACGGTGGTGGCAAGGATGTGACTGACTCGTAGCACCGAGTCCAGTTCCACCCATTCGGTGGCGGCGTGTGCTCCGCCACCGTCGACGCCGAAGAGCAGCCCGGGTATTCCCGCCTCGAGCATGAGGGATGCGTCAGTCCAGAAAGCTTCACCGCGGACGGTGGCGGGTGTTCCGGTGACAGCAACAGCAGCGGCTTCCAGAGCTTGGACAATGGGTTCCTCGGCAGAGACTTCAAAGGCGTGCCGTTCCAGGATTTCGGTCACGGTGTAGCTGAAATCGGGGTCCGAGCTGGCAATGGCATCGAGAACTTTCCGTAGCTCAGCTTCCACCGTTGCCGAATTCTCGCCAGGCACCGTGCGCCGTTCAAGAGAAACAGTGCAGGACGCGGGGTAGCTGGAGAGCTCCTCCCCGCCGCGAATGAGGGATGCATGGATGCTTCCAGTTCCCAACATTTCATGGGCGGCGCCGTGGGGTAGCGAACGGCTGAGGTCATCGAGTCCAGTGAGGAACTTTCCGGCCTTTGCGATGGCATCGATCCCCAGATCAGGGCGGGATCCGTGGGCGGCGGTGCCGTGGATGGTCACATCAAACCACACAAATCCGCGGTGTGAGATGACAATGTCCTCGTGTGTTGGTTCCGAGACGATTGCCGCGTCAGCGGTGAAATGCCGCAGGACCTCCTCCGTCCCAGCACTGGCGAATTCCTCGTCCGCGACAAGTGCCACGATGATGTCACCAGCATGTGGCCGTGATGCCGCCGCTGCTGCGGCGACCATCATCGCAGCGATGCCGGCCTTCATGTCGAAAGTTCCGCGCCCGTACATGCGCCCGTCTTCCACTCGAGGCTCGAGCGGTTCCCCGTCGAAGCCCGCGAGGGTGACGGTATCCAAATGCCCGTTGAACATCAGAGACTTACCCTGTCCGGTACCAGCCGCGACGGCGACGATGGACGGACGCCCAGGCACGGTTTCCAGACGGGTTATGGTGAATCCGCGCTGTTCCAGCCAAGCCGAGGTGAAGTCCGCAATTGCGGTTTCTCCGGCTGCGCCCGGCACAAGACCAGGGTTGACGGAATCGATCCTGACCAGGTCTTTCAAAAGCGCCACAGGATCTTCCAGCAGGCTACTCGTGGCGTTGGGTACTAAATTTTCGCTGGTTTCCATGCGGAAAGAACCTTTCATCGTAGCGGGTTTGCTGCCAGGCCCTCGGTGCTGACCAAGACGATCACGGACGTTGTATCGAGTCCCAACTGCTGCTTGCGCTCGGGAATGGCCAGGGTTGCCCGAACACCGGCCAGGGTGGCTGCACCACACGGGCCCACATCCAAGCCTAGGTGTTGGAGATCCAAGACTGCTTGGCGGCAGTCAGACTCGGAGACGCTGACCGCGGCATCGAGTCCTGCCAGCAGCGCCGGCCAGCCCAGCTCAGAGGGAGTGCCACAATTGAGCCCTGACATGATGGAAGGATAGGAAGTATCCACCACTACTGGTGTGCCTGCCAACAAGGACTGTGCGATGCAGGCTGCGGTTTCGGGCTCAACGCTCAAAAGGGCGGGAGCCGCATTGCCCGCACTCCGGTAGTGCTCCACGAGGGCTTGGGCGAGGGAACCAACACCAACAGGGCAAGCAACCAGGTCCGGGCCAGGTGCGTTCAGTTCCCGAAGTGCATCATCAATCTCACCAAACAAGGTACCGTAACCGTCCACAATCCACTGCGGAGCCTGCATGTACCCTTCCCATGCCGTGTCTTGAATCAAGACATCGCAGGCTTGGCCCTCCGTGGATTTCGCGGCGAGAGTGACCACGTCATCGTAGATGTTTTCGGTTTCGATCAACACGGCACCTTCACTGGTGATGGCGTCGATTGCGGAGGAGCTCAGCCCTGCAGGGATGTAGATTCGGGCAGTGATGCCCAACAACGCCGCCATTTTGGCTATTGCGCGGCCGTGGTTGCCATCGGTTGCCGTAACCAGTATGGGAGTTTGTGCAGCGTCTACATTGCCGCGGATAAAGTCCTTGAGCCTGGGAACAGTCATTCCATCGGGGTCCAGATCGTAGCGCTGGCACAGCGCCCTGCAAACGGCCCATGAGGCGCCGAGGATTTTGAAGGCTGGTAAGCCCAGACGATTCGATTCATCTTTGAGCAGGACCTGGCCGACGCCAAGCTCAGCGGCGATGGAAGGCAGGCTCACCAACGGTGTGGGGGTGTAGCCGTCAAGACTGCGGTGGAAGGGCAGAGCGGATTCAGGAGCTGCGCTCTGCCAGGAGCGGGAGGTGGGATTCGAGTACCAAAAGGCGGTCTGTGTGGGAAGCATGTATCCATCGTCCAACAAAGAAAGAGAAAGCAAAAGTGTTTATTTGTGGTCTATTCCTTCCACTTTTACTTCAAATAGATTGTCCACATCTACTTCAAGGTAAAGGCCGTATTTGACCGCTTTTTGTTTACTTCATCATGCGGGAGACTTGATGCAGTGACAGGGGACACATGGGGTGGGCAACTCGTAAAAGCTGGTGGTGCCACGCCAAATCCAGCCCAACCCCACGCCGACAACACTTGAGCGTATTTTGGCCCATAGAGTGCACACAATCTAGGAGTAACAAACGGATGCGAGAAACAACCATCCCCGACCACGCAGCGTGGCCCGGCACTGCACAGAATGGGATTCTGTCTGTGCCGCCTGGCTCATACGCTGCCCCGCAGCGCGGCTTTCCCACTGCGGAGTTCGTGAACCGGCTGACACGGGCACAACAGCTGATGGCCGAGTCCGGTTTGGACGCGCTGCTGATCACCACGGAAGCTGAGTTTCGCTACTTCACAGGATTCTTGACGCAGTTCTGGCAAAGCCCAACACGTCCCTGGTTCCTTCTCGTGCCTGCCAGCGGTCAGCCGACTGCCGTGATTCCAGGTATCGGATACCCTCCTCTGGCGCAGACCTGGATCGAAGACATTCGGACCTGGACTTCGCCACAGCCTGAGGACGAGGGTGTTTCATTGCTGGCCGAGACAATGCACGAAATTCTGGGAGATCGGGCCCGGGTGGGAGTGCCCATGGGTCCTGAGACAACGCTGCGCATGCCACTAGCGGACTACGACAGGCTCCGGGCAATGGTGCCCGGATTCAGCTTCAACGACGCAACAGAAGTGGTCAAGACCTTGCGGATGGTCAAGTCAGAGGCAGAAATTGAGAAGATCGCGCATATTTGCCGCATCGCCTCCGACGTTTATGATCTGGTTCCCGGCATCGCCACCGCCGGCCAGCCTCTGGTGGAAACCTTCCGTGCGGTCAAGATCGAACTCCTCAAGCACGGAGCCGACGATGTTTCCTACCTTGTTGGCGCATCAGCTCCAGGAGGGTATGACAATGTCATTTCTCCCCCAGGGAACCGCCCCTTGACCGATGGGGATGTGCTGATGATTGATACGGGCACCATCTACGACGGCTACTTTTGCGACTTTGACCGCAACTGGGCCATCGGAACTGCGGACCGCGCAGCCAAGCACGGTTACGCCACACTCTTCGAGGCCACCAACGCCGCACTGGAGATCGCCCGGCCCGGAGCTACGGCGGGCGACCTTTTCAGGGCCATGCAAAAAGTGATTGTTGGCAACGGCTACGCCTGCGGCAATGTTGGCCGGTTGGGCCACGGACTGGGCATGCAGCTGACCGAATGGCCCTCGCACACCAACGCGGATGAGACCGTCCTGGTTCCCGGCATGGTCCTTACCCTTGAACCCTCCCTCGATATGAAACCCGGTCAGGGCATGGTGCACGAAGAAAACTTTGTGCTTCGCAACAATGGCCCTCAGCTTTTAAGCCGCCGCGCCCCCGAACAACTCCCTGAGGTGCACTGAGATGAAACTGTCCTACGAATCAGATGCGGGTGTTGCCACCCGCGCCCGCTTGGGCGTCATTGTCCTGCAAGTCGATGAAACGCTCGAATACGAATTTCAAACTTTACTGAAGCTACCCGGCGTCGTCCTTCACCACACTCGGGTGCCCAGCGGGCTGGACGTCACCGAGGAAACCTTGGCGGCCATGGAAACTCACATCCCCATGGCTGTGAGCTTGCTTCCCACCGGAGGTTCTTTTGACACTATTGGTTACGCGTGTACCTCCGGTGCAAGCGTCATCGGAGCGGAAAACGTGGCCAAGGCCGTCCGGTCCGCCTACCCCGCCGAGGTCCAGAACTCCTCAGCGATCCCAGCTGTCACTGATCCTTTGACAGCGGTTCGGGCAGCCTGCCAAGCCCTAGGCGTCCAACAGCTGGGATTTGTCACCCCCTACGTTGCGCAAGTATCCGAAAGGCTCCGGTCCGCGTTGGAAGAAGGCGGCCCAACCATCACCGGATTCGGTTCCTTTGAGGAGTCCGAGGAATGCAAGGTGGCGCGGATCTCCCCCGAATCGGTCTATGAAGCGATCCTCAAAGTGGGACAGTCCGCCCCCTGCGATGCGGTCTTTGTCTCGTGCACCAACGTACGCACCCTGGACATCCTTGAACGAGCTGAAGCCAGTCTCGGCAAGCCAGTTATCAGCAGCAATCAGGCGCTCGCCTGGCACATGCTCCGGCTCTCAGGCATCGATGACGCGCTGCCAGGATACGGGCAGCTGCTGCGACTACCTCTGAACTCCAACACTGAAACAGCAAGGGTCGGCAACGCTCCGGCTCAAGGAGGGGCAAAGTAATGGAAAATTTTGTCACATGGCTCAACGGGCTTGTCTGGAGTCCGATCCTTGTCATCATGCTTCTTGGTGCAGGCCTATTTTTTACAATAGCCACACGCTTCGCCCAAGTTAGGCACGCCATCGAGATGGTTCGGCTTACCTTTGAAGGGAAAAGTTCCGCGTCCGGAATCTCCTCATTCCAGTCGCTTGCCCTCTCCTTGGGCGACAAGATCGGTGTTGGCAACATAGCTGGTGTTGCCACAGCAATCGCCTACGGCGGTCCCGGTGCCGTTTTCTGGATGTGGGTGACAGGTTTCCTCGGAATGGCCACCTCGTTCATTGAAACGACGCTGGCTCAGGTCTACAAGAGCAAGCAAGACGGCGAGTACCGAGGGGGAACTCCTTACTACATCGAAAAGGCACTGAAACTGCGCCCGCTCGCCATTGTTTTTGCGATCATGACCATGATCACCGGCGCGTTCCTGCTGCCAAACGTTCAAGTCAACGCCATCTCCGCATCGCTGAATTCAGCGTTCTCCATCAACACCCATGTAACAGGGATTGCCCTGATGGTAGTTCTGGCTCTCATCATCTTCGGCGGCATCAAACGCATTGCCCGCACTGCCGAATTTGTGGTTCCTTTCATGGCAGTCGGATACATCCTGGTGGGCTTGATGATCATGGTGGTGAACGCTGGAGAGATCCCCGGGCTTTTTGCCTTGATCCTCTCAAGCGCCTTCGGCACGAATGCGACATTCGGCGGGATGATTGGTGCTGCGATTGCTTGGGGAGTTAAGCGCGGAGCATTCTCGAACGGGGCAGGATTCGGAAGCGAGACGTATGCCCCGGCTGCTGCTGAGGTCTCACACCCGGCCAAACAAGGACTCGTTCAGTCATTTGCGACCTTCATAGATACCTTGGCCGTTTGCTCAATTACTGCCTTCATGATTCTCATTACCAAGTCCTACAACGTCATTCCTGCAGCGGGTGCGCCACTGGCCAATCACCTCGACGGCGTTGAACCCGGCCCGCTGTATACCCAAGCGGCCATCGAGTCAGTCCTGCCGGGGTGGGGTTCGGGAACCCTTTCGATTGCCATTCTCTTCTTTGCCTTCACTAGCGTGATGTTCTACATGTATATGGCCGACACTGGTCTGGCTTACATCAAACGCTGCTTCGGCATCACGTGGAAATGGCCCGGCGTAGTGCTGAAGTTGGGCTTCCTTGCTTGTGTATACGTTGGAAGTGTCACCTCCGCATCGTTCGCGTGGTCGCTTGGAGACTTGGGGTACGGAGCGATGGCGTGGATCAATGTAGTGGTGATCGTGCTCCTGGCCAAACCTGCCCTGCGGGTATTGCGAGACTATGAAAAGCAGCGCAAGGCCGGTCTTGACCCTGTCTTTGATGCAGTTGCCGCCAAAGTTGACGGGGCTGATTTCTGGGTCAATGAACCTGTTTCAACTCCTGCGCCAAGACTTCGAAGAGAAGTGAAATAGCTGCCCGCCCAAGCTCACGCATTATGGTCAGCGGGTACAGAGCACCTAAACGAATGGCCCTCTAAGCTGCGATAAGCGCAGTGTTGGAGGGCCATTCGTTTGACCTTTCATTGGGGAAACTAAGCAGCCCAGTGGTCTCCCAGCAGTTAGCAGCAGTGATGGTGTGGCAAGCACAAAAGAACGAAAATGACCCTGGGCAGACCCCTTCGTAGTTGACATCGAGACGAGAGCCAACCGTCTGCTAACGGCCTGGATGGAATCTTTTATCGCCCCTTCCAGGGCAGCAAGGGGCGATAATGCCCTTTGACATCTCAAAATTGTGGATCGAGTCGACAGCGTGGTTCATCGCTGTGAATCCGACAGTGCCTCGGAATAGGCGGAAAGTGCCTCGGGTCGAGCTTGTCGTGCCCCTCCGGTGGCCTGAAGACGTCAATGACGGCACCTAGTCTCCAAAGCCCGGCGCCGCTCTGCCTTGGATCGCACCTGTCTCATGGGGACCTTTGTCTGGCCCGCTTGGAAGGCTCCAGCCTCGAGCCCACGGTTCTAGCTATCAGGGTTGCATTGGTCTTCCAGAAGGTTTCCCGTGTCACCCAGTCATAGCCAATCGCGCCCGAAGCATCGGGCCAGAACTTGCCAACGTTGTTCGCATCGCAGATGGAGCCAGCGGACGATTGATAAATCCGGCCGATCGCGTGGGGTGCGCCTGATGCCAATGGCGGCGGGGTCGGACTTGGTGTTCACAGCATTTGTGGTACTAGTCGTCAAAACCCTATTTCCCGCAATCAGCAAATACGGTGCGTTCCAGGAATTCGTTGCGGAACTTTCCGGACGGATCCAGCTGTGCCGCCAATGTCTTGAAGTCGGCAAACTTTGGGTAGAGCGGGGCCAGCTCGGCGGCTCCGGCAGCGAAGACCTTGCCCCAGTGTGGACGCGCGGCAAACGGTGCCAGCGCCGCCTCAATGGCCGGAAGCACCGCCTCGACCGCGGCCTGGTCCCGCTTCCAAGTCAGGTGCAGGCCGATGCCGTCGCGGCCGTAGTTGGCGCTCAGCCAGAGGTCGTCCGCAGCGACGGTGCGGATTTCGGAGACCAGCAGCAGCGGGGAAATGGTGTCTGAGAGTGCGCGCATGGCAGTGATCGCCTCCACCGCATGCTCGCGGCCCACCAGGTATTCGGACTGGATCTCATCGCCGTTGCTGGGGAGGTAGTCCATTCGGAAATGCGCCAACCTGTTGGCCCACGGCCCCCCGACGCCCAACTGCTCCGTGCAGTTGTCCGCCGACACACCGGGCAAAGGGTGCATCGGCGCCGTTGCCGCCGTCCCGCCAAACAGGGCCGCCGGCCAAGCAGCAGGACCCATACCATCCAGGCGTTCCTTGAACCAGGCCTGGCCCACCGTCTCACCCCTCCAGTCCGTAAAGAGGCTGACGGAATAGGCGGCGGAGGTCACCGTCCCCAAGTCTGCCACCACCTCCGCCCACGGCAGGTCCATGTAGACGTGCTGGGCCACCGTGAACAGCGGCTCGATGCGCAAGGTGACCTCGGTGACGATGCCCAGGGCTCCCAGGCCCACCACGTAGCCCGCGAAGTCCGGCGTCGTTCCGCGGCTGACGGTGCGGACATGGCCCTGGGCATCGACGAAGCCCAGCCCTACGACGGCGGTGGCCAGGTTGCCTTGGGCGTCTCCCGAGCCGTGCGTCCCCGTGGCAATGGCTCCGGCCACCGAGATGTGGGGGAGGGAGGCAAGGTTGTGCAGGGCAAAGCCCCGCCGGGCCAAATCCGTGGCGAGCGTCCCGTACAGGACGCCGGCCCCGACGGTGACGGTCAGGGCCTCCTCGTCGATGGTGATGGCGGAAGGCAGCCGGTCCAGGCACACCAGTATGCCGGCGGTGTCGGCGATGGCGTTGAAGGAGTGCCGCGAACCAAGAGCCCGGACCTTATCCGAACTGGCCACGAGCGCTTTAAGTTCGTCCACGGATTCCGGATGGTGGATCCCGGCAGCCCGATAGTGGTAGTTGCCGGCCCAATTGGATTCAACGGTTTTGTTCAGCACGGGCATGCCCAGCTCCTCTTATGTATAGGTGGATCATCACATTTGGGTTGAGACAAAGAAAGTGCCGCACGCCGGTGCAGGAAAATGCGGGTGCAAAGGTTCTGCACCCGCACTTGCCTGCATCACGGGCTAGTTTTTGGCGACTTCCAACTCAACCACTGCCCAGGACAGGGCGGGCAGGGTCAGGCGCAGTTCATCGCCGGCGGCCTTGACCCCCTCCAGCGCTGTCATGCCCACCTGCCCGCGGGTGTGGAGCTCGTTCTTGGCGAACCGGTCCTTGCCCTCGGGGATCTGGAGCACCTCGGCCCGGGTGACCCGCCCGGCGTCGAACCCGCGCAGCGCCACCTCAACATCGGCAGCCTCCTCCAGGCCCCGGTTGGCGAAGAACAGCGCCATCCGGCCGTTTTCCTCGTCCCACGTGACGCTGACGTCCACTAGGT
>JBDTQM010000049.1:0-21589 GCA_039932175.1 Specibacter sp.
ACGCTTTGCCGCGTCCGCGACGGCAGTTCTCCTTCTCGCCGGTGGCATCACCACCATCGGCCTGGGACTTCATGTTCCAACTCAGTCAGCGGAAGGAGCCGACAACCCGGTAGTCACCGCGCCATTCGTTGCCGGTACTGCTTTGCCCGCAAAAGCGACGCCCTACCCAGCTCTGATACCTCCGGCGCACACTTCCACCCCTCCGCGGCCCGGCCCAGTTGCTCCGGACGCGGCGCTACCCGCGTCCGTTCCAGTAAGGGTGAAAGTCCCATCCATCGGTGTGGACGCGGCCTTGCTGAAACTTGGTAAGCAAGCCAATGGCGAAATTGAGACGCCGTCTGGCGAGGCAGGTTCACCCGGGGGCTGGTACAAATACTCACCCACCCCCGGACAAACCGGTTCCGCCGTGATCCTGGGCCACGTCAACAGCACCAATTCCTCCAAAGGTCTGTTTTATCGCCTCCACGAACTCAAACGAGGTCAGACCATCACGGTCGTACGCAGCGACCACACCGCGGCGGAGTTCACCGTTGACAAAATCGACACTTACCACAAAGCGACCTTCCCAACCGTGGAGGTCTACCGGAACTCCAGCCGTCCAGAAGTCCGGCTTATTACCTGCGGAGGCTACGACCGGGCCACCGGAGAATACCTCGACAACACCGTTGTGTACGCCACTTTAACCTCCAGCCATCCTGTCTAGGCCTCAATCTGACCGAGACATCCGAGAGTCATCAGCATCTTTCGTTAGCTCCATGAAAAGGGAACCTCCATGACAACGAACAAAACGTGCCAACGTTTCGCCCTCGCCCTGATCTCCGGAGCCACCATCCTCAGTATCAGCGCTTGCGGGACTACCGGCCCAGGGACCAGCCCATCCTCAGTAACGGCACCGACGACAGCATCATCAGCCTCCCCGATGGGCCCCAGTATGGACACGTCCTCCACCGGGTCCGCCATGGCATCCTCAGAGCCCGCGGCCGAGCTGACCATCCACATCAAATCATTTGCCTATACGGGCCCGGACAGCGTTCCAGCCGGAGCGACGGTAAGCGTGATGAACATGGACGCCCAAGCCCACACCGTTACCGCCGACGACGGATCCTTCGACGCCGTCGTTAAACCCGGTACCACTGTGACGTTCACCGCGCCCAAAAAACCCGGCTCCTACACCTACTTCTGCACCTACCACTCCAGCATGCACGGAACCTTGGTCGTTAAATGATCTCGGGTAAAAGTTCCAGTCAAGGCCCTTACAGAGAAGCCCCGGGGCTGACCCATCCTCACCGTCCCACAGCCTTGGCCGTGGTGCTTCGGGTGCTGGCAGCGGCAGCATTGGCCGTGGACGCCATCGTCCACGCCCGACTCGCCCCTGGCTACCAACTAGCCGCACCTGGGGGGATAGGAGAAGGCAACCTGTTCTTCGCAGAAGCCGCAGTCGCCGCGGCAGTTGGGGTCTACGTCCTAATCCGGGGCAGCCGACCGGCCTGGATCCTGGCTCTCCTCACCGCGGGAGGTGGTCTGGCAGTGTTGCTCCTGTACCGCTACTTTGATGTCCCAGCTTTCGGGCCCTTCCCGGCCATGTACGAACCCGTCTGGTTCTTCGACAAAACCCTGACCGCACTTTCCCAAGGCCTAGTCATCCTCTTGGCCGTGGTCGCGCTGACCTTGCACCGACCAGCTCGTTCCTCCACCGGCTAGCCCCGTCTCTTTTGCCTCCCCCCGTCCTCTGTCCGCACCACCAAGGAGGCCCCAGACGAGATGAATGACAGCCAGTCCGGGACGACCAAGACGGTTGCTCGCTGTTAGCAATGTTCTTAGAGACCACACTGCATCTGCGCGGACAGGGCTTGCGGTTCACTGCCGCAGCCGGGCCCCGCCGGATCAGCGCCCCCGCGGTGCTGCCGGCGAGCATTGGACCTGGACCAGCCAATCTCGGCCATCCGGGGCGTCAGAAACTTGCCTTGCCCTTTTTCGAGGCTCGGAAATACGCCGCCGCTTCCTTCTTCGTGATTTCCCTGCGCGCAGACTTTCGTCAGCCCCTAACCCATCCCTCCAGCTCAGCAAAGCACCCGAACATGCGCCGGAGATTTCGCGAGCATTTCCCAAATGAGGCACGCATCCCTTATCGCGAGGACTTTAGTAGCGTCTCAACGCGAGGCCTAGTAATCCCTCCCCTGCATCACTATCCTTGCAGCAAGCGCACGATCCAGGGCTGTCGGTTCAGCACTTGGGGTTTGGACGCTACTGCCGTGCACCGAGTGCTGGCAGCCAATATCGGGGAGGGAACAACATGTCTGACAACGATTCACTTGACGAGGATTTTCGTTCAGTGCCTATCAGTGACTGGTCGGATCTGGGACAGCAGCTGTGGTCCTATTTGACTGGCCGTGGTGCGGTGGTCAATTACAGCTTCATGGACATGACAGTGGAAGTACCGAGGGATATTGGGCCTGATGCGCCCAGGGCCACGTGGAAGTTCAACGGCACCCTGTGAGTGACCACCAGTGACAACGAGAGCTCTGTCCCTGCTGAACTCAAGTAGGAGGTGAAAGTCCATGCGTTTTGACATTGATCTCGAGTTTTCAACGACGCTCCCCGCGGAGGGAGGCGCCGAAGCCGCAGTAGTCAATGGAAGAATCGAGGCTGCGGGTAAAGAAATACACATCAACACCGACAGCCCGGCGCTTTTCCGGCTTGGTTCTAGAAAGACTTTGCCGGCCATTAGGGAACTAGCTGATTCCTTGGCCCGGCGCGGGATCACGGTGACAGTATCAGTTCCGGAGGGAACGATCGTCAGCTTTGGGGCCGTGGAGACTTCCGTGCTGCAGCGGGTGCTCACTAATTCTCCGCATATTAAGCTGGGTAAATCAAATATCTGGGCAACCGTGATCAAGTCCCAAGTTGCTGGTGGTTCGCGACCGGGTTTGGTGCCTCCGCCCACACTATTTCCGCTTTCGCCAACGTTTCAACGGCGATACCGGATGAAACCCACGACCACGCACTACGCCCGTGGTGGTGGGAGACCGCGACTAATTTTTGTTCGTGACAGCGATACCTGGAACGGTCTCCCGCCCTACGAATACAACCTCACGGAGGAGAATACTCTGATTGGCAGCGGGGCGGAAGCCCATTTCAAGTTGCCTGAATTGGCCGAAGTCCAGGGGAGTATTGTCCACACAGACGACGACGAGTATGTGTTTGTCCCACACGGTGCAGGTTCAATCAAAGACAAGGAAAGGATTCTGCGGACTGGGGCCAGAATCGTGCTAGGCCCGTGGAGAATAGTCTACTTCCGTGAGGAATACGCCGACCATGGGCGTCCTTTTGGCGGGAGAGAAGCAGGAGAATTCTCGCGCCTGCAACGCCCCCAACTCGATCCCCGGGTCGGACAGATCGAGTACGATGCTGTTGCCGGTCTGGGTGACCCCCGAAAGAACCAATAGGGGTTGAAGTCTATGCCTGTGGACTGCCAGTCCTCAGGCCGTTGATTTTCGTTGGCTGGTCGGCGGACTTCAACGAGGCCGTTGAATGGAGGCGCGGAACCATTGAGGACCTGTGTCATCCTGAACCAACGCAGATGGCGGGCCGGGGCGGCGGGTGGGTCCCGCCGTCGTACGGTAAAAAACTGACCCGCAGCAGTGGCTGAAAAACTCGCGAAAACCGCGTTTTTAGACCACTACGGCGGGTCAGCTGCGAAACAAGTTACTCTCCGGCGGAGTCGGAACGGCCCAACCAGGTAAAGGGGATCACCAGGGAGAGGAAGCACAGGCCGATGCCAAGACCGGCCGGCACGAACGCGTGGGCAAAGCTTTCCAGGCTCCAGAAGGAGAAGGAGAAGATGCCGCCAAGGAACAAGGCGAAGAAGATGACAAACAAGATCACTGACTGCACAGTGCTGTTCTCACCACGGTAACGGATGCTGGACACGGTTCCTCCTGACCCCAAAGAGGGGAGCTGAGTGGGTGCACCGGAGCTCCGGTGCGCTGATCTACCCACGATCTTAGTACGGATTAGTACGAAGCTGTGCTTGCCCCACCGGTGACGATCGCAATACCGGAGCTGGTGCCGATGCGGGTGGCGCCGGCGGCGATCATTTCCAGTGCCTTTTCACGGGTGCGGACCCCGCCGGAGGCCTTCACGCCCAGATCCGGGCCAACCGTTTGCCGCATCAGGGCGACGTCGGATGCGGTGGCGCCGCCGCCGTTGAACCCCGTGGAGGTCTTCACGAAATCCGCACCGGCCTCAACGGCTGCTTCACAGGCCAGGATCTTCTCGGCGTCGCTGAGCAGCGAGGTTTCAATGATGACCTTCAGCAGTGAATCCTCGCCATGGACCACCTCGGCAACAGCTGAAATGTCCGAGACCAGTGCGTCCTTGTCCAGGGCCCTGGCCGAGGCAATGTTGATGACCATGTCCACTTCGTCGGCGCCGTCCATGGTGGCTCCGCGGGCCTCAAAAACCTTGACGTCGGTGTTGTGGGTGCCCAGCGGGAAGCCCACCACGGTGCACGTCAAAACGCCCGTGCCCAACAGCGCCTTCTTGGCCGTTTCCACCCAGACCGGGTTGACGCAGACGGACTTGAAATGGTGCTCTGCAGCCTCCTTGCACAGCCGCAGGATATCTGCGCGGCTGGCCTCGGGTGCCAAGAGGGTGTGGTCAATGTACCGGGCCAAATCGTCCGTGGCGCTGGATTCTGCCAAGGGGCTGGTGTGTGTCATGATGCGAACCTTCCTGCATGCGGGGTGATTACACCATGGTGTCACATGCGCGGCCCTGCGCAGGGAGTGCTCAGCGCAGCCGGTAGCCGCGCTTGACCACTGTCTCCACAATGGCCGGATTGGGCAGGGCTGCGCGCAGGCGGCTGATGGTCATGTGCAGCGCATGGTCGGCGTCGGCCAGGCCCATTTGCGCAGTCAAGTCAGCCTGCGAGACCACGGCGCCGGCGGCCCGCATCAGGGCCCGCAACAGCTGCAGCGGGGCAGGTGCCAGGGGGATGGGTACCCCGTCCACGCTCAGCGACTGGCCGCGCACCTCCAGCAGGGCCCCGGCGCTCTCCCTGCGCAGCACGGCAGTCCGTTCCAAATGGTCGCAGACGGTTTTGATCAAGGCGCCCATCCGGAACCGTTCCGGCACCAGGGGGGTGATCCCGGCCTCTTGCAGCGGGGCGGCCGTGACGGGTCCCACGGCGGCACTGACCACGTGCCCCAGCCCTGTCCCGTCCCCGCGCAGGGCCGCGAGGAATTCGGCGCCCCGTCCCAATTGTTCGGCCGTGCTCAGGACAGCGTCCACGGCCGGTGCACTGGTAAAGGTGATGACATCGAGTTCCCGGTTGATGACGGCCTCAATGAGTTGGGGCAGCTTGTCACCGTCCTCGGCATTGACCCAGCGGTAGGGCGTCACCGTCAATACCTGGGCGCCGGCGTCCTGGAGCCGCTCCAGCGCGGCAACATCCGTGTAGCCGTGAACCTGCACGGCTACTGTCTTGCCTTGGACACCGCCGGCAATCACCAGCTCGGTGAGGGTTGCCGTTGTTTCATCCGGGCTGATTCCCTGGTCATCCAGGCCGGCTGCACGGACGGCTCCGCGCGCCTTGGGGCCGCGCACGTAGATGGCCGCCTTGCCCAGAGCCGCCAGAAGTTCCTCGCCCTGGCCTGCGGCATCGGCAGCCTCGCACCAGCGGCGCATCCCATAGGCCGTGGTGACCATGACGATGTCGGGCCTGGCGGCAATCACGTCGGCAGTTTCGGCGCGCAGGGCGTCATCGTCCTCCACCGGGGCTATTTTCAAGGCGGGGGCGTGCAATACCGCCGCGCCGCGGCGCTCCAACGCCTCAATGAGGTCCCCGGCCCTGCGATGGGCTGTGACACCGATCCGGAATCCGCGCAGGGGTTGGGCGGGGAGACTCTGCGGTGTTTCGCTCATGGGTTCCTTCAAGCTGGTGTTCTCATGCTGATTGCAAACTGGCGTCTTCGAGGAAGTCCGTGACGGCCAGGCTGTTGTTCCCGGCCAGGGCCACCACGTCCCCAATGACTATGACCGCAGGATTGCGGCAGGTGGAGGACGCGCTCACTATGGTACCGAGAGAGGCGATGGTGGTGCGCTGCGTGTGACTGAACCCGCGTTCAACCACCGCCACCGGCGTAACATGGTCCAGCCCGGCCAGGCGCAGCCCGGCCACCAGCGACGGCAGGGTGCCGATGCCCATGAGCACCACGATGGTCCCGCCCAGCCCGGCCAAATGCCGGTATTCCTTGCTCGTCAGCGGCGCATGTCCTGACACCACGGTAAACAGGTGGCTGACGTTGCGGTGCGTCACGGGGATGCCTGCCGCGCCGGGCACCGCGATGGCGCTGGACACCCCGGGGACCACCGTGACGGGGATGCCGGCAGCCACTGCTGCCGCCATTTCCTCCCCGCCGCGGCCAAACACAAACGGGTCCCCGCCCTTGAGTCGCACCACGTGCAGGCCGCCCCGGGCGCCGTCGATCATTCTGGCCGTGATGTCCTCCTGGGGAACCTTGTGGTGTCCGGGCGTCTTGCCCACGTCCACAAAGGTGGCCCGTGGCGCCAGTTCCGCCAGGTCGGACGTGGGTCCCAGCCGGTCAAAATAAACCACGTCGGCCGCGGCCAGTGCGTTGGCCGCGCGCAGGGTGAGCAGATCCGCGGGGCCGGGGCCGCCGCCAACAAGGGTGATGCGCCCGGTACGGCGTGTGCGTGGCATGGTCCCTGCCTTCAATTGTTGTGCGCGTCTGTGGGGCGCACGGGAATGTGGGTGGCAATCAACACCGGGCCGGTGCTGTCAACGCTTTCAGCGCCCGCCCGCTCCAGCTCGTTCGCCGGGCGGATCTGGCCGCGTTCGGGCACAAACACGATCGATTCATCCAGGGACTCCGGGGCGTTGACGAACGACCGGAAGCGGAGCAGCCGCTCGGGGTCCGCCAAGGTGGCAGCCCATTCGTCCTCATAGTTGTCCACGTGGGCCGCCATGGCCGCCTCAAGGTCCGCGGCGATGCCGAGGGAGTCATTGACCACCACGTCCACGATGTGGGCCAGGCCTCCCTCCACCTCTTCCTGCCAGCGGGCGGTGCGCTGCAGCCGCTCCGCCGTGCGGATGTAGTACATCAGGTACCGGTCGATGTAGCTCACCAGGGTGGCGTCGTCCAGGTCCTTGGCCAACAGCTGGGCGTGCGCCGGGGTGGCGCCGCCGTTGCCGCCAACATACAGGTTCCAGCCGTCGGCCGTGGCAATGATGCCTACGTCCTTGCCGCGGGCCTCGGCGCATTCACGGGCGCAGCCTGAGACGCCCAGCTTGATCTTGTGCGGGCTGCGCAGGCCCCGGTACCTCATCTCCAGGTTGATGGCCATGGCCACCGAATCCTGCACCCCAAACCGGCACCAGGTGGAACCGACGCAGGACTTCACTGTGCGCAGGGACTTCCCGTATGCCTGCCCGGACTCCATGCCGGCGTCGATCAGGATCTTCCAAATCTGCGGCAGCTGCTCCAGCCGGGCACCGAACAAGTCGATGCGCTGCCCGCCGGTGATCTTTGTGTACAGGCCGAAGTCCTGGGCCACCTTGGCGATCACGGCCAGCTTGTCCGGGGTGATCTCCCCGCCGGGGATGCGCGGGACCACCGAGTAGCTGCCGTCCTTTTGCATGTTGGCCAGGGCCCGGTCATTGGTGTCCTGCAGGGTGCCGCGGCCCTCATCCAGCACGTAGGCGCTGTTCTGGCTGGCCAGGATGTTGGCCACGGTGGGCTTGCAGATGTCGCAGCCGCGCCCTTCCTTGGCGGCCTCATCCACACCGAAGCGGGCCAGGATGTCCGGGAAACTTGCCAGTTCCAGGGCACGGACGGCCTCAAAGAGTTCCGGGCGGGACATTTCAAAGTGCTCGCACAGGGCCTTGGAGACGGCGATCCCGGACTTGGCCAGCTCGCCCTCCATGAGCTTTTTCAACAGGGGTACGCAGGAACCGCACTGGGTGCCGGCCCGCGTACAGCCCTTCAAGCCGGGCAGGTCACGAACCGGTTCCTGCCCGTCGCAGCTGCCGCAGCCGTTCACGGCGTCGCGGATGCTGCCGGCGGAGACGTTGTTGCAGGAGCACAGGATGGCGTCGTCGGGAAGTTCGACGGCGGGAGCGTCGCCGCCGCCGGCTGCCGACAGGAACGCGCCCGGCTCGGCCGGCAGTTCCCGGCCCAACAGGGGACGCAGGCTGGTGTACGGTGAAGCGTCACCAACAAAAATGCCGCCCAGCAGGACCTTCGCGTCGGCGCTGGTGACAATCTTTTGGTAGACCCCGCGGGCCGGATCGGCGTACACCACCTCTAGACTGTCCTCGGTGCGGGCAAAGGCGTCACCAAAACTGGCCACGTCCACCCCGGACAGCTTCAGCTTGGTGGCCGTGTCAAAGCCGGGGAACGTGGCGTCGCCGCCGTGCAGCCTGTCCGCCACGATCTCCGCCATGGTGTTGGCCGGGGCCACCAGGCCCAGGCACATGCCGCCAAAGTTGGCCACCTCCCCGATGGCCCACACGCGCGGCACTGTGGTGGCACACTGCCCGGAAATGACCACGCCGCCGCGCGGGCCCAGCTCAAAGCCGTGCTGTGCGGTGCCGTCGGCACCCCGGGCCAGTTCGTCGCGGGGGCGCACACCCACGGCCACCGCCACCAGATCGGCGGGCACCACCGAACCGTCGGCCATGAGCACACCCGTGACCTGGCCGTCGTCGTCCGTCTGAATCGCCGAGGGGAAGACACCGGCCGTGGCGTTCATGCCCTTGGCCGCCACCAAACGTCCCAGGGCCTGCCCGGCACCCTCATCCAGCTGGGTGTTCATGAGCCATTGGCCGCCGTTGATGACAACCGAGGCGGCGCCAAGCTTGATGAGCCCGGCGGCGGCCTCCAGCCCCAGCAGCCCGCCGCCAATGACAGCCGTGTTGACGGTGCGTCCCAGCTTTTTGCCCAGCAGATCCAGCTGCGCGTTCAGGGTCCACACGTCCTCAAGGGTGCGGTACACGTGGCTGTGTTCGGCGCCCGGAATGGCCAGCCGCACGGCGTCCGAGCCCGTGGCCAGGACCAGCTCGTCGTACGGGTAGTGGGTGGGCACGCCGTCGGCCATGGTCTGCACCGTTTGGGCGTCCGGATCGATGGCGGCCACTGCCGCGCCGCGGACAAGAGTGACGGCGGGGTGCTCCCACAGGGCAGGATCGCCCAGCGTCAAATCCGTGTCCACGGCTGTGAGGGCCTGGCTCAGTGCCACCCGGTCATAGGGTGCGTGGACTTCCTCGGTCAGCACCGTCACATGCCAGCCGGACAGGCCGCGGGCGTGCATGGCCTCGGCAAATCGGTGGGCGGCGGGGCCTCCGCCCACAACTACTATCCTGCGGAATGCTTCTGTTGCCTGCGGGTTCTGGGAGTCCAGCGCGTTTGGCTGCTTCATGGCAATGGCCTTTCACTCGGTTGGCCTGATGCCGGCACCAACGTGTCATCCCATGGTAGAAAACCGGCATTGCCGAGCCGTTTCGCTTATGTAACGGACAGTTAACGTCCTCCTACCGGCCGGCTCCGGGGGCCAGTGAGGTGGGATTTACGTTCCCGTCACACAGGCGGCGGCACGGCGAAACATGGCCTCCCTAGTGTGTAAGGGAAGCAGTTTGGCCCACCGACCTAAGGAACGCTCATGGACATCGTCATGAAAAAGCCAGCCACCAGCTACGCACCCTTTGCCGCCGGCGCAACGGCCGGCCCTGCAACGGCCGGCGCTGCAACGGCCGGCGCCACATGGGTCGGGGTCTGCCGGCTCTCGGATTTGTCCGATTCCTGGGGCGAGGCAGCGCTGGTCAACGGCCGGCAGCTGGCCCTGTTCCGGGTGGGGCGCGACGACGTCTTTGCCGTGGCCCAGGCAGACCCCGCCACCCGCGCCCACGTCATGTCCCGGGGGCTGGTGGGCTCGCGGGGACGCACCCACACCATCGCCTCCCCGCTCCACAAGGAGGTCTACAGCCTGGCCACGGGGGAGTGCTTTGGGCGCCCCGAACTGCACCTTGGGACGTATCCCGTGCGGGTGGTGGGCGGCGTCGTGGAAGTTTCGCTTTAGAGCGGTTCCAGCCCCAGGGCTGCCTTGACGTCATGCACCACGGCGGCCAGGGCCCGTTGCGCTTCCGCCTGGGCGGCAGGTAGCTGGTCCCGGCCGGCCACGGGCACAATGACCTCAAGGTAGCACTTGAGTTTGGGCTCGGTGCCGCTGGGGCGGACGATGACCCGGGCGCCATTTTCGCTCAGGTACGACACGCCGTCGGTGGACGGCAGCCGGGGCGTGCCCACCGACAGGTCGGTGAACTCCGCAACGGCCGAACCGTCAAAGCTGGCCGGCGGCTGAGACCGGAGCCGGGCCATCATGCCTTCAATCTCCGCGGGGTCCTCCACCCGGATGCTGATCTGGTTGCTGGCATGCAGGCCGTGGGCCAGGGCCAGGTCATCCAGGGCAGCAAAGAGCGTCCGGCCCACGGCCTTGAGCCCGGCAGCCGTTTCAGCCACCAGCAGCCCGGCCGAGATGCCGTCCTTGTCCCGGACCACCTCCGGGGCCACGCAATAGCCCAGGGCTTCCTCATAGCCGTACGTCAGGAACGGCACCCGTGAAATCCACTTGAAGCCAGTCAGCGTCTGGACGTGGTCATAGCCTGCGTCGGCGGCAATCTTGGCCAGCAGCCGTGAGGACACGATGGAGTTGGCAAAGACGGGGGTGGAGCCGGTGCCGGCACTTCCGTCCCTGGCCCCGGCACTTCCGTCTCTGGCCCCGGCACTTCCGTCCCTGGCCCCGGAACTTCCCACGCGGCCGCCCCGGGCCGCCACGTGTGCACCCAGCAGTGCGCCCACCTGGTCGCCGTGCAGTTGGCGCCATTGCCCGCTGTCCGGGTCCTTGGCACCCACGGAAACCCTGTCGGCGTCGGGATCGTTGGCAAGAACCAGATCGGCCCCCACCTTTTCCGCCAAGGCAAAGGCCAGGTCCATGGCACCTGGCTCCTCCGGGTTGGGGAAGGAGACTGTGGGGAAGAGGGGATCGGGGGCGGATTGCTCGGGCACGGCGTGGATGTCCGTGAAACCGGCGTTGCGCAGCACCGCCAGCGCCGTTTCATGCCCCACCCCGTGCAGGGAGGTGTGCACTATGCGCAGTTCGCGATGCGGGAACGCGGCTCGGTCGGCCAATGCCGTGACGGCATGCCTGTAGCCTTCCAGCAGTTCCGGCTCCAGCACCGTCCAGCCGGAGGCCGCCAGCTCGATGTTTGAGGTGTCGCCCATCTCCGCGGTGTTGGCGGCGGCGTCGATGTGCGCCGCGATCTTCGAATCGTGGGGCGCCACGATCTGGACGCCGCGGGCCTCGGGGGCCACGGCCCGCCCACCCAGGTACACCTTGTAACCGTTGTCCGCCGGCGGGTTGTGGCTGGCTGTGACCATCACGCCTGCCTCGCACGCCAGTGACCGCACGGCATAGGCCAGCACAGGCGTTGGCAGGGCCGACGGCAGCAGGAAAGTCTGGATGCCGGCGGCAGCAAAAATGGCAGCCGTTTCCTTGGCAAAGATTTCCGAGTTGTGTCGGGCGTCAAATCCCACCACTGCCCTGGGCTGGTAGGCGGGGCTGCCGGGGGAGGAGGTTCCGGCGTCGTCCGCCTCTTCTTGCGCGCCGTCCGACTGCGCCCCGTCCCCGCCTTCCAGCGCGTCCTCCAGCGCGTCCTGCCGGGCCAGCGCCAGCAGGTGCGCCGCCACTCCGGCAGCAGCCCGGCGCACCACAATCCGGTTCATCCGGTTCGGGCCCGGACCCATGGCGGCACGCAGCCCGGCCGTGCCAAATTGCAGATTTCCGGTGAAACTGTCCGCCAGCTCCAGGGGCTCCTCGGCGATCAACGCGTGCAGCTGTGCCACAGTGGCCGGGTCGGGGTCGTGACCGGCCCACTGCAGCGCAGCAGCTTTCAGCGCATCCTGCTCGAGTGCTTCTTTGGACGTCGAGGTGGTCTCATCTAGGTGTCTCACTCCACAAATGTAGCCGCACTACCGCCCAGTAGCGCTACAGTTTGGCGATAATATCTGCCAGCAGGGCCGAAATGCGCGGGCCCGCAGCCGCCCCGGCTTCGATGACTTCCGCGTGGCTGAGCGGATCCGGGCTGATGCCGGCGGCCAAATTGGTGACCAGGGAGATGCCGAACACTTCCATGCCGGCCGCGCGCGCGGCGATTGCCTCCAACGCCGTGGACATGCCCACCAAATCCGCCCCGATGCGCTTGGCGTACTGGACCTCGGCAGGGGTTTCATAGTGCGGGCCCGTGAACTGTGCGTACACGCCCTCCGCCAGTGAGGGATCCACTTCACGGGCCAGCGCTCGCAGGCGCTTGGAGTAAAGATCCGTCAGGTCCACGAACGTTGCGCCCTCCAGCGGTGAGGACGCCGTGAGGTTGATGTGGTCGCTGATCAGCACGGGCGTGCCGGGGGTCCAGTCCTCGTTGAGTCCGCCGCAGCCGTTGGTCAGCACCAGGGTGGTGGCGCCGCTGGCCGCCGCCGTGCGCACACCGTGGACCACTGCACGCACGCCCTTGCCCTCATAGAAGTGGGTCCGGGCGCCCAACACCAGCACGTTCTTGCCGGCAGGGGTGCGGATGGAGGTGAGGGTGGCCACGTGGCCCACCACTGCGGGGGCGAAGAAACCTGGCACCTCTGCGGCGTTCACTGTGGCCGTCACCTCGCCGATGAGTCCTGCCGCCTCACCCCAGCCCGAACCCAGCACCAAGGCAACGTCATGGTGGGCAACCCCTGTGTGTTCGGCAATGTAGGCTGCGGCCTCGCGGGCCAGCTCGGTGGGATCAAGGTCTGGGGCATCATGTTGAGTAGTCACGGAACCAACTTACCGGCACCGCGGGCCCCAGTACACAGGGTCGAACAACTTGGTGCACGGCGCAAGCTAAGGGAGAATGAACACTTGTGACGAGTCAACCAGATCCCATTCAGCCCTTTGCCCTTCCCAGCCTTGCCATCCTCGGTGGTGGACCCGGCGGCTATGAAGCCGCCATGGTGGCCGCCTCGATGGGAGCCGACGTCACCATTGTGGAGCGCGCCGGATTGGGCGGCGCGGCAGTGCTCACCGATGTTGTCCCCTCCAAGAGCCTGATTGCCGTGGCCGAGGCCATGAACCGCAGCGTCGATTCCACCGAGCTGGGTGTGAGCTTCGAGACGCCCGAGGGCAACCCCAAAACGGTCATGCGCGCAAACCTCAAGAACATCAACGAACGCGTCATGCGCCTGGCCCGGGAGCAGTCCGCGGACATTCGCCGCGGGCTTGAGGCCGTTGGTGTGAAGATTGTGATCGGCACCGGCCGGCTGCTGGACAACCGCACCATTGAGGTTGACCGCGGCGAGTCCAAGGAGATCATCAAGGCCGACGCCATCCTGGTCTCCGTGGGCGCCCATCCGCGCGAGCTTGCCACGGCCCAGCCCGACGGCGAACGCATCCTGAACTGGACCCAGATTTACGATCTGGACGAGCTGCCCGAGGAGCTCATTGTGGTGGGTTCCGGTGTAACCGGGGCCGAGTTCGCCTCAGCCTTCAACGGACTGGGCTCCAAGGTCACCCTGATTTCCAGCCGCGACCAGGTGCTGCCGGGTGAGGATTCCGATGCAGCCGCCGTGCTCGAGGACGTTTTTGCCCGCCGCGGCCTGCGCGTGCTGTCCCGCTCCCGCGCCGAAGCCGTGGAGCGCACCGCCGACGGCGTGATTGTCACGCTGGGCGACGGCAGCAAGGTCACCGGCTCGCACTGCCTGGTGTGTGTTGGCTCCATCCCGAACACCACCGACATTGGCTTGGAGGCGGCCGGGGTTGAGGTCACCTCCAGCGGCCACATCAAGGTCGACGGCGTGTCCCGCACCAGTGCGCCCAACGTGTACGCGGCCGGCGACTGCACGGGCGTGTTTGCGCTGGCCTCGGTGGCTGCCATGCAGGGCCGCATCGCCGTGGCCCACCTGGGCGGCGACGGTGTGCGCCCGCTGAAGCTGAACCAGGTTTCCTCCAACATTTTCACGTCCCCCGAAATTGCCTCGGTGGGTGTCTCGGAAGCCGATTTGGCCTCCGGCAAGTACCAGGGCGACGTCATCAAGCTCTCGCTGCACACCAACGCCCGGGCCAAGATGCGCGGCGTCAAGGACGGATTCATCAAGATCATTGCGCGCAAGGGCTCCGGCACAGTCATTGGCGGCGTTGTGGTGGGTGCCGGTGCCTGTGAGCTGATCTTCCCGATCGCCCTGGCCGTCACGCAAAATCTGCACGTGGACGACGTCGCCAACACCATCACTGTGTACCCCTCACTGTCGGGGTCCATCTCAGAAGCGGCCCGCCGCCTCCACGTCCACATGTAACTTGGTGACACTTTGCTTATGCGCCCTGCCGGCACGCAGCGTGGCGCATAGCCCAAGTGGCTGAGCACTGAATTGACTGTATGCGCCATGGCAGTGTCCAGCGCTGCGCATATGCCACTGCGCCAGCGCAGCCGCACGCCAGCGGTCCCTCGCGGGTGTGGTCTCCTGGAAAATCAGCGCGAAAACGCGTTTTTCAATCACTTCTTGGCCCACTCGCCCGAGGGTTCCCTGGCCGATGAAGATGAACTAGGTTGCGGGCTGGTTGTGATTTTAGGCGGGGGCGAAGTGCTTCTCGATCAGCTCCTTCAGCTCCCCGTGGCAGCCGCCGCAGCCTGTGCCGGCCCGGGTTTCCGCAGAGATGTCCGCAACAGTTGAACAACCGCCCGTGACGGCGGCCGTGATGGTCTCCTCGGCCACGCCGGCGCAGCGGCACACGGTCCGGGCCGGGTCAGCCCTGACCACGACGTCCCTGTCGGGGCCGTCCAGGCGCAGCAGCGCGGACCTGTCCGCCGGGAGTTCGGCGCCGCGTTCAAAGAGCAGTGTGAGCTCCGCGCCCGTGCGGGGCATGCCGACGCTGATGAAACCGGCCAGGACGCCGTTGCGCGTACTCATTTTGACGTACTTGCCGTGCTCGGGGTCCGCCCACTGGCTCACGGACAGGCCCGGTGCGTCATCGAACGGCCCGGCCTGCACATCACCTGCGGCTGCTACGTCCACGCCGCGGGCCTTGAGCATCATGACGGGGGCGCGCTCGGGCGCCAGCGGCACTGCCAAAGATCCCATCAGGAAGTCCGCCAGCCATTCAGCCTGCCGCCAGCCGGGGCCAATCAGGCCCAGCGGGCCATCGCTTGTGGCACAGTCCGCACAGGCGGTGTCCAGGCAGCGGATCTCAGCGCAGTCGCCCATGGCAAAGACATTGGGATCATGCAAGGCAGCCAGCTGGTGGTCCACCAGAATGCCCCGGCCCGCGGCCAGGCCGGCACCTGCCGCCACGTCAACACGGGGGCGCACGCCGCAGGAGAGCACCAACAGATCGCCCTCAACGCGTGCGCCGTCCTCCAGCAGCAGCGCCGAGAAGGCGGGTTCGCCGTCGCCCCCGGGGCGCAGCTCCACCCCCACGGAACGGGCGTGGGAAATGACTGAGACGCCGCTGGCGCGCAGGGCGGCGGCCAGGGTGTGGCCGGCCCCGGCGTCGATGCTCCGAGCCAGCGTGTGGGGGCCGTGGTGGACCACGGTGACGCAGGCGCCCTCATCCTGGGCGGCCAGCGCCGCCTCCAGGCCCAGGATGCCGCCGCCCAACACCACCACTTTTGCCTTGCGTGCGACGGCGCCGTGCAGCTGGGCGGCGTCGGCCAGGTCCCGCAGCGCGGTGACGCCGCGGGGCAGCTTCACCCGGGCAGCCGGATCGGGGTTGAGGCCGTGCAGGGGCGGCACCACGGGGCGCGAGCCGGTGGCAAACACCAGTTTGTCGTAGCGCAGGGAGGTCCCGTCCGCCAGGAGCACGTGCCGGCGTGCACGGTCCAGACGCAGCACCCGCGTGCCCAGATGCACGGATACGCCCGCGGCAATGAGCTCGGCGGCGTCGGAGAGTTCAATGGCTGCGGCGGTGGTGCGCCCCACGCCAAGGTCGGCCACCAGCACACGGTTGTAAGCGGCGGAGGACTCCTCGCCAATGACAGTCAGCGCCACGGCGCCGTTGCGGACAGCGGGGAGCAGCTGGTCCGTGAACCTGGCGGCAACGGGCCCGAAGCCCACCACAACCACGTGTTGAGGTGTTTGCATCATGACTTCTCCTTCAGGGCTGCCTGTCGTGTGGCCGCGGCCGGCACCAGCTCCAGCGCCGTGACGGTGACCGAGCTTGCCTTGAACTCCGGCATGCCCGAGATGGGGTCGCTGGCCTGGCTGGTCAGCAAATTGGCGTTCTCGTCCTGGCCAAAATGGAACGGCAGGAACACCGTGTCGGAGCGGATGGATGTGCTGAGCTTGGCCGCGCACCGCACGGTGCCGCGGGCGTTGGCGACGGTGACCATGCCGCCGTCGGTTATGCCACGGGACGCCGCGGCCAGGGGGTGGATGAGCAGCTGGGCGTGGGGCACGGCGCCGGCCAAGGCGGCCACCCGCCTGGTCTGGGCCCCGGACTGGTAGTGCTCCAGCAGCCGCCCCGTCACCAGAGCCAGCGTTGCGCCGGTGAACAGTGGGTCCCGCGCGGGGCTCGCGCCGGGAGAGACGGCTGTCAGCACCGCGCGGCCGTCCGGGTGGGCGAAAACGTCGCGAAACAGCCGGGGTGTGCCCGCACTGCCGGCGGGATAGGGCCAGTAGGCGGCCGCCCCGGAATCCAGCAGCGCATAATCAATGCCGGAATAGTCGGCCAGACCCCCGGCCGAGGCAGCCCGCAATTCGGTGAAGACGGTCTCGGGGTCGGCGCTGAAGGTGGACGGCGCGTTGAGCCTGCAGGCCAGTTCCGCCATGATCCACAGCTCCGACCGCGCACCCAGCGGGGGCGTGATGGCGGCCCGGCGTCGCAGCACCCGGCCCTCCAGATTGGTGATGGTGCCCTCCTCCTCGGCCCACTGCAGCACGGGCAGCACCAGATCGGCCTCCCGCGCCGTCTCCGACATGAAGAAATCGCACACGACCAAAAAATCCAGGGCCCGCAGGCCCTTGAGCACCTCACCGGCGTTGGGCGCCGACACAGCCACGTTGGCCCCGTGGATGAAAAACGTGCGCACCCCGCCCGGCTTGCCCAGGGAGGCCAAAAGTTCGACGGCGGGAAGTCCCGGCCCCGGGATCAGGGCCGGGTCCACGCCCCACACCTTCGCCACGTGGGCGCGTGCGGCGGGGTCGGTGATCTTGCGGTAGCCGGGCAGCTGGTCCGCCTTTTGCCCGTGCTCGCGCCCGCCCTGGCCGTTGCCCTGGCCCGTCAACGTGCCGTAGCCGCTGTTCGCGGAACCGGGCAGGCCCAGCAGCAGGGCCAGGTTGATGGCGGCCGTGGCCGTGTCGGTGCCGTCAACGTGCTGTTCCACGCCGCGCCCGGTCAGGATGTAGCTGCCGCCGCCGCGTGCCCCCGCCGCCAAGAGCCTGACGGTTTCACGCAGCTGGTGCACGGGAACGCCCGTGAGTGCCTGCACCCGTTCCGGCCACCACTGCGCCACGCCGCGGGCCACGGCCTCAAAGCCTGTGGTCCGGCCGGCAATGTAGTCCTTGTTGGCCAGGCCCTCATGGATGGCGATGTGGCTCAGGCCCAGCAGCAGCACCAGGTCCGTGGCCGGGACGGGCGCAAGGTGCAGGCCGGCGCCGTCGGCCGTGAAATCGGCAGTGGCCGTGCGCCGGGGGTCCACCACTATCAAGCCGCCGGCGGCGCGGGCACCCGCCAGGTGCTGGACGAACGGGGGCATGGTCTCGGCAACGTTGGAGCCCAGCAGCAGCACGGCGTCGGCCTTGTCCAGATCCTCCACCGGGAACGGCAGGCCCCTGTCCAGGCCGAAGGCCCGGTTGCCGGCGGCGGCAGCGGAGGACATGCAAAAACGGCCGTTGTAGTCGATCCTTGAGGTGCCCAGGGCCAGCCGGGCAAACTTGCCCAACTGGTACGCCTTCTCATTGGTGAGCCCGCCGCCGCCAAACACGCCCACTGCGTCCGGGCCATGGTGGGCCCGGGTTTGCTGCACCTGGGCGGCAATCATGGTCAGGGCCAGCGTCCACGGCACCGGGCGGTGAATGCCGTCCTGGCCGCGGAGCAGGGGAGTGGTGACCCGTTCCGGATGGCCCAGCAATGCTGCCGACGTCCAGCCCTTGCGGCACAGACCGCCGCGGTTGGTGGGGAACTCCCGGCCGGCGATGACGGGCTCCGGCGCTGCTGTTGGGGCGCCCTGCGCCGGCAGCGCTGTCACCGGGGCCGGCAGCGCTGTCACCGCTGCCGGCGTCACCGTCATGGCGCATTGCAGCGCGCAATACGGGCAGTGCGTGTCGGTGGATTGGGTGGACGCAGTCACTAGACGCTTCCCAGCTTGGCGGCGGAGGAGGGTCGCAGGTACACGGCCCAGGTCACCGCCATGAGCACCACGTACCCGGCCACAAAGGCGAGGAAGGCGTTCCCATAGCCGCCGGTGGCCTGGCGGGAGGCGTTGAGGACCTGCGGGACAAGGAATCCGCCGTAAGCACCAATCGCCGAGATGATGCCCAGCGCGGCCGACGCCTTCCGCCCGGCACTCATGGTGCCGCCGTCGTCCTGCTTTGACCGCAAGGCGAAGACGATCGGGATCATGCGGTAGGTGGAACCGTTGCCGGCACCCGCCGCGGCAAACAGGACAAGGAACAAGAGAAGGAACAGGGGGAAGCTGCCCAGCGGGAGGGTGAGCAGCTGTGCCAGTGCCGTGAGGGCTAAAACCCCGAAGCAGGCCACCGTGACCCGGGCCCCGCCCCAGCGGTCCGCGAGCTTGCCGCCAAAGGGGCGGGCCAGCGAGCCCACCAGGGCGCCCAGGAACGCCAGCGAGATGATGGCCGGGCCAATCGAAATACCCACCCCGGCCCCAAAGGAGTCAACAATCAATTTCGGGAAAACGGCCGCAAAGCCAATGAACGAGCCAAAGGTGCCAATGTACAGCAGCGCCAGAATCCACAGGTGCGGTTCGCGCAGGGATGCCAGCGAACCGGCAATGTCAGACTTGGCGCTGGCCAGGTTGTCCATGTACTTCCAGGCGCCCCACACGGCGATGAGAATGAACGGCACCCACATGAGCCCGGCCAGCGGCAGCCCCAGGGTGCCGGCGGCCAGGACGGTGACGGCCAGCGGGACCATGAACTGTGCGACGGCGGCGCCCAGGTTCCCGCCCGCGGCGTTCAGTCCCAGCGCCCAACCCTTTTCACGGGCCGGGAAGAAGTAGGTGATGTTCGCCATCGAGGAGGCGAAGTTGCCGCCGCCCAGGCCCGCAAGCGCCGCAACGGCCAGCATGGTGCCGAACGGCGTGGCGGGATCGCTCAGGCACCAGGCCATGCCCAGTGTGGGGATCAGCAGCAGCAGCGCCGAGATGATGGTCCAGTTGCGTCCGCCAAATTTGGCCACCATGAAGGTGTACGGGATGCGCAGCGTGGCGCCCACCAGGGACGGGATGGAGATGAGCCAGAACAGTTCAGCCGAGCTGAAGGTGAAGCCGGCTCCCGGCAGGAACACCACCACAATGGACCACAGCTGCCACACCACAAAGCCCAGGAACTCGCAGGCGATGGACCACAGGAGATTGCGTTTGGCGATGGCCCGCCCCACGCGGTCCCATTGCGCCGTGTCCTCGGCGTCCCAACCATGGAGCCACCGGCCCTTTGCGCCCGTCAGGGCCGCCCCGCCGGAGGTGCCGGTACTGGTCCCGATACTGGTGCCGGGGTGAACTGCTGAGCCGTTCATGTTCTCTACGGTCATGACGTGCCTCCCTCTTCGCTTCGTTGTGTGATCAACGGTGGGTCATCAACCCTGTGCGTTCAACGTTAGGGAGGCGGCGTTTCGGGGGCTGTCACGGGGTGTGAAATCGTTGTGACATTTCCCTATCCATCCCCGGCAAAGTGTTGTTAGGCTGCGTCTACGGCCGGCCCGGAATCCACATGGCGGCGCTGGTTGTCCAATGGGTGGACGCTGCCTATAGAGTTGACGGTCGCACAAAGTATTGCCCGCGCCTTGTATCGGTTTACAAATGTCTGACAAGGCCCCTAGAGAAAGCCAAACCATGAGCACTCCCCAACATGCGGAGACAGTGGAGATTCCACAAGCGAACAGCCGGGGACGGGTCATCGTGGCCAGCCTCATTGGCACCACGGTCGAGTTCTACGACTTTTATGTTTATGCCACGGCGGCCGTCCTGGTCTTCCCGGCACTGTTCTTTCCCAACGCGGAGGGTTCGGTTGCGTTGCTGGCCTCGTTCGCCATCTTTGGCGTGGCGTTCATTGCCCGGCCCCTGGGTTCGATTGTGTTTGGCCATTTTGGTGACAGGGTTGGCCGCAAGGGCACGCTGGTTGCGTCCTTGCTGACAATGGGCATTGCCACCTTCCTCATTGGCTGCCTGCCCACGGCATTGGTGCCGGGCTGGGTGTTCTGGGCGCCGGCGTTGCTGGTGGTTATGCGTTTCATGCAGGGCTTGGCCCTGGGCGGTGAGTGGAGCGGTGCCGCACTGCTCGCAACCGAGAACGCACCGGCCGGCAAGCGCGCCATCTACGGCACGTTCCCGCAGCTGGGTGCACCCATTGGCTTCATCCTGGCCAACGGCATCTTCCTGGCCCTGAGCCTTGGCTTGACCACGGAACAGTTCACCGCGTGGGGCTGGCGCATTCCGTTCCTGCTCAGCGCCGTCATGGTCATCATTGGCCTGTACGTGCGTCTGAAGCTGGTTGAGACCCCCGCCTTCCAGAACGTGATCGACGCCGGAGAAGTGTCCAAGCTGCCTGTGGGCCGGGTCTTCAAGACCAGCTGGCGCCCCCTGATCCTAGGCACCTTCGTCATGCTCGCCACGTACGTGCTGTTCTACCTCATGACAACCTTCACGCTTTCCTACGGCACCGCGCCGGCCACCCTTGAGGCTGCCAAGGCCAAGGCCGAAGCAGCCGGCAAGCCCATGAGTGTCGACGCGATCGCCGCCTGGGTTCCCGGCCTGGGCTACACCCGCAACGAATTCCTGGTCATGCTCATCATCGGTGTGGTGTTCTTCGGCATCTTCACCCTTGTCTCGGGCCCCCTGGCGGAGAAGTTCGGCCGCCGCAAGACCCTGCTCTGGGTCACCGGCTCAATCCTGGTGTTCGGCCTGACCTTTGTGCCGCTGTTTGGTGCCGGCATGGTGGGCGTCATGGCCCTGCTGATCATTGGCTTCACGCTCATGGGCCTGACCTTTGGACCCATGGGCGCCCTGTTGCCGGAACTGTTCCCCACCAACGTGCGGTACACGGGATCGGCCATCAGCTACAACATGGCCAGCATCCTCGGTGCCGCCGTGGCCCCGTTCATCGCCGTAGCCCTGTGGCAGTCCGCAGACGGCAGCCCCGTCCTGGTGGGCGTGTACCTCTCCGCCATGGCAGTGCTGACCTTGATTGCGCTGTTCATCATGAAGGAAACCCGCGACCTGGACTACACCACCAACGTCAGCTGACCCCTTAATCAACTGTGACGCAGTAGTTGCACCAGGAAAGCGCTTTCGGGCGATTTTTGGTGCAACTAC
>JBDTQM010000050.1:0-21537 GCA_039932175.1 Specibacter sp.
TTGGATGCGTGTCAGTTAGACGCGGGCCCCTCCAGAGCCAACGAAAAATACGCATACCAACGGTTTGTCATGCCCAAACCATACGCCGAAATTCAGCCAGCCAGCAAATCGGCCACGTAATGGAGCTGCCGCAGCCAGTGGTGTTCCTGCCCACCTTCATGGTTGTTGAAGCGGTAGTACGCCATCTCCTTGGCCGGCGGCCGGGCCGCTGACCTGCCGTAGCCGTTGTAGGAGCCAAACACGGTTGTTGGCGGGCAGACATCGTCTTCGCCGGCGCAGGAGTATAGCGCGGGGACGCTTGCGCGCGCAGCGAAGTGCACGCCGTCGAAGTAGTTCAGAACCTCCAGGAACGTTTCATGGCCGGTGCGGTGGCGCTTCAGGAAGGCTGCAATTTCCGGGTAGGGGCCGCGCCCGGCAACGTCGATGGAGCGTGGGAAGTCCTGCAGGAACGGGACGTCGGGCATGAGCGCCACCACGCCATCGAGCCTGCCCGCGGCCAACCCGGCGGCGGCAATGGCCAGCCCGCCACCCTGGCTGATGCCGGTGAGGATGACAGTGGATTCATCGACCTCTTCATGGGATTGTGCCGCCTCAATGGCCCGGAACGCGTCCACGTAGAGGCGGCGGTAGTAGTAATCCTCACGGGAGTCGATGCCGCGCGTCATCAAACCCGGCTGGGCCACGCCGCCTGCGGAGGGATGCGGGTCCGGGGTGTCGCCGAGCAGGCCGCCATAGCCCTGGCCGCGGGTGTCCATGATGAAGTGCGCGTACCCTGCCTGCGCCCAGGAGGTGTCCTGATGGACCAGGCCGCGGCCACCGGAATAGCCAATGTATTGGACCACCACGGGCAGCTTCCGGCCCTTGGTGCGGTTGGCCGGCAGGTGCAGCCAGCCTTTGATGGGGGCGCCGCCGTACCCGGCAAAGGTGGCGTCAAAACTGTCGATGACGCTCAGCATGTTCTCCACCGGGGCGAAACTGGCGGCCAGCTCAAATGCGCGGGCTTCGGCGATGGTGTTGTCCCAAAAGCGTTCGAAGTCCCCGGGTGCGGTGGGGCCTGCGGAGAACGTGCGAAGCTTCTCGAGGGGCAGATCGAACAGCGGCATGGCTCAAATTCCATTCCAGTCAGGGCCCGGCACTGGCCCCGGACGTTAGAGACATCCTACGTCCTGGATGCTTCCATGCCCGTGTTTCGGCGTCCATTGATTTACCCAAATGTCATAACAGCACTTTGTCCGCTCACAGGGTGTTGGGCAACCACCTGTGAACGGAGAAGGTGCGTTTATGCGGGGAACGTGCGTTCGTGGACCGGCTCATAGCGGATGCCCGGGTGGCTTGCAGCGACCATGGCCCGCAGCCCGGCCAGGGACGACGGCGCCGCCCCGGCTGCCCGGGCCTGGATGAGCACATTGCCCAGGGCTGTTGCTTCCACGGGCCCGGCGATGACGGGCAGGCCAGTGGTGTTGGCTGTGAGCTGGCACAGGAGCGCATTTTGGGATCCGCCGCCCACAATGTGGATGACCTCAACAGCTTGGTCGGAGAGCTGCGCGGCGTCCCGCACTGTTGTTGCATAGGCTGCGGCGAGGCTGTCCAGGATGCAGCGCACGACGGCGGCCGGCCGGGTTTCCAGGGCCCCTCCCCTTGCGTGTACGGCGGCGCGGATGCGTCCGGGCATGCCGCCCGGGGCAATGAACTCCTGCGAATCCACGTCGATGAGCGGCCCGCCCGGCGCTTCGGCTGCGGCGGCTTCCAACAGCTCAGTAAGTGAGGGCGCCGCAACCCTGGCAGTCGCGGGCGCCTCATTCCACGCGCGCATGGACTCGCTGAGCAACCACAGGCCGCCAACATTGCGCAGGTAGCGGATGGTGCCGTCAACGCCGCGTTCATTGGTGAAGTTCGCCAAACGGCTGGACTCGGACAGGACTGGTGCGTGAAGTTCCACCCCCACCAGCGACCACGTGCCGGAGGAGATGTAGGCAAAATTTCTTCCTGTGGCCGGAACTGCTGCAACGGCGGAGGCGGTGTCGTGCGAACCAACGGCCACCACAGTGGTTGTTGCCGGCAGCCCGGTGTGCGCGGCGATGTCCGGGCGCAGCGTGCCGATGGTGTCCCCCGGCTCAACCAGCGGCGGAAACAACCCGGCCGGCAATCCCAGAGCGTCCAGGACTTCCGTGGCCCACTCCCCCGCCACGGCATCAAAGAGCCCCGTGGTGGAGGCGTTGGTTGATTCCGTGCGGCGCACACCCGTGAGCTTGAAGGCGATCAGGTCAGGGATCAGCAGCGCCTGCCGGCCCGCCAGATCCGGTTCGGCCGCGAGCTGATAGATGGTGTTGAACGGCAAGTACTGCAGGCCCGTGGTTTCATACAGCCGTTCCGGGCTGATGCGTTCGTGCACGCCGGCCACCTGCGCGGCACCGCGCCCGTCACGGTAGCTGAACGGGGGGCCGGCCACGGCACCCGCGTCATCAACGAGGCCATAGTCCACAGCCCAGGTGTCGATGCCGATGCTTTTGATGACACGGCCCACCGAGGCGGCGTGCTGCGCCGCCTCGGCAAGCCCCGCCAAGACCTGGGCGAAGAGCCCGTCCAGATCCCAGTGGAGGCTGCCGTGCCCTGAAGCGGGGTGTTCAATGACGCCGTTGGGGAAACGGTGCACCACCTGCAAATCTGCCGTGCCACCGCCAACCCGTCCCACGATCACCCGCCCAGAGGAGGCCCCAATGTCGACGGCGGCAAACAACTGGGTCTCGGCATGGACCCCTCGGGGATCAACCACCGGAGTGTCCGTCATCGCAGGAAGGCTGCTGCCACGCCGGCGTCGACGGGGATGTGCAGGCCGGTGGTGTGGGAAAGCTCGGCGGACGTCAGCACGGCTGCGGCATTGGCCACGTTCTCCGGCAGCACCTCGCGCTTGAGGAGCGTGCGCTGGGCGTAGTACTCGCCCAGCTTCTCCTCATCCACCCCGTACACGGCCGCCCGCTTGGCACCCCAGCCGCCGGCAAAGATGCCCGAGCCGCGGACCACACCGTCGGGGTTGATGCCGTTCACGCGCACCCCGTATTCGCCCAGTTCAGCCGCCAGCAGGCGCACCTGGTGGGCCTGGTCGGCCTTCGTGGCCGAATAGGCGATGTTGTTGGGCCCGGCAAACACCGAGTTCTTGGAGGAAATGTAGATGATGTCCCCGCCCATGTCCTGCTCGATGAGCACCTTCGCCGCCGCCTTGGAGACCAGGAACGAGCCCTTGGCCATGACGTTGTGCTGCAGGTCCCAGTCCTTTTCACTGGTTTCCAGCAACGGCTTGGAGATGGACAGCCCGGCGTTGTTGACCACCAAATCCAGCCCGCCGAACGCCAGCACGGCCGCATCCACAGCCTGCTGCACCGCGGCTTCGTCCGTGACATCGGCGCGGATGCCAATGGCCACGTCCGGCCCACCAAGTTCCAGCGCCACGGCCTGGGCCGCGTCAAGGTTCAAATCGGCTATGACAATGCAGGCGCCTTCCGCGGCGAGGCGCGTGGCGATGGCCTTGCCAATGCCCGACGCCGCCCCCGTCACCAGTGCGATGCGGGCGGCGTGGGACTTGGCCTTGGGCAGGCGCGCCAACTTGGCCTCCTCCAACGCCCAGTACTCGATCCGGAACTTCTCCGATTCGTCAATGGGAGCGTACGTGGACAGCGCCTGGGCCCCGCGCATGACGTTGATGGCGTTGAGGTAGAACTCGCCGGCAACCCGTGCGGTCTGCTTGTTGGCCCCGTAGGAGAACATGCCCACACCGGGCACCAGCACAATGGCCGGGTCCGCGCCGCGCATGGCCGGGGAATCGGCCACCGCGTTGCGCTCGTAATACGCCGCATAGTCTGCGCGGTACTCGGCGTGGAGTTCCTTCAACCGGGCCATGGAATCCGCCACCGTGGCATCGGCAGGCAGGTCCAGGATGAGCGGGGTGACCTTGGTGCGCAGGAAGTGGTCGGGACAACTGGTCCCCAAGGCGCCCAGGCGGGGGTGTTTGGTGGACGCCAGGAATTCCAGCACGGCCGCGTCGTCGCTGAAGTGGCCAACGGCAGCCTTGTCGGTGGAGGCCAGGCCGCGGATCGTGGGAGCCAGTGCGGCAGCCTTGGCACGGCGTTCGGCCTCGGGCAGTGCGCCATAGCCGGGCAGGGCTGCACCGAACGGGTCCTTGCGGCCGTTGGCGTTGATGAACGCCTCGGCCGTTTCAATGATCCAGAGCGAGTTGGCTTCCGCCTCTTCGCTGCTTTCGCCCCATGCCGTGATGCCGTGGCCGCCAAGAATCACTCCAACGGCGTTCGGATTGTTGGCCTTGATGGCAGCAATGTCCAGTCCCAGCTGGAAGCCGGGACGGCGCCACGGCACCCACGCCACTTTGGTGCCAAAGATTTTCGCCGTCAGCTCCTCGCCGTCGGCCGCCGTGGCAATCGCAATGCCGGAGTCCGGATGCAGGTGGTCCACGTGGGCGGCATCAACCAGGCCGTGCATGGCCGTGTCGATCGACGGCGCGGCACCGCCCTTGCCATGCAGGCAGTAGTCAAAGGCCGCCACCATCTCATCTTCACTGTCCACGCCCGGGTAGCTGTTGACCAGGGCGCGCAGGCGGTCCAGGCGCAGCACGGCCAAACCAGATTCGGCCAGCGTGCCTAGGTCCCCGCCGGAGCCCTTGACCCACAAAAGCTCCACCGGCTCTCCCGTGACGGGGTCCGTCGCGGTGCCCTTGGCGGAGGTGTTGCCGCCGGCATAGTTGGTGTTGCGCTTGTCTGCGCCCAAACGGTTGGAACGGGCAATGAGTTGCCCAGCAACTGAATTAGTCATGGCTATGCTCCCCATCCGGCCTGGGTGCCGCCCACGCGCTCGTCGTTGATTTTCTGTTGGTAGCCGCTGGTGGCGAAGGCGGCCATCGGGTCTGCGGGCAGGCCGCGGGACTCCCGCCACACGGCCAGGTCTGGGCGGACATCCGTGTAGAAGGCGTCCATCAGCACCGCGTTGGCGCCCAGCACGTCGCCGGCGTCTTGTGCCGCCGCCAAGGCCGCGCTGTCCACCAGGAGTGCCCGGGCAGTCATCTCCTGGACATTAAGGACGGAACGGATCTGCCCCGGGATCTTGCCCTCGACGTTGTGGCACTGGTCCAACATGAAAGCCACCTTGTTGGCCGGGTCGAGCCCGCCGCCGCCGGCCACTTCGTGCATGATCCGGAACAGCTGGAACGGATCCGCCGCACCCACGATCAAGTCGTCGTCGGCATAGAAGCGGGAGTTGAAGTCGAAGGAGCCCAGCTTTCCCAAGCGCAGCAGCTGCGCCACGATGAACTCAATATTGGTACCTGGGGCATGGTGCCCGGTGTCCAGGCAGACCAGCGCCTTCTCGCCAAGGGCGGCACAGTGGACGTAGGAAGTGCCCCAGTCCGGGACGTCTGTGTGGTAGAAGGCGGGCTCGAAGAACTTGTATTCGAGAACCAGGCGCTGGTCCTCGCCGAGCCGGTCGTAAACCTTCGCGAGGGAATCGGCCAGCCTGTCCTGGCGGGCGCGCATGTTCCCCTGTCCCGGATAGTTGGTGCCGTCGGCCAACCAGATTTTCAGGTCCTGGGAGCCGGTCTGGTCCATGACCTCCAGGCACTCGAACATGTGGTCGATGGCCTTGGATCGGATGGCAGGATCGCTATGGGTGAGGCTGCCGAACTTGTAGTCATCGTCCTGGAAGGTGTTGGAGTTGACGGTGCCCAGCTTCACGCCCAGGCCCCCCGCATAGTCAGCCAGGGCCGCATAGTCATTGACCTTGTCCCAGGGGATGTGGAGGGCCACGGCGGGGGCCAGCCCCGTGAGGGTGTTGACCTGGGCGGCGTCGGCAATTTTTTCCTCAATGGTGCGGGGGGTTCCCGGAGTCTCGAAGACCTTGAAACGGGTGCCCGAGTTGCCGAAGGCCCAGGATGGCAGCTCGATGCTCTGGTGTTCGAGCTGGGTCAAAACGTCGGTGGGAATGGACACGTCAGTCTCCTATGGTGTTGGAATGGTTGGGGGCTGGCGCCAAAGCGGCCAGTTGGTCCTCAAGGTTGAAGACCTCGGTAAGTTGGATGAATCCGTCGTCGGGGGCGCCGTCGAGGTCCTCGAAGAAGCCGGCCATTTCGGCCTGCCAGCGGGCGTTGACGTCCTTGGCCGCCATCCGTGCCCGGGCTTCGTTCAGGCTGGCGGTTTCGAAGTAGCCGATCAGCAGCCCGTCGGAGCGCAGGAACAGGGAGTAGTTGTGCCAGCCGGCTGCCTTGAGGGCCGCCAGCATCTCCGGCCATACGGCCGCGTGCCGTCGCGTGTATTCTTCAATGCTCCCGGTTTTGACCTGGAGCGCGAAGCAGACTCGGAGGAGGCTCATGGGAGCGCCACGTGACGGTGTTCAATGCCCAGCAGGGACGCCGCGGCCTTGATGTCGGATGCCCGGTGGCCCAGGCATAGCGCCCAGTGGTGGCCGATCCCGGTCTGGCTCCACTCGTCCACCCACAGCCCGGGGTCCCCGCCAAAGTCAACGCGGGAGGTGGTGTTGCCGATGGCCAGCAGCGGGCCGGGGACCACCTCTCCCTCGGAGGTGACAAAGACGTAGCTGCCGTCGGGGTCCTGGCCCAGGCCAAAGGTGGTGACGGGGCCGTGCTGGACGTCGAATTCCACCGACACTCCCCAGCCCCGCTTGCCGTGGTAGACGCCCAGCCCGCGCAGCAGCGGGTCTTTCGCGGACACGGCCAGGTGTGCCGGCCCGTCGTGGCCCATCTCCACCACATTGTCGTGGAAATTCAGGGCCTGAATTTCGGTGAACGAGCCGCCGGCACCGATGGCCTGGGCAGCCAGCATGGCGATGGAGGTGCGCAGCTCAAACTCGCCGGCCATGGGCACTCCCTTGGCGGTGAGGATGGAGGAGCCAAGGATCATCCCGGCCCCCAGCCGTTCGTGCTGTTCGCCTGCCAGTCCGCGGTGGTAGTAGGCCAGGGAGTCAAGGTTGAAGTCCTCCACTAGGCGGTCCAGGCCCACCGACACCTTCGCACCCCAAGCGAAATCGTCGTCGTCCACGGAATCATCCAGGACAAAAAGTTCACGGGCCAAGTCCAGCCGTTCGGCCACCTGTGCCGGCGTCACCTCGTTGACCCGCTCCCGCAGGTCATCAAATTCGAGCACTTCCACATGGGAGCCAAACGTGGTTGAGACGGTGGTCAGGTCTGTGGCAACATCCAGCATCCCGGGGTACAGGTGCCCCATCAGCCCGTGCCGGGCGTTGCGCAGCCGTGCCCGGACCCCGGCCGCATGCACCCACTGGGTGATTCGCTCCCACGCGGATTCCTGCAAGAGGTGCCCCGAGACGGAGCGGAAGTCGATCCCTGCCCGGCGGAAAACATTGGCAACCTCCGGCACAGGGCACTGGCCGCAGTAGGCCAGCCATTTTCCGGTGTCAAAAAAGGCATGGTCCATGGCCTCAGTGGGCTGCAGATCAATGACCAGCACCGGGGTCTTGGCCCGCTGGGCAATGGGCAGCACCATGGATGAGGTCAGGTACGTCGTTAGGAAGATGACTATCAAGTCACAATCAGCCACACGCAATTTCTCCGCGGCAATGCCCGCCTCCTGGGCGTCGGAGATGAAGCCGGTGTCAACCACGTCTGCGTCAAGGGCCTCGAAGCGGCTGGTGACGTAGCGGACGGACTCCCGCAATTGGGGCAGCAGTTGCGGAAACTGGGGCCAGTACGCGCCCAGGCCGCCGGAGACCAGGCCAATGCGGGTGGGCCGGCGCCGGTACGGCTGCAAGAGCTGCGTGGCGGATTGTTTGTGGTTCATGGGGTGGCCTTTCGGCATGAAAAAGGAAGACGGGTCCAAGGAAGAGGTGGGACTGTGCCGGGCGGACTGTCGGCGGCCCGCCCGGCCAAGCGGTCTAGAAGTTGTACTTGTCGATGTTTGCGGTGTTGAACACTGTGGGCGGGCCCACGATGACAAGGCCGCCGTCCTGGACCTTGCGTTCGCCCAGTTCACCGGCGGTGAAGGTGTCCCCGGCCGCGCCGGTGATCTTTCCGTCCTTGAGCGCCTCGCCGGCGAAGGAGGCAACGTAGCCCAGCTGGGCCGGATCCCAGAGCGCGAACTCCTTGACGGTTCCGTCCTTGACGAACGGGCGCATTTCATTGGGCAGCCCCAGTCCGGTCAGTGCCACCTTGCCCTTGTAGGCGGAGGTGGAGAGGTAGCGGGCGGTGGCCGCGATGCCAACCGTGGTGGGCGAGATGATGCCCTTGAGGTTCGGGTGGGCCTGCATGAGACCCTGCGCTTCCTGGAACGACTTGGTGTCATTGTCGTCGCCGTAAACCTTGGCGACCAGCTTGATGTCCTTGTAGTCCGGGTTGCTCTTAAGCTCTTCCTCCATGAACTTGATCCACTCGTTCTGGTTCGTGGCGTTCGCGGTGGCCGACAGGATGGCAATCTCGCCGCTGCCGCCAATCTGTTCGGAAATCAGCTTGGTCTGGATCAGGGCAACGTCCTTGGCCACGACCTGGCTGATGAATACGTCGCGGCAATCGGGGTTGGTGTCGGAGTCGAAGGCGACAATCTTTGCCCCGGCGGTGCGGGCCTCGCCCAGTGCGGTGCAGACGGCGTCGGGGTCGTTGGCGGCAATCACGATCACATTGGTCCCCGCCTGCGTCTCGGCGTTGATGAAGGAGACCTGACTGGAGGCGGAGGCTTCCAGCGGGCCGACGACGTTCGAGGAGGCGAAACCTGCCTCCGTGGCGCCCTTCTTGCCACCGGCCAGAACAACGTCCGTGTACGGGTTGTTCAGCTGCTTGGGAATGAAGGTGATGGTCGCATCCCCCACCGCTGCCGAATCGCTGCCAGCGGGAGTGCCCGAGCCGCTGCAGGCCGTCAGGGCCAGGGCGGCGACGGCGGTGACGGCGACCAGGGACGCCAGACGGGACGGTCGGGGCGATTTCTTGCGGTGCAACATCATTGTTTGTCCTTTGCTTGTGGTGGTGCAGTGGTTTTGTGGTGTGGCTGGTTATTGGGCGGCGTAGCGGCGGACACGGCGGGTGTGCCGCCACCCCCGGATGGCGGATCCGATGCTCGGCGCGACGACGGACAGTATCAGCAGCAGGCCGGTCACGGTGATGAGCACGACGTCGGACACCCGCCCCAGCCTCAGCGCATAGTTGAGCGAGCCGATCAGCAGGACGCCGGCGAGGACTCCGGGGATGGAACCCTTGCCGCCGAAAATGGACACCCCGCCGAGCAGGACCGCCGCGATGACGGCCAGCTCCAGGCCGGAGGCGTTGTCGCTGCGGGCGCTGGTGTAGCGCAACGTCCAGAAGATGCCGGCAAGCGCCGAGACCGCCCCGGATGCCACATAGAGCCAGAATTTGCTGCGGGCCACCTTGATTCCGACAAAAGCTGCTGCTTCCTTGCTGTAGCCCATGCCGAAGAGGCCGCGTCCAAACGGGGTGAAGTGCAGCAGCACCCCGAAGAAGATGATGACCGCGACGACGCCGATCATCACGGTAGGGATGCCCGTGGCACCCAGTTTTGAGGTGAAGAAGGCTGTCAGTGGCTTGGGGAAGTTGGCCACGGCGTTGTCCCCGATGGTCACCAGTGCCAGTCCACGGAAGAGCGCCAGGGTGCCGATGGTGACGGCCAGCGATGGCAGCCCGAGCACGGCAATCAGGAAGCCGTTGAACATCCCGCACACAAACCCGACGAGCAGGCTGACCGCCAGCACCAGCCAAATATCCATGCCGCCGGCCCAGAGCACGCCCATGGTGGCGCTGGTCAGCCCGGCGATGCTGGCCACCGAAAGGTCAATTTCGCCCGTGATGATGATCAGCGTCATCGGCATGGCGATCAGCAGGACAGGGATCACATCCAGGAGCAAAAAGCCCGTGGTGACAGGCGATGCGAAGCGGGGGATGCTGGCGGCCGCGTAGACCAGGAACGCCACCAGGGCGTAAATGGTGATGGCGTCCCGGCTCGCCAGGAGCTTCGCGGCGCGGGTCTTGCGCCACGGTGTGGCGGCCGGACGCCGAGTGGCAGCCGCGGGGGCGGGGGCGTTGCTGGTGGGCGTGGTGGTCTCAGACATTCCGGGCCTCGCTAATCCGCAGTTTCTTGGCTGTGCGCAGGCTGGCCACGCGGTCAATGATGATGGCGGCCAGGATCAGGATCCCGACGATGGCCTGCTGCCAGAACTTGTCCACCCTGACGGCTGTCAGCGAACTGGTGATGGTGGTCAGGAGCAGGGCGCCTAGCGCCGCCCCCGTAACGGAGCCGCTGCCGCCGAAGATGGCCACGCCGCCCACCACGGCGGCCGCAATCACCGTCAGTTCCATGCCGGAGCCTGTGGTGGCCCCCACGGAATTGAAGCGGCTGGCGTAGAGCACACCGGCCAGGCCGGCGAGTGCCCCGTTGGCCAGGAAGGCCAGCAGCACGCGCCTGGACACTTTGATGCCAAAAGCCGTGGCGGCGTCGGGGTCGGAACCAATGGCGTACAGGTCCCGCCCGGGCCGCGTTCCGGCCATGTACAGTGCCACCGCGATGACGACGACGACGGCCACCAAGGTGATGATGGGGAAACCGAGGAAGGTGTCCACGGAGAGGGCGCCGAACGCGTCCGGCCGGTCGCCGGCGAAGTATTGCTTGCCGCCGGCCCAGGCATTGTTCAGGCCGCGGAACACGTAGAGCGTGCCGAGGGTGATGACCAGGGCGGGCACCTTGGCCACCGTCACAAGGATGCCGTTGATGGCGCCGAGCCCCATGCCGAAGACCATGCCGATGCCGAAGACGGCAATGATCGGGATGTCCGGCATGGCTGCGAAAATGGATCCCGTGCCGAAGGCCACCAGGCCCAGCATGGAGCCCACGGAGAGGTCGATGTTCCGGGTGATGATCAGCAGGGTTTGCCCCACAGCCAGGATCATGACGATGGTGGCGTTCAGCAGCAGGTCCTTGACGCCTTGGGCACTGAGGAACAGCGGGTTGATCAGGTAGGTGACGAGCACCAGGACGCTCAGTGCGATGAGCACGGGCAGCTCACGGAGCCGGAGCACGGACGTGGCGGCCGTCCAGCCGCGGGACGCCGGCGGCTTGGTTGTTGTTTTCCTGTTTTGCAGGGCTGAGCTCATGGGGTTCCTCCCGCGGAAGACGTGGCGGCGTGCATGATGGATTCCGGATTTGCGTCCGCGCGGTTGAGTTCGGCGGTGATTTGGCCTTCGCGCATGACCAGGACCCTGTCGGCCATGCCCAGGACCTCGGGCAGTTCGGAGGAGATCATCAAGATGGCGATCCCGCGCCCGGCCAGGTCGGAGATGAGCCGGTGGACCTCGCTTTTGGTGCCGACGTCGATGCCGCGGGTGGGTTCGTCAATGATCAGCAGCCGGGGTTCGGTGGCCAGCCACTTGGCGAGCACCACTTTTTGCTGGTTTCCGCCGGAGAGGGTGGCGACGGGGTGTTCCAGGGAGCCGGTCTTGACCTGCAGGCGGGCGCTCCAGTCCTTGGCAGCCCGGCGTTCGGCGGCGCCGTTGATGATTCCCGCGGTGGTGAACTTCTCACGCAGTGTCAGCGTGAGATTGCGGGCCACGGACAGTTCCATGACCAGCCCCTGCTTGCGCCGGTCCTCCGGGACGAACCCCATGCCTGCGGTGATGGCGGCCTGGGGGTCGCGGGCCTTGAGCCTGCGCCCCTCAAAGGTGATGGCGCCGGCGTCGTACGGGTCGATCCCGAAAATGGCCCGCGCCACTTCTGTGCGCCCGGCCCCCACCAATCCGGCGAGGGCCACGATCTCCCCTGCGCGGACCTGGAAGCTGATGTCCTTGAAGACGCCGGCCCGGCTGAGTTGCATGACGTCAAGGACGACGCCGCCAATCTCGGCTTCCGTCTTGGGAAAGAGTGCGCCGATGTCGCGCCCGACCATCTCGCGGACAACGTTCTCCACCGTGACATCCGCGGTCCGGTGGGTGGCGATGTAGCTCCCGTCGCGCATCACTGTGATCCTGTCGCACAGTTCGAAGACTTCCTCGAAGCGGTGGGAGATGAACAGGATGCCGGTTCCCTTCTCGCGCAGGCTGCGGGCGACGGCGAACAACCGGTCCACCTCCACGCCGCTGAGGGCGGCTGTGGGCTCGTCCATGACGAGCACCTTGGCATCCAGTGATATGGCCTTGGCGATTTCGATGATTTGCTGGTCGGCAATGGACAGTCCCTCGGCAATCCGGGTCGGATCGATGGGGACGCCGAGCCGCGCAAAGAGCTTGCCCGCCTCCTTGACCATGGCGGAGCGGCTGATCAGCCCGAACCGGCCCTTGGGCTGGCGGCCGATGAAAATGTTCTCCGCGACGGTGAGGTCGGGAAAGAGCGTGGGCTCCTGGTAGATGACCGAGATCCCGGCTGCCTTGCTGTCGCCGACGCTGCGGAACTGCATGCTTTCACCGGAGACCCGGAAGTCACCGGAATCGGGGCGGTGCAGGCCGGCAAGGATTTTCACCAGCGTGGACTTGCCGGCGCCGTTCTCCCCGACCAAGGCATGGATTTCGCCGGGCAGGATTTCAATGGTGCCATCGGCCAGGGCAACAACCGGCCCGAACGTCTTTGCTGCATGGATGAGTGTGAGTACCGGCTCCTGACTTGAGGGGCCGGACCTGGAGCTGTTTGTTTGCTGCATAGATTGAACCGCACCTTTGGGGCTGTGTGAACTCAATAATGAATCGTTTCATTACAGGCTGTGATTTGAATCATAGAACGCTCAAAGGGCGAGCGTCAATAGCTTCAGGAAGGATTTATGATTCGTTTCAATGAAAGGGTTCAAAACGGTGCCGGGCAAGGTAGTCTGAGATCAGTGTTTTCTCTAGGCGCACCTGTCCCCCAGGCGGGGCGGGGACTAACTCAGGAGCCCACAAAATGGTTTCAGCCAGCGTCAAGGACGTCGCTGCATTGGCCGGCGTGTCAGTGGGCACGGTCTCAAACGTGCTCAACCGGCCGGAAAAAGTGTCCCCGGCCGTCATGACCCGGGTCCAGGCGGCCATCGAAAAACTCGGTTTTGTTCGTAATGACGCGGCCCGCCAGCTGCGCGCCGGCATGAGCCACAGCATCGGGTTGGTGGTCCTGGATGCCGCGAACCCCTTCTTCACCGATTTGGCCCGGGGCGCCGAGGACAGTGCGGCGGCCGAGAACTTCTCCGTCCTGGTGGGCAACAGCAGCGACGACGAGGGCCGGGAGGCTGCCTATCTGGACCTCTTTGAGCAACAGCGTGTGCGCGGCATCCTCCTCTCCCCCGTGGGCGAGGTCATCCCTAGACTGGTGCAATTGCGACGCCGGGGCATCCCCACAGTTCTCGTGGACCGGGTGTCGGACAACCTGAGCTTTTCCTCTGTCGGGGTGGACAACCTCGCCGGCGGCGAAATGGCTGTGCGGCACCTGCTGTCACTGGGCCGGCGCCGGATCGCTTTCGTTGGCGGCCCAACGACCATCCGCCAGGTGGCCGAGCGGCTCACCGGCGCACGCAGGGCCATGGGCCAGGATTCCGGCGCCACGCTTGAGGTCCTGGAAACCGAATCGCTGACAGTGTTCTCGGGCAGGGCAGCGGGTGAAGCGATCCGGATGCGGGCCGCGGACGAGCGTCCGGATGCGATCTTCGCGGCCAACGATTTGCTGGCCGTGGGCATCCTCCAGGGCCTGATGCTGATGGGCGACGTCCAGGTGCCGCAGGAGATAGCCTTGATCGGCTATGACGACATCGAGTTCGCTGCCGCCGCGGTTGTCCCCCTCTCCTCCATCCGCCAGCCCAGCGTCTTGATTGGATCCACGGCGCTGGAGCTGCTCTTGCGGGAGGCCGGCTCGGAGCCCGGGTTTGAAGTCAGCCACGTGGTGTTTCCGCCGGAGCTCGTGGTCAGGGCGTCAACGCTGGGCTGAGCAGCCTTGTCCAGCTACCGTTCCCCTTAAACGAAACCCGCAGCAGTGGTCGAAAAACACAGCAAAATTGCGTTTTTCGACCACTGCTGCGGGTCAGTTGCAGCGGCGGAGCTTAGATCAAGCCCTGGGCCAGCATGGCGTCGGCAACCTTGACGAAGCCGGCGATGTTGGCGCCAACCACGTAGTTGCCCGGAGAGCCATAGGTCTCAGCTGTTTCGGCACAACGGTCGTGGATGCCCACCATGATTTGCGTGAGGCGGGCCTCGGTGTGCTCGAACGTCCACGCGTCGCGGCTGGCGTTCTGCTGCATTTCCAGCGCGGAGGTGGCCACACCGCCGGCATTGGCTGCCTTGCCCGGGCCGAACAAGGTGCCGGATTCCTGGAAGACTGCAACGGCACCGCTGGTGGAAGGCATGTTGGCGCCTTCAGCAACGGCGATGAGGCCGTTCTTGACCAGCTTGGTGGCTGCTTCGGTGTTGAGTTCGTTCTGCGTTGCACACGGCAGCGCCACGGTCGCGTTGACGTCCCAGACGGAACCGCCCTCAACGTAGCTCACGGATGCTCCGCGGCGAACCGCGTACTCCTTCAGGCGTCCGCGCTCTTTTTCCTTGATCTGGCGCAGGAGGGCAACGTCGATGCCGTTCTCGTCCACAATGTAGCCGGAGGAATCGGAGCAGGCAACAACGTTGGCACCGAGCTGCTGTGCCTTGGCGATGGCGAACGTGGCAACGTTTCCGGAACCGGAAACCACCACACGCTGGCCGTCAAAGGTGGTGCCGCGGGTCTTGAGCATCTCGTTGGCGAACAGCACCGTACCGAAACCGGTGGCTTCCGGACGCACCAGAGAGCCGCCCCAACCAACACCCTTGCCGGTCAAAACGCCCGACTCGTAGCGGTTGGTGATGCGCTTGTACTGGCCGAACAGGTAACCGATTTCGCGGCCCCCCACACCGATGTCACCGGCGGGGACATCTGTGTACTCGCCAATGTGGCGGTACAACTCAAGCATGAAGCTCTGGCAGAAGCGCATGATTTCAGCTTCGGACTTGCCGCGCGGGTCAAAGTCGGATCCGCCCTTGCCGCCACCGATGGGCATCCCTGTCAGGGCGTTCTTGAAGATCTGCTCGAAGCCGAGGAACTTCACAATGCCCAGGTACACGGACGGGTGGAAACGCAGTCCACCCTTGTACGGGCCAAGCGCCGAGTTGAACTCAACACGGAAACCACGGTTGATCTGCACGCGTCCCGCATCGTCCATCCACGGCACACGGAAAATGATCTGACGCTCAGGCTCGCACAACCGCTGCAGAACGGCGGCGTCAACGAATTCTGGATGCTTATCCAAAACCGGGCCAAGGCTTTCAAACACTTCAAGAACAGCCTGGTGGAATTCTTTTTCGCCGGGGTTGCGAGCTAAAACTTGCTCCCGGATGGCTTCTAGCCTGGTATCCATGAGTCTCCTGAAAAAGGGTGAGGCGCAAAAATGCGCATAAATATGCTCACTGGCAATTTTCCAGTCACGGCGCCAGTAAGACTAATTTTTCCCATTCTTCGAAACGCCATGCATGTTCATGCATAAAACTTAGGGGCAGGCGCCGCCGCGACCCGCTTGATCAGTCCTTGCGGCGCCTAAACGTGGGCAAGGCCGGGAGATTTGCGAGCAAATCTGCAGCCTTGTTGGCTGCACGCCCCACGCTGCGGCTGATTTGTCCGGGAACGCCGCCATCGTTTTCGTTCGATTGCACAACCAGCTGGTTCGGTGGGGTTGTTCCGGCCGCACGCGCGGGAGCAGCGCCGTTGGCGGCACTGGATGCGGGTGCACTTGCGGCCACCGTGGAGCCGGATACCGCAGCGGCTGCAGCCTGGGGCGCCCGGTTGCCGTTCACCGCGGCAGGAACCAAGGTTCCAACCGGCTGCGCTTCCGTCACCACGGCGGGCGCGGCAGGACGGACTTCCTGCACCACTGCAGCGGCCGGCACATGTGCGGCGGGCACATCGGCGCCGGGAGTTGGCTTGGCTGTGGACGGTGCGCCGGCAAGCCCAGCTGCGGACGGTGCGGGAACGGCAGAAACAGGAGCAGCGGCCGAAGCAGCCGACGCGGGCACGGTGGCGCCGAGGGATTCCAGCCAGCCGGCAACCAGCGCAAGGGGCTCCGTGTTGATCCCGTAGAACCGTTTCTGGCCCTGGGCACGCATGGTGACCACGCCTGCCTCACGCAAAACCCGCAGATGCTTGGAAACTGTTGGCTGCGAAACCCCCAGTTCATCCACCAACTGGCCCACGGCCTTGTTCTCCTGGGCCAGGGCTTCCAAAATGTCCCGGCGGGTACTTTCGGCGATCACCGCAAAGACTTTTTCAACAACCATCCCACTACTCTAACGACATATGCCCGCCACAGCATTTTTGACTCTCCGTGCGCGCCCCATTGATGTGGGCCCACACGCCCGAGGGACCCGGAAATCGCGCCAGCGATTTTTGGGAGTGCGTGGGGATTAGTCGAACCAGGGATCCAGCCCGTACAGGGGGAAAACGGCTTTCCGGGTGGCCATCACCGTTCTGTCAAGGGCGTCCGAGGGGTTGTAGCCAACTTCCCAGGACCGCCACCACGTATCGGCATCCTCGCCCATGAACAGGGGCGCCACCTTGCCGTATTTCTGCGCAACATAGCTGCGCCACGTCTCCGGCACGGGGGTTCGCAGCGGAACGGGCTTGCCCGCCACAATCGCCATCAGGTGGCTCCAGACCCGCGGCACCACACCCACAATGTTGTAGCCGCCGCCGCCGGTGGCAATCCAGCGCCCGCCGCACACCTTGTCCGCCAGCGCCGCGACGCTCAGCGCGGCCTCGCGCTGCCCGTCAACACTCGTGTTCAGATGGGTCAGCGAGTCGTCCCGGTGCGAGTCGCAGCCGTGTTGGCTGACAATGACATCCGGCGCAAAGGCTTCCACCAGTTGAGGCACGACGGCGTGGAAGGCCCTGAGCCAACCGGCATCCGAGGTGCCGGCCGGGAGGGCAACGTTCACGGCCGTGCCTTCCGCCAGCGGCCCGCCCACCTCATTGGCGAACCCGGTGCCGGGAAAGAGTGTCACACCGGATTCGTGCAGGGAAATGGTCAAGACCCTGGGGTCGTTCCAAAAGATGCTCTGTGTGCCGTCGCCGTGGTGGGCATCTATGTCGATGTAGGCAACCTTTGACACCCCCGATTCCAGCAGCTTCGCAATGGCCAAGGCGGTGTCGTTGTAAATGCAGAAACCGCTGGCCTTGCCGGCGGAGGCGTGGTGCATGCCGCCACCAAAGTTGACGGCCCGCGGCACGGCGCCGCTGATCAGCGCGCTTGCGGCCAGCAGTGAGCCGCCAGCCAATCTGGCACTGGCTTCATGGATGCCCGAGAAGACCGGGTCATCCTCCGTGCCCAACCCACGGTCAGGGTCGCTGAGGCTTGGGTCCTCCCCCACCCGGTGGACAGCCGCTATGTAGTCATGGTCGTGCACTGTGGCGAGTTCGTCATCGCTTGCCACATAGGACTCCACTACATCCACCTGCGGCAGGTCAAAGATCCCCAGCTCACGAGCCAGTGATGCCGTGAGGTCCAGGCGGGTCGGGGACATCGGATGATGCGGGCCAAAATTGTACGCAGACATGGCCGCATCGCAGACTATGCTTGTCGGGACGGCCGCTGGCCCTGAGCTGGCGAAGGATGACATCCACCACAGGCTATCGAAGTATGGCGGCAATTGCCGTATCCGCGGCTCGGCAACATCCACGGCAGGAAGGGCAGCAACGCGTTGGCAGCAAATTCAACACTTCAACAGGGGCTCCCAAGGTGGCCATTGAGAGTTGTGGTGAGCATCCGCGATTTTGTGGACGGCGTCGCCAACAGTTCCCCGGCCCGCTTGGCCTTGATTGTTTTTGCCTTGGTCATCATGGCCTTCACCTTGACCCTGTGCCTGCCTGCTGCGACCCGGGACGGCCAATCCACGGAGTTCCACGACGCCCTGTTCACGGCCGTTTCCGCCGTCTGCGTGACGGGCCTGACAACGGTTTCCACGGCACTGCACTGGTCATTCTTTGGTCAGCTGGTGATTTTGATTGGCATTTTTGTGGGTGGCTTGGGCATCCTGACCCTGGCGTCCCTGATGTCGCTGATGGTCAGCAAGCGCTTGGGTGTCCGTGGCAAGCTCATTGCCCAGGAGGCCATGAACGCCGGGCGTTTGGGCGAAGTGGGTACGCTCCTGCGGATTGTCATCAGCACCTCGGTTGCCGCGGAAGTGGTGCTGGCCTTGGCGCTGGCCCCCCGATTCCTGATCCTGGGCGAATCGCTCCCCCAAGCCATTTGGCACGCCACTTTTTACTCCATCTCGGCCTTCAACAACGCTGGTTTCACACCCCATTCCGACGGCGTGGTCCCCTACGAGGCTGACCTGTGGATCCTGACCCCGCTCATGATCGGCGGGTTCATCGGCAGCCTCGGTTTCCCCGTCATGATGGTCCTGCTGGTCACCGGATTCCGCTTTAAGAAGTGGACCCTGCACGCCAAGCTCACGGTCCAGGTCTCCTTGTTGCTGCTGCTGGCCGGCACGCTGATGTGGGGTGCCATGGAGTGGACCAACCCCGCCACCATTGGCGGGATGAGCACGGGGGACAAGATCACGCACTCCGTGTTCGCCTCCGTCATGACCCGTTCCCTGGGGTTCAACCTGGTGGACATGAACGCCATGAATTCCTCCACCATGCTGCTCACGGATGCCTTGATGTTTGTGGGCGGCGGCTCCGCGTCTACTGCCGGCGGCATCAAGGTCACCACCTTGGCCGTCATGTTCCTGGCCATTGTGGCCGAGGCCCGCGGCGACAACGACGTCAAAATTTACGGCCGCACCATCCCCCAGGGCACCATGCGCGTGGCCATCTCGGTCATCATGATGGGTGCAACCTTTGTCATGATCGCCTGCGGCCTGCTGCTGGCCATCTCCGGCGCACCCCTGGACCGGGTACTTTTTGAAACCATCTCCGCCTTCGCCACCGTGGGGCTGAGCACGGGGCTCAGTGGCGAGCTCCCGCCGTCGGGCGTGTATATTTTGTGCGCCATGATGTTCTTTGGCCGCGTCGGCTCCATCACCCTCGCCGCCGCCTTGGCCCTGCGCCAGCGCCGCCAGCTGTACCACTACCCGGAAGAGAGACCCATCATTGGCTGAGAAACCAGACTCCAACAACCGCCCGCCGCACAATGCACCCGTTTTGGTCATTGGTCTGGGCCGCTTTGGTGCCGCCACGGCACACCAGCTGGTCAAGCAGGGCCGCGAGGTTCTGGCCATTGAACGTGACCCGGCGCTGGTGCAAAAGTGGGCCGGCGTGCTCACCCACGTGGTCGAGGCCGATGCCACCAACATTGACGCGCTGCGCCAGTTGGGGGCACAGGACTTCAGCTCCGCCGTCGTGGGGGTGGGAACGTCCATCGAATCGAGCGTGCTCATCACCGTGAACCTGGTGGATTTGGGCATTGCGCACCTGTGGGTCAAGGCGATCACACAGTCGCACGGCAAAATTCTGACCCGCATTGGCGCCAACCACGTCATCTACCCCGAGGCCGACGCCGGCGTCCGAGCCGCGCACCTGGTGGGCGGGCGCATGCTTGACTTCATCGAGTTTGACGACGACTTCGCGATCGTGAAAATGTACCCGCCCAAGGAAACCCAGGGCTTCACGTTGGAGGAATCCAAGGTGCGCTCCAAGTACGGCGTGACAGTGGTTGGCGTGAAATCCCCGGGCGAGGACTTCACCTACGCGCAGCCGCACACGCGGGTCTCCAGCCGCGACATGCTCATCGTGTCCGGCTACGTTGACCTCCTGGAACGCTTCGCCGCCCGGCCCTGACCTCACGTTTTCGCCCTGCCGTTCGTCTACAGGATAGGGAGGTGGTTCTGATGCTTAAACACCTGGTTTTTGACTCACCGTTGGGCCTGTTGACGGCTGTGGCGAACGACGCCGGACTGCAGGCTGTGTACATGGCCGAGCACAAGCGCCGGCCTGGCCAGGAGACGCTGGGCGTGCGCGTTGCTGTTGCCGATTCGCCGTTTTTGGGGCAGGCAGCTGACGAGCTGGCAGAGTATTTTGCCGGTTCCCGGCACGATTTTTCCGTTCCACTGGCCCCGAATGGCAGTCCGTTCCAGCACCGGGTCTGGGCTGCATTGCGTGAGATCCCCTATGGCGAAGTGCGCAGCTATGGCGAGCTGGCGGCCATGCTGGGTGACAAGTCCATGGCGCAGGCGGTGGGCTCGGCCAATGGCCGCAACCCCATCAGCATCATTGTCCCCTGCCACCGGGTGGTGGGTTCGGATGGTTCACTGGTGGGCTATGCGGGCGGTTTGGAGCGCAAGCAATTCCTGCTGGAGTTTGAGAACCCGGCCTGGACGGGCACCGAGGCGTTGTTTTGAGCGTTCCGGAACCGGGCGCCCCGGCGGAACCGGGATCCCGGCGTGGCGCCACGGCGTTGCCGCCCTTTGATGCTCTGGTCACCGCCCACGGCGCCACTGTGCTGCGGGTTTGCCGGGCGCTGGTGGGTGTCGGCGACGCCGACGACCTATGGCAGGAAACCTTCCTGGCCGCTCTGCGGGTGTATCCCACGGCGGGAACCGTCACGAACTGGCAGGCCTGGCTGGTCACCATTGCCCGGAACAAGGCCGTGGACCATCACCGGAAGACGCTTCGACTCCCCGTTCCTGCCAGCGGATCCGGGGTGTCGGACTCCTCCGATGGGATCTTCGCGGCCGGGGCGCGCCTTGGTGCCCCCGGGCACGGTGGAGGCGACGCCGTCGTACACGCGGTTGAAGCGAACGCCGTGGCTGCTACCGTGTGGGCGGCGTTGGGGCAGCTGCCCCGCACCCAACGTGAGGCAGTGGTGTTTCACCACCTGGCCGGGCTGCCCTATCTGGACGTTGCCCAACTGCTGGGGAACTCGCCGGAGGCTGCGCGCAGGGCGGCATCGGACGGCATGAAGACGCTGCGTGTGGCCTTGTCGCCCATCGGCCCCGTGAAGGAAAGGATATCCCGTGAAGACTAAGTTGGAACTTCCCACGGAACTCGCCCCCGTGACGGGCGCCGAGGCTGGTGCCTTGGGGCGGCTGCGCAGTGCGTTCAGCATTGCCGCGGCGGCGGACGGGCTGGTGGATATTGCCTACAGGGTGGTTGATTCGCCCGTGGGCCCGCTGCTGCTGGCCGGAACCGAACTTGGGTTGGTGCGGGTGGCTTTTTCCCGCGAAGGCCATGACACGGTGCTGGAGGCCCTGGCTGCAACCATCAGCCCGCGTGTCATTGCGGCGCCGGCGCGGCTGGATCCGGCCGCGCGGGAAATGGACGAGTACTTTGCCGGCCGGCGCCACAGTTTTGCGCTGCCCCTGGATTTCAGGCTGGCCAGCGGCTTCCGCCGCGAGGTCCTGGCCCACCTGCCGGAAATTGGCTACGGCCACACGGCCAGCTACGCGCAGGTGGCGGCGTTGACGTCCAGCCCGCGGGCTGTGCGGGCGGTGGGGACCGCGTGCGCACGCAATCCGCTGCCCCTGGTGGTGCCGTGCCACCGGGTGATCCGCTCGGACGGCAGCCAGGGCGCCTATTTGGGTGGTGCGGAGGCCAAGGC
>JBDTQM010000051.1:0-20743 GCA_039932175.1 Specibacter sp.
ACTCGACAGGTTGAGAAATAGCGCGTGTAGCCGCAGCGAATTGAGTGCAGTATCGATCGGTCAGCGTGTTGAGACCACACACAATGCCATCCTTGAAGTCGTGGAACTGCCTCTACTTTCACTGACGCCCGCTCCATGTCAATTTTGCTCCGCGCAGGTAACCTGCCGGGAACACGAAGGCGTACCGCTTCGCATTCAGAGCCGCAGGGCCGTCCCGCATAGGCGCAGTCAAACCGCCCCGTAAGCCGGTCCCTCACCGGACGCCAGCCCCGGACCTGCTGTTTTAAAGTTTCCGCTTGAGGGCTGTCCCGCATGACACGTCCGCAGAAAAGCCGGGTGTTATTCCGATATCGGCATAACGGATGAAGGGCCCTTCTGCGGGGCACTATTTCAAGCGCACTCAGGCCTCGTTCGGAGGGGCGAAAGGCAGACAGATCAAAAGCTCCAGCGCTGCGTATGTGCCCGCACAGGCAACTGAACGATTACCGCCGCGCCAGCGTGATCCTGCCGAAGAAGTCCGCCAGCGCCCGGGTGGCGTCCAGCGGCAGGACGTTGGCCACGTACTGGTCCGGCCGCACCACCACCACAGCACCGCCCCGGTCAATCCCGCCCGCCTGGAAAATGTCGCGTTCGGGGTCGTCGGCGTAGACCAGCTCGTAGTCAATGAGGCCGAAAGGGCCGGTGCCAGGCATGAACGTGGCCGGCACGCGGCGCAGGTCACCGCCCTCAAAATCCTGCTGCGCAATAAGCTTCACGTCGAAAACGCTGTCAATGTCCGCGCCCGCGGGAGTGTAGTGAAGCAGTGGAGACTGCGGTGAAAAAGACAGCCAGCGCGCCCAGTCTGCCAACAGGGACGGCTCCCCCACCGCCGGGAAATCGGCGAAGGCGTAGATGCGCCAGCGCCCGTCGGCCCGGTGGTGGTGGCCCAGCTGCACCGGGCTGGCGTCGGCTACCCTGACAAACGGCGCCGACTTGAAGCGCTTGCCAACCGGAAGCCGGTGGCCAGCTCCTGGTATTCAGTACCTGAAAAAATCATCGACGGCTGGTACTGGGGCATGAAGCCGGCCGGGAATTCAAAGGTGCGCTCAAAAAAATTCTCAAGCTCGGCCCGGTCCCCCATGTCTTCGGGCCGCATGGCCATCAGCGCGGACCACTGAAGGTCAAAGCCGATGAGCTTCTTGGCAGCCACCTTCCGCGCTGCCGAGTAGGTGGCGAGCAGACTGGCGGGGCTCCGTCCCGCCAGAACGTGCGCGATCTTCCAGCCGAGGTTGAAGCCGTCCTGCATGGAGACGTTCATGCCCTGGCCGGCCTTGGCGGTGATCTGCGCAACCGTGGTGTTGCGGACGCTGTGCAGGCCGTCCTCAACCGCCTCACCCCGGTCAACGTACATGCGGAACAGGGAGCCGCCCTCGCGCGGAATGAGCAGGATGTTGCCGCCGTCACCGGACTGGATGGCGCACTTGGAGCGGATGTCCGGGAAGTCCGTGACAGCCAGGACGTCCATGGCACCCCCCGGCGTGATTGGGGTGACCGCTGCTGTGCGTCGCCCCGATCGATCCGCGGACAGCACTGCGCGCACCGTCAGCACCCACCACATATTTTGCATGGACACCCGTTCGACCCCGGACTGCCCACCTGCGGTGCCGACCAGCGTCACGGCCACGGGGCAGTCACCCGAATCGGAAATGGCCAGGCTGCGGAACGCCCAACCGTAGTCCGGTTTCATGCGCGACGGCGAATACGCCATGAGCTCGGCAAAGTAGTCCAACACGCGGGCCTGGTTCACAATCAGGTGCGGGAATTCACTCATGCCCGTGGTGTCATCCGCGGCCCGCGCCGCCCGGGCAATCTGTGTGTGGTCGGCGGTGCCCGGTTTCCAAAAAACGGTGGCGGTGATCCGGTACGCCTCGGCAATGATCCGCTCGGCGACGCCGAAGTCCTGAAATGTCTCCACGCTGCGGGCCTGAATGCCGTCGGCCTGGCCAATCTCCAGCCTCGGCGCTCCACACTGCCGGTGTTGAGGTCCGGGAAGGCCGAAAGCTGCGCAGCGGTGATCATGCCCGCCGGTCCCGTGCCCACAATATGCACATCCATCACAACCGTCAGCTCCTCCGGGCGGTCGATCCCGATCCCGGCCGCCGGCTTGATGCGCGGATCCCCTGACACATACCCGTGCTGATGGAGCTGCACCCGAGTTCCTCCTCGGTGCCTCGTCGCGACGTTGACGCCAAGCCCCGCCCGGACTCTTGATCATCATGTGCCACTTGGGCACCCCGACCACAGGGGCGCCCGCGCACCCGGGGGCACGACGGCGTGACTCACCCGCGCCCGAACCCCGCCCCACGCCGTCGTCCGGCTACGGTTGAACCAGACAATCTCCATCCCCAAAGGAATCCCGTGGCCAAGAAGTCCAAGAAGTCCCCCTCCGGCAACCCGGCGACGGCCGCCACGCCCAAAACAGTGCTCTCTTTCACCGACGTTGTGGCGCAGCGGGCCCTGGAACCGGCACTGCCCGGGTTCCGCGCGTGGGCCACTGCGGCAGGGGTGGATCCTGAACAGCTCGACTGGCTGTGCAATCTGCTGATGAGTTTCTTCAAGAACTATGCCCAGAACGCCCCTGCCGTGGATGCGAGCAACATTGAAGTACCTTTGACGGCCAAAATTCTTGAATCCACGGGGGACTTCCACCCTGAAATGCGGCTGGGCTTCGGGCTGGCCCTGAACACCTACCTGACGTTCCTGTCATCAACACTTGCGTGGTCAGGCCCGCACAACGATCTGGCGCAGCTGCTGAATATGACGGACCCGGAGCGCGCAGCATCCTCACACGCGCTTTCGAAATATGTGGCGCTTCCATCGCTCACGCCGCAGGAGGCTGGCGCCGCACGCGCGGAACTGGTTTTCGTCCAACGTGCCGTGGCACTGCTGACGTGGATTGGCGAGGGCCGCAAGCTCACGGACTCGCGGCTCTTGCTCCGCAAGGACATCGCCGGGGCTGCAGCCTGCGTGGGCATGAATGCCGTCGGATCAAATACATCCCGGTCCGATCCCATGGCAGCGCCCGACGCTCCAAGGCGGGTGACCTCCATGGTCCAGCTGCCGCCCTTGATGCAATATTGGCAGGCATTGATTGATGCCAGGTTGATTGTTGTCTCAGCCAATCACGTCAAGGTGACAAGAATTGGCAAGGAGTTGCGCGCCAATCCTGCCGATGCCGAGCATGACACAGCAGTTCTGGCCTACTTCCTGTACTACGACTTCGTCATCCCCTACGGCACTTTTGATCCCCAGGAATCGATCCATGCCATGGTTGCCATGGCCCTGGCGGACGCCGCATCCAACAAACCAGTGGAAGCGGAAACCCTCTTTGGGCCAAGCATCCTCACCGATCCCAGGGCGTTTGAGGCCGTGCTGGTGACTTCCCAGCTCCGCCAGGCGGCCGAGGAGGGCCTGGTGGAGATCGGCACACACATCGTGATTCCGCCGGCCCTGCGCAGTCCGCTCGCCTCGGCGCTGCGGCTCCTCGATGACAAGACGGAGGAGCTCGAAGCGGAGGCCGCAGCGCAGACCAGGGCAGCCAACCGTGCGCCGTCGGAAGCCACCTACCAACTCAAAATCCAGATCGATGACATCACCCCTGCCGTGTGGCGCCGCGTGCAGGTTCCTGCCGAAATTGCCCTTGACGAGCTCCACGACGTCATCCAGCGCCTGTTTGCCTGGGAGGACCGTCACCTGCACGAATTCCGGATCGGCGACCACGGCACCGGGGTCCGCTACGCCCCCGACGACCCGGAGGCCGACCACTGGGGCACGCCGCCGCTGGACGAAAGGAATGTTCCGCTGAACTCCCTGCTGGCCGCACCCGGTGCCGCCATGCACTACCACTACGACTTTGGCGACGATTGGGAGCACACCATCACGCTCGAGGAAATACTGCCCGCTGTTGGACCGGGGAGGCTGGCGCAGTTCACCGACGGCGCCGGCCATGCACCCCAGGAAGACTCATTCGGGCCGCACGGCTGGATGGACAAGCTGGCCATTTCCGGCGATGCCGGCCATCCGGAGCACCTGGACATTCGCGCCTGGCTGGGGCTGCGCAAGGGCCAGGACATCGCCGCGGACGCCTGTGACGGCGCTGCCGTCAAGAAGCGGCTGAAGGGGCTGACCCTCTAGACCCGCGGACCTCAGCCACGACAGCCGGGCCGCGTGGGCCGCTGCCGCCTCTCAACACTAAGCAGCGGCCAGGCTAGTTCGGTGGAACCCTGAACGTCTCGACAGTGAAATCGAGCAGTGCCTGTGCCCGGGGACTAAGCCGGGAGCCTTCGAGCCAAATACCCGACATGTTGGTCCGGCTGACCGGTGGAACCAGCGGACGCACAGCCACGGGAAATCCCTCGAGGCTGACCGGCGCCCAGTTCGGACGGGACATCAAGAGCCCGTAGCCCAGGCCACGGCCCACCAGTGCCTGGACCAAGATGACCTGTGGCATGTGCGCCACGATGGTCGGGTGCAGACCGCGGTCAGCAAAGACCCTGTGGGTGTTGGCCGTGCTGGGGCTGGAGTCGTACATGATCAGCGGCTCAGGGGCCAGCTCGGGCAGATCCACGCTTTCCTGCTGCGCCAGCGGATGGTCAATGGGAAGCACCGCCTGCAGCTCGGTCTCGTAGATGGTTTGGCGCTGAAATCCAGGCGGCAGCTGCATGTCGTAAACAATGGCCAGGTCCAGTCGGCCGTTCACCAGCGCGGGCAGCAACTCGTCGTGTGTCCCCACCACCACCTCCACATCCACACCGGGATGAAGTTTGGGGAATCCTCCCAATATGGCGGGTAAAACACTGGCGGCGAAGCTGGCGAAGCAGCCCAGCTTAACCGGCCCCTTCAACTGCCCGGCCGCCCCGCTCATCTCAGCCACCAGATCCTCCGCCTCGGTCAGCAGTCCCCGGGCCCTTACGGCAAAGTATTCCCCGGCAGGGGTCAGCTTCAGCCCCTTCGCCTTGCGGCGGATGCACAGCTGCTCACCTACCGCCCGTTCCAGTCGTGTAATTGCCTGTGAGAGCGCGGACTCGGAGAAATGCAGGGCGGCGGCCGCTTCGCTGAGGGTGGCAAAGTCAGCCAGCGCCACAAACAGCTCCAACTGGCGGAGAGTGAAATTGGACAAAGCATCCTACTTTCATTAAACCGAATAAGTTTGTCTATTTTTATAAGTTTACTCACGGTAATTTAACTGTGACACTGATTACATACCGCCACTCGGTCCGCAACCGCAATGATGCGCTGGTGCCGGCCGGTATTTTCGGACCAATTTCAAGGACTACGACCATGAGCAGCTCAAGAGCAGTCGACACACGGCGTACGCAGCGACGCGTCGCGTTTGCAACCCTCATCGGCACCACCGTCGAGTGGTACGACTACTTCATCTACGCCACGGCCGCCGGCCTGGTGTTTGCCCAGCTATTTTTTGGGCCGGCCGGCCCCCAGATCGGCCTGCTGCTTGCCTTCGCCTCCGTGGGCATCAGCTTCCTGTTCCGCCCGCTCGGCGCTTTTCTGGCCGGCCACTACGGGGACAAGATCGGCCGCAAGGCCATGCTCGTGCTGACCCTTTTGCTGATGGGCCTCAGCACCATGCTCATCGGCCTGCTGCCCACCTATGAGACGGCGGGCGTGCTGGCCCCCGTGCTGCTCCTGCTCCTGCGCATCCTGCAGGGCGTCTCGGCCGGCGGCGAATGGGGCGGCGCCGTCCTGATGGCTGTCGAGCATGCGCCCGCCAACAAGCGCGGACGGGCTGGTTCGTTCCCGCAGCTGGGCGTCCCGCTGGGCCTCCTCCTGGCCTCCGGTGTCATGGCACTGATGACAGGAGTCATCGCCCCTGGTGATGCCTTCCTGGACTGGGGCTGGCGCATCCCGTTCCTGCTCAGCTTCGTCCTGATCGGAGTTGGCTACTTCGTGCGCCGTGCCGTGGAGGAAAGCCCGGTGTTCTTGGAGATCGCGGAAAAGAAGCTGCAACCCAAGGTTCCCATCATCGAGCTGTTCCGCAAGCACTGGCGCCTGGTCATCCTGGCGGCCCTGGTCTTTGTCGGCAACAACGCCGCCGGCTACATGGCCACGGGAGGCTTCATCCCCAGCTACGCCACCAACCCCGACGGAATCGTGGGCCTGGAAAAGACACCCGTGCTGATCGCGATGACGTTTGCGGCAGCCACGTGGCTCATCTTCACGGCCCTGGCCGGCGGCATGGCCGACAAAATTGGGCGCAAACGCACCTACATCATCGGTTACATCGTCATGGCCCTGACAGTGTTTCCACTGTTCCTGCTGATCAACACCGGCGAACTCTGGGCCCTGTACCTGGCGCTGCTGCTGCTCACCTTTGGCCTCGGCCTGACCTATGGCCCGCAGGCTGCCTGGTACAGCGAGATCTTCCCGGCCTCGGTGCGCTTTTCCGGTGTTTCGATCTCCTATGCCATTGGCGCCATCCTGGGCGGCGCATTTTCGCCACTGATCGCCCAGTGGCTGCTGCAGGCCACCGGCACCAGCCTCGCCATCTCCGGCTACCTGCTGCTCACCACGCTTATCGGCCTGGCTGCAGTCATCATGCTCAAGGACCGCTCCGGGATCGACCTCAGCATTACCAACCAGCACGAGCAGGAGGTTGGCGCCACCATCTTCGACAAGCGCCAGCCAGCCGCAGCTTCCACGCGGTAATACTCAAGAAAAGCACGACGGCGGCACCCACCTTGCGTGGGTGCCGCCGTCGCACGTCGTCCGGCTTTAGCGCGGCAAGAAGTCGCGCGGGTGGGCCGGCCCCAACCGGAGCCCGGTGGCCAGGGTTTTTTGGGCTGGCGATCTGGCGGCCATGCCCGGAAACCAAGGATTTCAACAGGTAGTCGATTGTGACGGGAGAAACAGCGTATGAGACTTATCCGCATTTAGACCCTCTGTCACTTCATTAGACTCGTTTCATGAGTGAGAATGGCACCAAGTCCGTGACCCTTCGTTTCCTTGCGGCCCCCACCGACGTCGGCCACAGCGGCTCCGTGGATGCCGGCACTGTGCTGGAGTGGGTGGACAAGGCAGCCTACGCCGCTGCGGTGGGCTGGGCCAAGTCCTATTGCGTGACGGCCTATGTGGGCAACATCCACTTTGCGGACCCTGTCAATAGTGGAGACATGGTGGAGGTGGAGGCAACCATTGTCTACACCGGACGGTCATCGATGCACATTCGCACTATGGTGTCCTCGGGCGACCCGAGGGGTGGAATCCCCACGATGCGCAGTCAGTGCATCGTCATATTCGTGGCCGTGGGTGCGGACGGCAAACCAACCGCTGTGACACCCTTTGAGCCCGCCACGCAGGAGGAGATTGAACACCGCGACAACGCCCTGGCCCGGATCAAAGTCCGGGAAGAGGTCGTGGCGGCCATGAAGGCCCAGAAATACACCGATGCCGGGACGGCCGAGCGTGTGGTCCTGAGATTCATGGCCGCCCCCACGGATGTGAACTGGGGTGGCAAGGTTCACGGCGGGATCGTGATGAAGTGGATCGATGAAGCGGCCTATGTGTGCGCATCACGCTACTGCGGCAATGACACCGTGGCGGTGTTCTCCGGCGGCGTTCGGTTCTACCGGCCACTGCTGATCGGCCACGTGGTGGAAGTGGAGGCCAGGCTGGTCTACACGGGAGTCAAGGGCATGCACATCGCAGTCCACGTCCGGTCAGGAGATCCCAAAGGACATGAGATGAACCTGACCACCTACTGCTTGACCGTGATGGTGACACGGGACAACGCTGGCAACTCAGTGCCGGTTCCTCACTGGGCCCCCCTTTCCGATGAAGACAAGCACCTGCACTCGCATGCCCGGGATCTGCTGGAAATCCGCGGGAGGGCGCCAGGAAACAGGCTCCCAAACCACCTGCTGCCAGCCGGAAGTCCGACTACCGGGATCTGACTCTCGCAGGCATCAAGAGCGGCCGGTTTCGTGCATTCTTCACAGAAAACCCGGTAGCGCCGAGATTCACTCCCACCACCACACTGGGTGGCTTAATGAGCTCATGCCACCGAATTCGGATTCCCGTCGCGTTGTAGGAGGCATTGGCGATCGCTGGCGCCAAACCCGGCATCCATGACGCTTTCCATCTGACCCGTCCCCTTGGGTGAGCTCCCTGCTCAGCTTTGCGCCATGGCTTCGGGCAACCCTGTCACGGCAATGCGGGGAAATTCCGCCCTGGCCTTGGTGTAGTAGGGCTCCCCTGCTCCGAGCCGCCGGGAAGCGCAGGTCAAATGAGCGCCAGCTTTTGCGCAGTGCATGTTCGCGAGCGCCGCATCACCAACGCCGCCAGCATTGCCACTGCCAGCTCAAGGGCAATCACCCCCAGCATCGCGGACGGCTGCGGATGCGAGCCAGCCGTCCGTGTGGCCACCGCCCCCATGCCAGCGTGGTGGGACTCCGCCATGGAACCTGGCCCCAGGAGCAGTGCAGTGTGCACGGCAACCATCAACAACGCCATCACGAAAAGAGCCTGCACTGCCCGCTCGTGGCCGCGGCGCCACACGGCCACGGCGCACGGAAGGCAGGCGGCGGCCAAGAGCAGCATCAGCACACTTTCCCACGGGATGGCGCGGTGCCCCCACGCCATCCACATGTGTGCGCCGACTGATGCCACTGCGACGGCCGCGCACAGGCGCACCGGCAGCCCGGCCCGCCCGCCACTAGTGCTGCTGGCACTGCTGGCACTGTTTACCGCGTCAGCAGCGGCAGCGGTCATCGCCGTCATCTCCACCGCAGTGTGTGGCACCGGCCGGGCTGCTTGCCGGCACGTCAAGGACCGGGCTGCGGTCAAAGAAGCCCTCCGGGCGGAGTTTGAAGCCCACGGTGTCGACCGGCATGATGGGCCAGTCCTCCACCCGAGGGAAATGCGTCAGCCCAAAGGTGTGCCAGAGGACGATGTCCTGGCCGTCGAGATCGCGGTCCGCGGCAATGAATGACGGGAGCCCCGCCCCGCCTGCATGCTGGTTGACGAAGTCACCCGTCGGGTAGCGCTCCTCCTGCGCAAATTGCGTCACCCACAGGTCTTTGGTGGCAAATGTGGCACGCTGGGCCACCGACGATTCCGGGTCCGCCAACAGCATGGGCTGCCCTTGGGGATGAAGCTTGTAGGCCACCGGCTCCCCCAGTCGGTTCAGTGAGGTGGGGTTGGAAACAACCCAGGTCCGGCCGCTGCGCATATCCGCCTCGCGTACGGCCTGGGACTCCTTGGCCAGAACGGTGCGTTTGCGGGTGAAGGCGTTGCCGCGCTCGTTCCCCACGCCCATCGGCACGCGCACCACATCTTCCTCTTCAACCCGGTTGACCAGCCCGTCAACGGCCATATCCAGGCGCGCCCCGAACAGGTGCTGGTGGTACGGTGCGCCGAGTCCCGGCGCCAATTCGGAGGCGTAGGGGTACCCCTTGCCGGGGTAGGCGCTGGTGAAGACGATGCCGGTGGCCTTGGCTTCGAACTCGATGGTGCCGTCCAGGTACAGGTACCAGTAAAAGCCGTAGTCGTAGTTGCCAATGGTTGTGAAGAAGGAGATCACCATGCGGCGGTTGCGCCGGGTGTAGTCAATCCCGGTCCACAGATCCGAGTGCTTGGAAAGGATGGACCAGTCTTCCTCATGCATGCAGATGCCATTGCGGATCTCGCGGGGGTTGCCGAAGGCGTCGGCGATGACGGGGCTCAGGTAAGTGATCTCACCAAGGCAGTCACAGCCAAGCTCCAGGGAGTTGGCGTATTGGCCTACCTGGTATTCCCCGGTATCGAAGTAGTTTTGCCAGGACCGCACGGGAGAGGGGTCGCCATAGGGCACCACCATCTCGGCGATGGATGCGCGGTTGATGATGGAACGTTTCCGCCCGCAGTCATTGAAGGCCACGTTGTGCAGGACCACTCCTTCACGGGCGTCGAACCCAACATCAACGCTCCACTTCTCCCACTCGATGTGGTTGCCGCCAGTGAGTGTGAAACTGGGCCCCTCAGGTTGCGTGATGCTGATCGGCTTCTGCGTTTCCCGCAGGGGACCAGTCAGCCCGGGGTCTGTGTAGTTGCCATGTTCGGCTGGGACGGGGATTGCACCAAAGTCCAACACCGCATCCACGGTCTTGTTGGTCACATCAACGTAGGCGACAAGCCCGTCCACCGGGTGCGCCCAGGCGCTGTCTCCCGGGAAGTCCTGGACAAAGGCGAGACCGCGCAGAATGCGCCGGCCCTTTTCTTCGGGGTAGTCAAAGACGCCCGCGGACAGGGGCGCCACGCGCACCTTGGCAACGTCCAACTTTCGAACCTCAAGTGCCTTGAGCCATTCGGGGTGCGTGGCGAGAATTTCCTCCACCACAGCAAACTCCTCTTCCAGAACGGGCAGCTCCCCCGACACCGCCGTATCCAGCTCGAGGGCGGACTCCACGGTGCCGTTTGTCACCGAGACCACAGCATCCTTGGGCACGCCGCCGGAAACGTCGTGCAGGAATACGCGGTATCGGCGGTTCACTGGGGAGTCGTCCTGCCGCCCCCGAGGTGGATCCAAGAGACCCAGGTAAGCGATGCGTGCTGACTTCCCCAGCAGACCGGCAGCCTGAAGGATTTCCCGCACCGAGGTAATTTCAGCGGCCGAGGCCAGCGCGAGGGGCGCGACGTCGACGTCGTTGATGACTGTCATGACTGCTCTTTTCGTGGGTGGGCGGCTGGAGACCAGTCGCTCAGGTTTTTATTCTATGGTTGTAGAGAATACACACACGTAAGATGCATCACAAGGGGTCGAGCCAGATCGCCCGGCCCCCGTCACCTGTCTGGAGAAATTAATTGCCGAAAATTGTCGACCATGACCAGCGACGGCTTGAGCTGGTCGACGCCACCTGGCGCATTATTGCCCAGCACGGGATCGAGGGGGCCACCATGCGCGAGATCGCTGCGGAGGCCGGCTTTGCCAATGGCGCACTGAAGCCCTACTTCCCCACGAAGGACAGCCTGATCACCTTCGCGTTCGGGCACGTCTTCAATCGGACCAACCAGCGCATTGCAGAGCGGACCGCCGGAAAAGTGGGCATCGAGGCATTGCACGGCTTCTGCCAGGAGGTACTGCCGCTGGATGAGGACCGCATCAACGAGGCCCGGATTGTCATCCCCTTCTGGCAGAAGGCCCTCACCGATGTCACCAAGACTGAACTGCATGAATCATCCATGCACCAGTGGCGCGCCGGACTGCAAGTGCACCTGCACCAGGCACGAAACAGGGGCGAAGTTACAGTACCAACCAAGGATGAGGACATCATCAATCAGCTGATGAGCATGCTCTTGGGCGCCCAGATCATTGCCGCCATGTCACCCGCGGAACATTTGCCAGCCCAATTGAACGCCCAACTGGACGCGTACCTGCTGCTCCTGGACCCTGCGGACGGAGTCGGGCACCGGTAGCGGCAATTTTTTATTCGCCGATCGTCGAAAATAAGTGACAGGAGGCACATAAGTCACTAAAGTAGTGGAAAAGTGATGCCCAACACAAGGGAATTTTCCAATGAACGCCACACTTGAAACCGCCGACGGCGTCCAAACCGCCGTCGCGCATTCCTTCGCCGCATGGCACGAGCTCATTTCCAAGTCTTTTGTGCCGCTGCACGTCCGCTCCAGCGACCCGGACCACTTTCACGGACGGCTGCGCTCCCGACTCCTGGACGAGCTGTCCATCATTGAGGTCACGGCCACCGGTCACAGCGTGCACCGCACGCCGTCGCTCATTGCAAGTTCGGACCGTCTTTATTTCAAACTCAACCTGCAGCTGGCGGGCACCGGGATCCTTGTTCAGGACAACCGGGAAGCCGTCCTCCAACCCGGTGACCTTGCCGTGTACGACACCAGCCGCCCTTATACGCTGGCCTTCGAATCAAATTGCCGCACTCTGGTGCTGATGTTTCCCCACGACGTCCTTGACCTGCCGGCCGGTTCAGTGGGTCAGCTGACAGCTACGCGGCTGGCCGCCGACAAGGGACTTGGACGGATGATCAGCCCGTTCATGACACAGCTGGCAGACAATCTGGATGTACTTTCCGGACCCAGCGGGCACCGCCTGGCCCACAACACAGTGGATCTGCTGAGCACCCTGTTTGCTGCGGAACTGGACCAGGCAGAGCCCAGCCCCGGGCGCCCGCACGAGGAACTCCGGGGCAGGATCCGCCGTTTCATCGAGGCCAATCTGGCCGATCCGGAGCTGTCCCCGGCAAGCGTCGCCTCCGCCCACTTCATCTCCACCCGGCACCTGCACAACGTGTTCCAGGAGGCAGGAACCACTGTGGCCCACTGGATCCGCACACGCCGGCTCGAGAATTGCCGGCGCGAACTGCGCGACCCCCTCCTGGCCCACCGCCCGGTCAGCGTCATCGCGTCCCGATGGGGATTCGTGGACGCGGCTCATTTTAGCCGCGTCTTCCGCGCCACCTTTGGCGAACCCCCCAGTACATATCGCCGCCCCGTCTGAGCCAGGAATGGCCCGGGCGCTTCGAAGCGCCAACTGTTCGCCTTGGGGCAACAAGTCTTCACGAATCGACAAGACCAGGGCCGGATCGTCGGCCAGACTTGGACCATTACGGCGGCGCCCCCACCGGCGTTGCGCTTACTGACCCGAACTGGAGCATCCATGGAAACGTACACTGACCTTCTTACGGCAATTACACCGGTATCCGGCGAGACCAGAACCATGTTGGACCCCGCCACGGGCGAAGTGGTGGGTGAGGCCCCCGTCCACGATGTTGCGGACCTGGAACGCGCCATCGCTGCGGCAACTGCCGCCCAGCCGGCATGGGCGGCACTCGGCCACGACGCGCGAAGCGCAGTCCTGCTCAAGGCGGCCGACGCCGTCGAGCGCTCCACCGAAGAACTCGCCCGCCTCCTCTCCCGCGAGCAGGGCAAACCGCTCAACGGCCCCAACGCCCGCTTCGAGGTGGGCGCCTGTGCGGCTTGGCTGCGCGCCACCGCGGCAACCGAACTGGCCGCCGAGACCGTGGTTGACGACGGGGCGACCCACGCCCAAATCCACTACCGGCCCATCGGCGTGGTCGGTGCCATCGGGCCCTGGAACTGGCCCATGATGATCACCATCTGGCAGATAGCCCCGGCCCTGCGCATGGGCAATGCAGTGGTGGTCAAACCCTCCGAGTACACCCCGCTGAGCGTGCTGGCGCTGGTCCACGTGCTCAACCAGGAGCTCCCCAACGGTCTGCTTTCAGCCGTCAGTGGCGGCAGGGATGTCGGCGCCCGCCTGGCCGAACACCCCGCGATCGGCAAGATCATGTTCACCGGTTCCACGGCAACAGGCAAGGCGATCATCAAATCCTCAGCCGGCACTGTCAAGCGTCTGACCCTTGAGCTTGGTGGCAACGACGCCGGAATCGTCCTCCCGGACGCCGACCCGAAGGCCATCGCCGAGAACCTGTTCTGGGGTGCGTTCATCAACACCGGCCAGACCTGCGCGGCCCTGAAGCGCCTCTATGTCCACGACGACATCTACGACGCCGTCTGCGAAGAACTCACGGCCGTGGCGGCTGCGATGCCCATGGGTGTGGGCCTGGATGAAAACAATGTGCTCGGGCCGCTGCAGAACAAGCAACAATTCGACATCGTCGCCCGACTTGTGGAAGCCGCCAAGGACTCCGGAGCTAGGGTACTGCTGGGCGGAAACCCGGAAACAGGACAGCCGGGCTACTTCTACCCCACCACGCTCGTGGCCGACATCGAGAACAACAATCCGTTGGTTGCCGAGGAACAGTTCGGCCCGGCGCTGCCCCTCATCCGCTACAGCACGGTTGACGAGGCCGTGGCGATGGCCAACGGGCTCGACGTCGGACTCGGCGCCTCCGTTTGGTCCGCTGACCTTGACGTGGCCCGCAGCGTCGCGGCCCGCATCCAGGCCGGCACCGTCTGGATCAACTCCCACGGCGGCGTGGACCCCCGTATTCCCTTCGGCGGGGCAAAGCAGTCCGGCTACGGACTCGAATTCGGCGTCGAGGGCCTCAAAGCACTCGGCGTCCCGCAGGTCATCAACGGCTAACGGGACACCACAGCACAATGCGGGGGCCGCCACCACTGTGGTGGCGGCCCCCGCATGGGCAAACCCCATCACTTGAGGGCTCCACGGAAGTCCTGCACGGTTAGTCAACGGCGGTGCCGCGAACAACAAGCCGCCGGCTGTGATGGGTGACACACTCAAGACATCTTTATTCTCCCAATGGAGGTTTTAATGTCACAGGAAAAGACACTCCCGTCCGCCGGCACCAACGCCGGCCACGGGACAGGCACGGGACTCAGCAAGCGCACGCTCGGCGTGCCCGCCCTGGTCTTCATGATCATCGCAGCATCCGCGCCATTGACGGTGGTGGCCGGAGGCATTCCCAGCAACTTCGCCGTCACCGGGAACGTCGGGATACCTCTGTCCTTCATCGTCCTCGGCGTTTGTCTGGCCCTGTTCGCCGTTGGCTACGCAGCCATGAGCGCCCATATCCGCAACGCCGGCGCTTTCTACGCCTACATTGCGCAAGGCCTGGGCCGGGCCACTGGAGTCGGAGCCGCCTGGGTTGCGCTGATCTCCTACAACGCGATGCAGATCGGAATCTACGGCCTGTTCGGCTTTGCCGCGGCGTCCTTCGTCAATGCAAAGCTTGGGCTCAACGTCCCCTGGTGGGCGGCGGCACTGGTGGGTTTCGTCATTGTCGGCTGGCTGGGGATCAACAAAGTTGACCTATCCGCCAAGATCATCGGTGTCCTCGTGGGGCTGGAATTTGTTGCCGTCATCGTTTTCGATGTGATCGCCTTCGCGGTGAGCCCGGAGGGTGTCAGCGGCTCCGGATTGGCGCCGTCGAGCCTGTTCACCGCTGGCATCGGCGCAGCCCTGGCCTTCAGCATGGCGGCCTTCATGGGCTTTGAATCGGCCGCAATCTACAGCGAAGAGGCGAAGGATCCCGCCCGGTCCATCGCCCGGGCCACGTACATTGCGGTAGGCATCATTTCCCTCTTCTACGCATTCTCCGCCTGGGCCATGACCATCGGCACAGGACCCGGCCAGATCATTGGAGAATCTCAAAAGTATGGCCCCGACTTGCTGTTCGCATTCCTCTCCGATCACGGCGCCGTGTTTGTCTCCGATATTGCCCAGGTCTTGTTCATTACGAGCCTGTTGGCAGCCCTGATCGCGTTCCATAATGCGGTGGCCCGGTATGTGTTCTCGCTCGGCCGTGAAAGCGTGCTGCCGCGCAGCTTTGCCCGCGTCAACGCCCGACACGCCCCGGTGGCCGGGTCACTAACTCAGTCAGCACTGGCACTGGTTATGCTGGCTGTGTTTGCCGTCGCCGGGATTGGGTCCCAGCTCGGCGAACTGTACCCCGTGCTCACCTTCTTCACGTGGCTGACGAACACCGCGGCCTTCGGCCTGGTGCTGCTCCTGGTCCTGATTTCGGTGGCCGTCATTGGCTACTTCCGCAAGCACGCAGCCGGGTACTCCCTGTGGACCCGGGTGATCGCGCCGGCACTGTCGGCCCTGACACTCGGTGCGGTGTTCATGCTGATCGTGGTCAATTTCAATGTCCTGATCGGCTCAGATGGCAACTCGGCGCTCTCGTGGCTCCTGCCGTCCCTGGTCGTGGTGGCCGGCATTGCCGGGCTGCTCTGGGGCCTGAAACTCAAGAAGGACCGCCCGGACATCTACCGTGGCATCGGCTGTGGCGGGGCGCCGGACACGTCCACTTGAGATTGCGCCCATTGATGCGCAGGGGGCTGCACGGCTTGTACCGTGCAGCCCCTTACGCATTTGTCCGCGTCCCAGACCTGCATGCCAGGGAATAAGTTCTATAATTCGATTGACGTTCCCAATACAGAACGGCAACACTTGGCGTCAGGCACACCAGAGCGCATATTCGGATATGCAATCCCTCCACCCAAGGCAGGACGCTCCAGCGACCAAGGGAAACCACTCTCCGGCCTTTATTTAGGATGACGACGTGAATACAGATGCAGCAGACGGCCGCGAAGCGAAGGCCCCTGCCCATTCGCAAACCCTGTCCCGAGGAATCCGCGCCCTGGAAATTCTGGCCGGCGCCCAATCCCCCATGACCATCGCCGAACTCTCCGATGCACTGGGCGTGCACCGCTCCATTGCCTACCGGATATTGCGCACGTTGGAAGACCACTCACTGCTGATCAGGGACGACGCCGGCCGTGTCCAGGCCGGCCCGGGATTGGCAGCACTGGCCCGCGGCGTCTCACGCGACCTGCAAACAGCGGCGCTTCCCGAGCTGACTGAGCTTGCCAACGAATTGTCCATGACGGCTTTCATTGCCGTATGGGACCACCGCGATTCGGTCACCCTCCTGACAGTGGAGCCCCGCCATTCAGGGGCAACCCTGGCCCAGCGACCGGGCACGCGTCATTCCTTCAGCTCGGGCGCCCCCGGAATTGCCATCCAGTCCGCCATGAGTGAGGACGCATGGGCACGGCTGGCACCGGGCCTGCCCTACCGCCCCGAAGCGCGCGCTGCCCGGACCGCCGGTTTCGCCACGAGCCACGACGAAGTCCTGCCCGGGGTTTCTGCGATCGCCGCGCCCATCCACGTCCCCGGAGGCATGCCGGCAGCAATCTGTGTAGTCTTCCTGGGTACCGGAACAGATCCTGCCGCCATCGGTGCGCGTCTGGCAATGAGCGCGCAAGCCGTCGAGGCCCAACTCCAGTAGGCGAGCTGCGCGCAGAGCATGCGTCGGGCATGACAGGGGGCCACAAGGCAGGAAGCAGGGCCACATCACGCTCGGCGGAGCCGCATCCAAGCGACCCTGCAGCCTCCCAATTGGGGTTGCGCATGGGGTTGGATGCGGGGTTGCTTTTAGGGTCAGGTGCATCATCTCAAGTTGCTCGCGAAATCATGGCTGTGTGGCTTGTCGTGGCCGCTGCCCGGGCCTTCAGCTTTGCATCATGCGCAGCGCCAGCACCGCGGCGTGCGCATGGCCCAAGTTAACTTCGGCTATGCGCCAACCGGGGTGCTGGCACTGCGCCACTGTCATTCCTGCGCAACCCAAGCCGTTGGCAACGCGCACAGGCAAAGCCACCTGGCCCTGCGCCAGAGATTTCCCGAGCACTTCTCATATGAGGCACACACCCCCTTTCACGAGCACTTTGGATGAGTCAACGCGCGGTATTGACGTGACAGGGCTAACATGATTACGATGATTGTATACGATTTCGTATCTCATACTCAGGGCCATCAACCCACCATCCCAGGAGTGTTCCGTGGAACAAGTCACCGCAGCCACCGTCAAGCAGGCCGGTAAGGTCATCGCCGTCCACCTGGCGTACCAGTCGCGGGCCGAACAGCGCGGGCGCACGCCGGCCATGCCGTCGTACTTTCTGAAGGCGTCGTCATCCTTGAGCCTGAGCGGCTCGCAGATCGAACGTCCTGCCGGCTGCGAGTTGCTCGCCTATGAGGGCGAGATCGCCCTTGTCATTGGCACTGCGGCACGCCGTGTCAGCGTCCAAGACGCCTGGTCTCATGTTGGGCATGTCACGGCGAGCAACGACCTTGGTGTGTATGACCTCAAATACGCGGACAAGGGCTCCAACGTCCGGTCCAAGTCCGGCGACGGTTTCACCCCGTTCGGCCCGGCTCTCATCCCGGCGTCCGCTGTTGACCCGGCGGACCTGCGCGTGCGGACCTGGCTCAACGGGAACCTGGTCCAGTCCGACACCACCGCCGGATTGATCTTCCCGTTCAGCCAGATGGTGGCAGACCTGTCCCAGCTCATGACGCTGGAACCAGGTGATGTGATCTTGACCGGAACTCCTGCCGGCTCCTCGGTTGCCGGCCCCGGAGATGTCATCGAGGTCGAAGTCGACGCCCCGGCCGTTGGACTGAGCACAGGGCGGCTGCGCACCGTCGTCGTCCAGGGCACGGACGAGCTGGCTGACTTTGGCAACAAGCCCAAGGCCACGGACGCCGACCGCGAAGACGCCTGGGGCTCCGCCGAAGCTGCCGGTCTGGCACCGAAGGGCCTCAGCGCAGAACTCAAGCGCAAACTGACCAGCGTCGGCACGGCCACGCTCAGCGCCCAGTTGCGCCAGCGCGGCTTGAACAACGTCAGCATCGACGGGCTCAAGTCCACCCGTCCGGAACTGCGAATCGCCGGCACGGCCCGCACCCTGCGCTACGTGCCCAACCGCGAAGACTTGTTCAAGACGCACGGCGGTGGCTACAACGCGCAAAAGCGCATCATCAATACCCTCAACGAGGGTGATGTTCTGGTCATGGAGGCTCGCGGCGAGCCCGGCACCGGGACGGTCGGGGACATCCTGGCCCTGCGTGCCCAGGTCAAGGGCGCCACGGCCATCGTAACCGACGGCGGCGTGCGTGACCTTGCCGCCGTGGCAGCACTTGATATTCCCACCTTCTTTACCGGCGCACACCCGGCCGTGCTGGGTCGCAAGCACATTCCGTGGGACACGGACCTGACCATTTCCTGCGGTGGCGCCACCGTCCAGCCCGGTGACATCATCGTCGGCGACTCGGACGGGGTCCTCGTGATCCCGCCGTCGTTGGCAGAAGAGGTTGCAGACGCCGCCATCATCCAAGAACACGAGGAAAGCTACATCGCGGAGATGGTCATGGCGGGTCACAGCGTCGAGGGCCTGTACCCCATGAATGCGGTGTGGAAGGCGAAGTTCGCCGTGTGGGCAGCCGCGCATCCAAACCCGGCGGCCCAGCCGTGACCGCGAGGAACGCGGGCTCGCCATCGATCAGTAAGTCAGAGCAGGCGTACACCGCCATCAAAGCCAAGATTATCGGCGGCGAGTTCACCCCGGGTTACCGGCTGGTGCTGGCCGCGCTGGCCGCAGATCTGGGCTGCAGCGTGGTACCGGTGCGCGAGGCCATCCGCCGCCTCGAGGCGGAAAATTTCGTGACCTTTGAACGCAATGTCGGCGCCACGGTGGCCGGGATCGACCCGACGGAGTACCTGTATACGATGCAGACTCTCAGCATTGTGGAAGGCGCAGCCACAGCGTTGTCAGCCCCGTTGATTACTGGATCTGATATTGCGCGGGCACGCGCCATCAATGAACAGATGCGCGAGTGCCTGAATAATTTTGACCCCGTCCGCTTCACTGCTCTGAATCAGCAATTCCATGGCGTGTTGTTTGAGAACTGTCCGAACCCGCACATCCTGGACCTCGTCCACCGCGGTTGGAACCGGCTCCAGGCTCTGCGCTCCTCCACCTTCAGTTATGTCCCGGGCCGGGCCAGTGAATCCGTGGCCGAGCATGAAGGGCTGCTGCAAATAATCGAAAGCGGCGCCCCCGTCGAAGACATCGAACGGGCCGCCCGCGCCCACCGCGCATCCACTCTGGACGCATACCTGGCCCGCAGCACTCCCGAACAACAAGCCCAAGTACCACTGGCCTTCTCCTACTAATGCACTCATCCACAACCCATCGCTGATCTCGGCAACGACGCAGAAAAGAGCATTCATCATGGCTGAGCACTACCTTCCAGACAACCTGCCCACCCACATCCAGCACTACATCGACGGCAAGTTCGTCGATTCCGTCGGCGGCGAAACCTTCGACGTGCTGGATCCGGTCTCCAACGGCAACTACGCCACGGCGGCCGCCGGGCAGAAAGTCGACATCGATTTGGCCGTGGCAGCCGCCACTGAAGCCTTCAATAATGGTCCATGGCCTCGCATGAAGCCCCGTGAGCGCGCCCGCGTCCTGAACAAGATCGCCGACGCCGTTGAGGCCCAGGAGGCGCGCCTGGCCGAACTGGAAACGTTCGACTCCGGCCTGCCGATCACCCAGGCTCGCGGCCAGGCTCTGCGTGCCGCAGAAAACTTCCGCTTCTTCGCAGACCTGATAGTTGCCCAGTTCGACGACGCCATGAAGGTCCCCGGGGCCCAGATCAACTACGTCAACCGCAAGCCGATCGGCGTTGCCGGACTCATTACGCCCTGGAACACGCCGTTCATGCTCGAGTCCTGGAAGCTGGCTCCCGCGCTGGCATCCGGGTGCACAGTGGTGCTCAAACCCGCCGAGTTCACCCCGCTGTCCGCCTCACTCTGGGCCACCATCTTTGAAGAAGCCGGCCTGCCACAGGGAGTCTTCAACCTGGTCAACGGACTTGGCGAAGAGGCTGGCGATTCGCTCGTCAAGCACCCTGGCGTGCCGCTGATCTCCTTCACCGGTGAAACCACCACGGGCCAGACCATTTTCCGCAACGCCGCGACCGGGCTTAAGGGCCTGTCGATGGAACTCGGCGGCAAGAGCCCCTGCGTGGTCTTCGCCGACGCCGATCTCGACGCCGCGATCGACTCCGCATTGTTCGGGGTCTTCTCCCTCAACGGCGAACGCTGCACTGCCGGCTCCCGCATCCTCGTGGAGCGGTCCATTTACAACGAATTCTGTGAAAAGTTCGCCGCCCGGGCCAAGAACATTGTGGTGGGCGACCCCCACGACCCCAAGACCGAGGTGGGTGCACTGGTCCACCCGGAGCACTACAACAAGGTCATGTCCTACGTGGAAATCGGCAAGACCGAGGGCCGTCTGCTTGCCGGCGGTGGCCGCCCCGAAGGCATGGAGACCGGCAACTACGTCTCCCCCACCGTCTTCGCGGACGTCAAGCCTGAGGCCCGAATTTTTCAGGAGGAAATCTTCGGTCCCGTAGTCGCCATCACCGCGTTTGAGAACGACGACG
>JBDTQM010000052.1:0-20569 GCA_039932175.1 Specibacter sp.
TGAATCCCAAGTGGCAGTGGACATCATCTTGGTGGCCGAATACGGTCACCCCTTGCAGAGCCTGGCCAATTCAGTCCGCAGTGCCGTCTATGCGGCGGTGGAGGAATTGGTGGGACGCAGCGTCATCGAGGTGAACATTGAGATCACGGATGTTCACATCCCCGCGGCGGAGGCAGACAAGCCTGCGGCCCGCAGTCGACTGACCGAGCGTCTGGGCGCGGCCGTCAAACCCTTAAGCGTTGAGGCCACGGAGCCCGGCCTCAATATCTCAAAAGAAGCAGGAGAATAGCCATGAATCTGAGCGTAGTGTGCGCGGCATTTGGTGCATTTTTGGCGTTCATGGCCCTTGCCTACGGCTTTTGGGGGTTCGTCATCTCGGCGCTGTTCATAGCAGTTGGCGCCTTTGTGGGCCGCGCAGCCGGCGGCAAACTTGATTGGCGCGGTGTCCTCGACGCCCTCACCGGCCGACGTTCGTCGTCGTGAGCGGGAGTGCACAGTTGCCCGCCGTGGAGCCGGTTGGAACCGGGCTGGCCGGGCACAACCGCATCAGCACCCAGGCGCTGACGTCAGTGGCCAAGGTTGCGGCGGCCCAGGTTCTGGCCGTGCCCCCGGGGCAGGTCAGGGTGAGTTTCTTCGACGACGCCGGGGCGCTGGCACTTTCGGTGTCCTCGCCCATGGGTGCCCCGCCCCTCCATGAGGTGCTTCGCAGCCCCGGCCGGGTGGCTAAAAGCGGCGGGAGTGTATTGGCCCGGGCCACAGCCGCCAAGGCCCGCATCCTGGCGCAGGTGGAGTATTTGACCGGTTCGCAGGTGAGTCGTGTGGATGTGCGCATCTCGGCCCTTGTGGCGCGCGAGGACGGGAGGGTGCTATGAGTGAGTTCATGACGCGGGTGCTCCGTCGGGAGACCCACTCGCCGCGCTCGGGGTTGTCAGTTGTGGCAGCCATTCTTGTGACCCTGGCAGCAATTTATGCCTTGCTGGAGGCTGTTTTGGCGGCGCTGGGCCAGCCAACCTGGCTGGTTCATCCGCTGGCTGCCGCGCAATGGATTGCCGATCTGCCTGGCTCGTATCCGCCGGCCCTGCTCGGCGCGGCAGGTGTCCTGATGGCCCTGGTGGGCTTGATTTTCCTCGGCACCGGCCTGCTTCCCGGCCGCCGGGCACGGCACGTCATTGCCAACCCGCGCGTGGCAATTGTGGTTGATGACGAGGTCATAGCCTCGGCGTTGGCCAAGAGTGCCCGCATGGCTGCAGGGGTGACCCGCGAACAGGTCATGGTGGTGGTCTCGGCGCGACTGGTCCAGGTCAACATCCGGCCCACGTCGGGGATCCGTTTGTCCGAACAGGCCATTCAAGCGGCCGTTGAGGCCCAGCTTGCCGCCATGGAACTGGATCCCCGGCCGGCTGTAACCGTGAAATTGGCAGCGAGCGGGGTGGTGGGAGTATGAACGGCACCCCTCGCGGCCTGAACAGATTTCTGCTGAGCCTGATGGGGCTGATTCTGCTGGCGGCCGGATCCGGCTTGGTGGTGCTGGCAACAGTTCCCTCGGCGGCTGCCTGGTGGCAAGGCTATGCGCGCAACCAGGTGGCTTGGCTGCGCTACTACGCAGACAACTCACGGCTGATCCTGACCTCCCAAAGCTGGGTTTGGTTTGCCGTGGCAGCAGTCCTCCTGGTGACAGTCATTGTCATGATTTCCTGGATTTCCAGCCAAGGAAAAGGCCGGGCCAACACCCTGCTGGACTATCCAGGCGACGCGGACGACGACGGCGCCGCCGGAGCCGTGCGGCTCAGTTGCGCTGTGGCTGAGCAGGCGCTCAAGAGCGCCCTGTTGGAACGCACCGACGTGTTCAGTGTTTCCGTGACGAGTTATGACTTCCGCCACCAAACAGCCCTGAAGGTGCGCGTCCTGCCGCGGCAGGGTGTTGCCCCGCATCTGCTGGCCCGGGACATTACGGAGCTGGTGGCCGCGTTGGATGAATTGCTGGGGCTTGAAGTTCCAGTGTTGCTGAGCATTGGCAGTGCGGCAAGATCTCGGTTCACGAAAGCCGAAAGAGTCCGCTAGGGTAATTTGCATCACGACCCCCGGACGCAAGAGCACCCGGGGAGCATTTCAACTGCAGGGGAGAAAAGCATGTCTGAGAACAATTCCGAGAATCCCGTTGTCGACGCGGCCAAGGACGCAGCAGGGGAGAACGATGCCCTGAACAAGGCCAAGGACGTCGCCGCGGACGCCGTTGAAAACGTCAAGGACTTTGCCGGCGATGCCGCAGAAAAGGCCAAGGACGTTGCGGCCGAGGCTGCAGAAAAGGCCAAGGAATTCGCTGAAGACGCTGCGGAAAACGTGAAGGAATTCGCTGAAGACGCTGCGGGGCACGCCAAGGGCCTTGGCGCCAAGATTGCGGGCATCTTCAAGCACGACAAGTAGGCAACACGCAGTAAAGCTGGTTTCGACGGGCTCAACCACCGGTGGCGGTCTCAGCACCGGTGGTTGAGCCTGTCGAAATCCGGCTGGCAGCTTGGGGCTGCTACCGGCTCAGCCAGACGGCCGAGTTTGGGGCCAGCATCTTGTTGGAAACGCCATCCGCCCCGCTGGCCAGCACAACCCCGGCTGCCTCCGGCAACGCCACGGGAACCTTGCCTGCGTTGGCGATGACAGTTATGCCGCCGTTTCTGAAGGCAATGATGCCGGCGGCCGGGTCGTGTTCCGGTTCCCAGGTGTGCGTCCCCTCGCCCAGGCGGTGCGCTGCCCGGAGCGTCAGGGCATCGCGGTACAACTCCAGTGTTGACCCGGCAACCCCGGCTTGCAGGTCGGCAGCGTAGTGGGCAAAGGAGTCCGGTTGGGGCAGCCACGGAGCATCGGGCTGACCGTCCCTGGCGGTGGCTGAACTGAAGCCGTATCCCGGCTTGGCGGCCACCCATGGCAGCGGAACCCGGCAGCCGTCCCGGCCGCGCTCAACCCCGTTGGTGCGCAAGAATGCCGGATCCTGGCGCACGGCGCCGTCCAGGGTGGTGTGCTCGGGCAGGCCAAGTTCCTCACCCTGATACAGGTAGGCCGAACCCGGCAGGGCCAGCATCAGCAGGGTTGCCGCGCGGGCGCGGGCCAGGCCCAGCGCCTCATCCGGCTGCTCGTCCTCGGCGCTGATCCCCTTCGGGAACGTTGTTGGGTCGCCCAGGCCAAAGCGGGACGGGTGGCGGACAGTGTCATGGTTGGACAACACCCACGTGGCCGGTGCCCCAACGCTGGCATTGGCCGCCAACGAGTCCGCCACGGCCGCAGCAATGCGTCCGGCATCCCAGCCAGCCAGCAGGAACTCAAAGTTGAAGGCCTGCTGCATTTCATCGGGGCGGACGTACATGGCCAGCCGTTCCGGCTGCTCAACCCAGGCCTCGGCAACCAGCATGCGGTCGCCGTCGTACTCCTTCAGGACACGGTTCCACGCCCGGTAAATCTCGTGGACACCGTCCTGGTCGAAGAACGGCGACGGCGGGTTCATGGCCGTGGTCTGCTCAGGCTCAGCGGGCTGGGGGCTGGCTGAACCGGCTTCGTCGCCGGAGACCATGGCAGCCTGCCCGTCCCAGTCCGGCAGGCCGGGCGCCTTCACCATCCCGTGCGCCACATCCACCCGGAAACCGTCTACGCCGCGGTCCAGCCAGAACCGCAACACGGATTCCATTTCGGCATGGACTTCGGGGTTTTCCCAATTCAAGTCCGGCTGCTTGGTGTCAAACAGGTGCAGGTACCACTGGCCCGGGACGCCGTCCTGACGCACCCTGGTCCATGCGCTGCCGCCAAAGATGGAGTGCCAGTTGTTGGGCGGCTCGCTGCCGTCAACACCCTTGCCGTCCCGGAACATGTAACGGTTGCGGGCGGGCGAACCCTCGGGGGAATTCAGCGCTTCCTGGAACCACACATGCTCGTCCGAGGTGTGGTTTGGCACCAGGTCGACAATGACGCGCAGGCCAAGGCTGTGAGCCTTGCCCAACATTGCGTCAAAATCGTTCAGGTTACCGAACAGGGGGTCAACCCGGCGGTAATCGGCCACGTCATAGCCGGCGTCGGCCTGGGGCGACACGTAGAACGGCGACAACCAAACAGCGTTTACCCCCAGCTGCGCCAAGTACTCCAATTTCCCTGAAACACCGCAGATGTCACCCATGCCATCACCATTGCCGTCGGCAAAGGAACGCGGGTAAATCTGGTAGATCACGGCACTGGCCCACCAGGGCTGGGCTGCGGGTTCCTGAAAAGTTGTCATGTTGTTCCTCCTGAAACGAAACGGTAACGAATTGGTGTAAGCGCTTGCACTATTGCATCACATCTTATTAGTGTGAGCTACACCACCCAAAGCAGCGCCATGAATTATGCGCTGAAACTGGAGATTTTCACTTGAGGAGAATAAGCATGGGAACCAAGATTTCAAAGATGTACCTGCCGCTGGCAGCTGCTGCAACGCTTGCCCTGGCATTGACTGCCTGCGGCGGCGGAACTGGCGGCGGGGGTGGAACGGGGGGCGGCAACGGAGCCGCTTCGGCAAACCTGGACGCCCGCGGGCCCATCACCTACGTCCAGGGCAAGGACAACTCGGAAGTTATCCGGCCGCTGGTGGAGAAGTGGAACGCGGCCCACCGCGACGAGACTGTCACCTTCAAGGAGCAGTCGGACAAGGCAGACCAGCAGCACGATGACCTGGTCCAGCGCTTCCAGGCCAAGAACGGCGACTACGACGTTGCCAGTGTTGACGTGGTGTGGACGGCCGAGTTCGCGGCCAAGGGCTGGCTGCAGCCGCTGAAGGACAAGATGGCCATTGACACCACCGGCTTCCTGCCGGCAACGGTGGCCGCGGCAACCTACAAGGACACCTTGTACGCCGCACCGCAGACCTCCGACGGCGGCATCCTGTACTACCGCAAGGACCTGGTTGCCACCCCGCCCAAGACGTGGGACGAGATGATGGGCATGTGCCCCATCGCCAAGGAAAAGGGCATCGACTGCTACGCCGGGCAGCTGGCCCAGTATGAGGGACTGACGGTGAATGTTGCCGAGGCCATCAATACCGCCGGCGGCACCATCGTTGACAAGGAAGGCAAGGCCACCCTCGACAGCGCCGAGGCCAAGGCCGGGCTGAACAACCTGGTGACGGCCTACAAGAACGGCAACATCCCCAAGCAGGCAGTGACCTACCAGGAAGAGCAGGGCCGCGCTTCCTTCCAGGACGGAAAGCTGATGTTCCTGCGCAACTGGCCGTATGTGTACAACCTGGCCAAGACGGACGGCGCCTCCAAGGTCAAGGACACGTTTGGCATTGCCCCACTGCCCGGCAAGGACGGCCCCGGTGCTTCCTCCCTTGGCGGACACAGCCTGGCCGTCAGCGTCGACTCCAAGAACAAGGCCACGGCCAAGGACTTTGTGACCTTCATGATCAGTGAAGAAACACAAAAGTTCTACGCGACCCAGGGTTCCCTGGCGCCTGTCAAGGAAAGCCTGTACACCGACGCTGCCCTCGTTGCCAAGCTGCCGTACCTGCCGGTGCTGCTGACTTCCATCCAGAACGCCGTGCCGCGGCCCGTCACACCGTTCTACCCTGCCGTGACCCTGGCCATTCAGCAGAACAGCTTCGCTGCCATCAACGGCAGCAAGAGCGTTGACCAGGCGATGACTGACATGCAGGCGGCCATCGCCGCAGCCGGGGCCAAGTAGCCGTCAAGAGTGCGCGCTGCGGCGTTCCCGGTGGTGGACAACCACCGGGAACGCCGCAGCGCCCCTTCTTCGCATCACAGACCGTGATGCCACATACAGAGTCGTGGTGAAAGGAAAGCAGCATGTCTACACAGCTTGAACCGGGGGCAATGCCCGGTCGAAAGACAGCCCGCAAGGGTGGTGAGAACAAGGAAGTCGGTGCGGACCGCAAGGAAAAGACCCAGGGGCGTGCAGCAGCCCTGCTGGTTGCCCCCACCCTGATTGTGTTGGCCATCGTCATCCTGTACCCGGTGCTCAACGCCATCTACATGTCCTTCCAACAAGACGAGGGCCTTGACCCGGTGACCGGCAGCTTCGTGGCCGGGGGTTTTGCCGGTTTCGCCAACTACATTCATTGGCTGTTCCAGCAGTGTGAGACTCCTTCGGGAGCCGCCAGCTGCCCGCCCGGGACATTGGGCGCCCAGTTCTGGAGCGCCACGGGCGTCACCTTCTTCTTCACCGTGGTCACGGTCTTCTTTGAAACCATCCTGGGTTTCTGGATGGCAGTCATTATGGCCCGCACCTTCCGCGGCCGCAGCGTATTGCGGGCAGCCGTGCTGGTTCCGTGGGCAATCCCCACCGCCGTCACCGCCAAACTGTGGTTCTTCATCTTCGCCTTTGACGGCATCGTGAACACCTTGTTCAACACCGACATTCTGTGGACAGGTAGCCAGGGCCCGGCACAGGCGGCCATCATCATCGCCGACATTTGGAAGACCACGCCGTTCATGGCGCTGCTCATCCTGGCCGGGCTGCAAATGATCCCGGCCGAAGTGTATGAGGCCGCCAAGGTGGACGGCGCCTCCGCGTGGCAGCGCTTCCGACTCATCACCTTGCCGCTGGTCAAGCCGGCGCTCATGGTGGCCATCTTGTTCCGCGTCCTTGACGCCTTGCGCATGTACGACCTGCCGGCCATCATGACCGGCGGCGCCAACGGCACCACCACACTGTCCATCCTGGTGGTCAACCAGATTCGCGTTGGCTTCAACGCCGCCGCGGCACTGTCAACCATCACCTTCCTGATCATCTTCATCGTGGCGTTCATCTTTGTGCGGTTCCTCGGGGCCAATGCTGTTGAGTCGGCCAGCGGCGAGGCAAAGGGGAAAATGAAATGAGCACCTCAACCTCCACCGTGAAGGCCCACACCGCAGCCGCCAAGTCAGTGGCCCGCCGCCGGGAAAACTGGTCCAGCACCCGCACCTACGTCAGTGCCGCCATCATCGTCATCTGGTGCCTACTGCCGTTTTACTGGATGATTGTCACGGCCTTCCGCGACGTGGGCTACACCTTTGATTCCACCCCGTTCTTTACGCACGTCACCTGGGACAACTTCAAGACGGCATTCTCCGCTGAATTGGGCAACCACCTGGACCGGGCCCTGCTGAACTCGCTGTTCATCTCAGGGGTGACCACAATTGTGGCCCTGCTGTTTGGCGTCTTCGCCGCCTACGCGCTGGCCCGGCTGAAATTCCGCGGCAAGTTCTTGGTTCTGGGCATGGTTCTCGGGGCCTCCATGTTCCCGGGCGTTGCGATCGTGACCCCTCTATTCCAGCTGTTTGGCAACATTGGCTGGATTGGCAGCTACCAGGCCATGATCATTCCCAACATCTCCTTTGTGCTGCCCCTGACCGTGTACACACTGACATCGTTCTTCCGGGAAATGCCTTGGGAGCTGGAAGAGTCGGCCCGCATTGACGGGTGCACCCAAGGGCAGGCCTTCCGCAAGATCATCATGCCGCTGGCTGCGCCGGCAGTGTTCACCACGGCGATCCTGGCCTTCATCGCTTCGTGGAACGAATACTTGATTGCCAGCATCCTCTCCAACGACGCCACCCAAACCGTGACGGTCGCCATCGCCCGCTTTGCCGGTTCCGAGCCGCACCAGGAACCGTACACGGCAGTCATGGCGGCCGGAACCGTGGTCACCATTCCATTGGTGATCCTGGTGTTGATCTTCCAGCGCAAGATTGTCGCCGGACTGACGGCAGGGGCGGTGAAGTAGACCGTGGGACGCACTGCCGGGAAGCAGCCTGGGAAGCCCGACGGCCTGCACATCCCCACCAGCAAGCAAAAGAGTGCTGAAGACTTTGACATCATCATTGGGTTTCTCGGTTTTTGGGCGGTGGTGCTCTTTGGTGTGACGGTCTGGCTGGAGATCACCGGACAGCCGGCACTCATGTGGGCACTAGGATTGTTGCTGGTCTGTTTGGGGCTGTGGGGCACCATCCGACTACGCCGGAAACTGCCGGCGCGGCGGGGCAGGCGCCCGCACTAACTAGATGTGGATGGTTGGCGGTCGGGCACCATTGCCATGTGCCCGGCCGCATGGGCAGGCTGCCATCGGCCGGGGATCAGTGAAAGGAGCCAAGCATGAGAGTGAGCATTGACGACGTTGCAGCACGCGCCGAAGTCTCCACCGCTACTGTCTCACGGGCCCTGAGGGGCCTGCCGAAAGTCAACTCTGCCACCCGTGCTAGAGTGCTGGCCGTCGCTGAGGAAATGGGCTACGTGCCGTCGCCGTCGGCCATGAGACTGGCCACGGGGCGGACCAAGACTGTTGGCGTGCTGGTCCCTTTCATCGACCGCTGGTACTTTGCGGCGGCGCTGGAAGGGATCGACCAAGTATTGCGCGAGCACGGATACAACCTGCTGCTGTTCAGCCTGGGGGGATACCTGCACGGCCAACAGCGCCGGTTTACAGAACAGATGGTGCGCAAGCAAATCGACGCGCTGGTGGTTCTCTGCCTTGGACTTTCCGCCACGGAGCTGGCGGAGCTGCAGCGAACCAACATTCCCATGATTTCAGTGGGCGGACCCGTGGAGGGCTGCCGCGGCGTGCACATGGATGACACGGCGGCCGCCTCCGCTGCCACCCAGCACCTGATTGATTTGGGGCACACGAAGATAGGGCATCTTCGCGGGGGCATCAACGATGAGAAGAACTTTGTGGTGCCGGCACTGCGTGCGGAAGCTTTCGAGGCAACCATGCGCCGGGCCGGGCTGGAACTGCGCCCCGAATGGAACGTGGCCGGGGACTACACGGTGGGGCAGGGTGTGGCGGCAGCCGCCAGGCTCTTTGATTTCCCCGGGGACCGCCCCACAGCCATTTTTTGCGGCTCTGACGAGATGGCGCTCGGGTTGATGTTTGAGGCGCGCCGGCGCGGCATTCGCATACCGGAGGACCTGTCGGTGATCGGCATCGACGACCACGACTTCTCCGCACCCGCGGGTCTGTCCACCATTGCCCAAAAACCCGTGCAACACGGGCTGCTGGCGGCACAAATGCTGCTGGCCGACCTGGACGGGAAGGCTGGCGCCATCCACGAAGAAGACATGCCGTTTACTCTCATCCAGAGGGAGTCCACGGCGCCGTTCCTGGCGCGCGCCTAGCTTTAGGCGGCGACTGAAAATTCTGCCGTGGCTTATGCGCAGCCGTGGAAACGAGGGTGGCGCATATGCCCCGTTCCGGGCATGCCGGCTTTGGCCATGCGCCGCTCCAGCAGCCAGTGCGGCGCAGCTTTGACAGTGGCGCCACGCCGGGTAGCAGCCGTGCGCATAGGTCAAGTGCTCTTTGGCCATGCGCCGCGCCAGTTCCCGAGCAGGCGCATAAGCTGACAACAACGCACAGCTGGAGCCGAAACCTCAGTTGGCGCGGGCCAGCTGCCTGATGGGCATCCACCGGTTGCTCAGTCTGCGGTACGCAGCAGCGGCGGCTGTGAAATCGCCGTCGGCCAGGCATTGCAGGCCCAGGTGCACATCCGCGGGGGAGTCGTCGGGATGAAGGCGGTTGGCCAGCGGACCATAGTCCAGCTCAACCACGCCGCCCTCATTGAAGCCGGACAGCCAGTTGCTGAGGTCATCGAGCTCGCCAAACAGCTCAAGGTCCGGGGCCATGGCGGCCAGCATCCGCAGTGTCCTTTGGGCCCGCGCCACAGCCACCGTGAGCGGCACCTGGGCCCGCACGGTCAGGATCCGCCCGCGGGATTCCACCACTTCCATGCGGTCATTGGCGTAAACCAGCACGAACCAGCTAAACGGCACGCCCCAGGTGGAGGTCCGGGTTTGCAACGGCAGTTCCAACAGGGGAGTGGCCGTGGCGGCGCCCAACTTCTCCGCCCACTCATCCTGGGAGAGCAGCAGCGCAGCCAGCTGGGACATGGTGCCGCCCAACAGTTCGGCAGCTCCAGCAACGGACCTGGCAACCACCTGGTTTGGCGCGTAAAGCAACGGCTCACCCTCGCCCATGACGAGCACGCGCACCCGCTCCCCGGCCGTCGTCGGCAGCGGATTGGGACGGGACCGGCTGATGCGGCCCAGCGAATCAGCCAGTTCGGCCGCATCCACGCTGATGGCGTTTTGTTCCGCGTCCAGGTGGTCCTGCAGATACGCGAACTCGGCTGCGGTGTATGCCTCACGCGGCAAATAAACACGCAGGCTGGAGACAAAGGGGAGCTGCACGCCGCCCAGGTACAAGCCCGCCGCCATGGTTTAGTCCAGCTCCACAATGACAGGGGCGTGGTCCGAGGCGCCCTTGCCCTTGCGTTCTTCACGGTCAATTTCAGCCGATGTGACACGGGCAGCCAACGCCGGGGACGCCATCACAAAGTCAATGCGCATGCCCTCGCGCTTGGGGAAACGCAACTGGGTGTAGTCCCAGTAGGTGTAGACGCCGGGCCCCGGATTCAGGGGACGGACGACGTCGGAAAAACCTGCCGTCTCAAAGGCTGAGAAAGCCGCGCGCTCGGGCGCGCTGACATGTGTCAGGCCCTGTGCAATGAAAAAGTCGATGTCCCAGACGTCGTCGTCCTTCGGGGCGATGTTCCAGTCTCCCATGAGCGCAATCTGGGCGTTGGGGTCCTCGGCGAGCCAGCCTGCGGCCTGGTTCTTGAGTTCATCGAGCCACTGAATTTTGTACGGCATGTGCTCGTCATCCAGGGCGCGGCCGTTGGGAACGTACAGGCTCCAGATGCGGACACCGTTGCATGTTGCCGCGATGGCCCGGGCTTCCTGGACGGGATCCTTGCCGCCCTTGCCAAAAGCCGGCTGGTTCACGAAGGTGCGTTCCACATCCTCCAAGCCCACGCGGGAGGCGATGGCCACGCCGTTCCACTGGCTGAAGCCAAAGTGGGCCACCTCGTAGCCGTTGTTTTCAAAGAGCTCCCAGGGGAAGTTCTCGTCCTTGCACTTGGTTTCTTGGATGGCAAGAACATCCGCGTCGGTACGGCGCAGCCACTCCTCCACACGGTCGGCACGGGCACGCAGCGAGTTCACATTCCAGGTAGCAATCTTCACCTAACCAAGCTATCAAGTTAACCCGGCCAGGGCCCGCCGATGCCCTTAAACGAGAACAACACGGCACGAAGCGCGAGTTGAAGGAAGTGTGGCAAAAGTGTCCAATGTCACTACTTTTCTGGGGTAGGGGTCGAAATGAGATGCAGAAGGTTGCAAAGGCGTAACGCTTGCCTCGCCCCGCCAGTGCAGCAAGATGGCAGCAATGTCGGGCCGTCCGGGGCCCCAAAGCTAAGACCATTGCGCCGGTAGCGAAAGTCTCTTTGTTAGCGTTGAAGCAGAACCAGTACACCGAAAAGCCTGCAGGCAACTGCCCACATCTTTGCAAAATACTTGTGAAAAGTGATGCAGCCAGACTCAGGCGCTCGAACTGGCGGTCAGGGATAGCTTCCCGTTTTCCGTGCAATGAATGCGGAACCGTCTTTCCTTGCTGCTCCGGCCGGAGCGTGCGGGGAAGCGAAGAGTTTGAAGCGTAACGACGCCTGCAGCACGAGAACACCAATTGCGGTGCCGAAACCATTGAAGGCAGGCGAAAGCTGAGCCCTTCATGGCCGCGCGCTGCGTAGATGGGTACTACGTGTCCGAAGCAACACACAACGTAAGCAAGCAAGAATCACCACAGGACGGCACCGAGGCGGAAAACGCCCTGAGCGTGCGCAACGTCTACAAAGTGTTCGGCAAAAGACCTGCCGAAGTCATCAAACGCCTGAAGGCGGGCAAGAAGCGTGAGGATCTCACGGCGCTGGGCACAGCAGCCGTCATTGACGCCAGTTTTGACGTAAAGAAGGGCGAGATCTTCGTGGTCATGGGCCTTTCCGGCTCCGGAAAATCCACCCTGATCCGCACCCTGAACGGGTTGTGGGCCCCCACCCAAGGCTCCGTGGTGGTTGGTGGAACAGACATTTCCGCCATTAGCGAGAAGGAACTACGCAAGGTCCGCCAGGAGAAGATCTCCATGGTCTTCCAGCACTTTGCCCTGCTCCCGCACCGCACCGTGTTGGAGAACGCCGCCTACGCGCTGGAAATCCAGGGCGTCGCCAAGGCCGAACGCACTGACCGGGCCGAAAAAGTCTTGTCCATGGTGGGGCTTGGCGGTTGGGGCGAAAAGTACCCCTCCGAGCTCTCCGGCGGCATGCAGCAGCGGGTGGGCCTGGCCCGCGCACTGTGCGCCGAGACTGACATCCTGCTCATGGACGAGGCGTTCTCCGCCCTTGACCCGCTGATTCGGCGCGAAATGCAGGAACAGCTGGTGGTGTTGCAGGCCGAGCTTGGCAAGACAATTGTTTTCATCACCCACGACCTCAACGAGGCCATGTTCCTGGGTGACCGGATCGCCGTCATGCGTGACGGTGAGATCGTGCAGATTGGCACGCCGGATGAGATCCTGACCAATCCGGCCAACGACTATGTGGCCCAGTTTGTGCAAGATGTGGACAGGACCCGTGTGCTGACTGCCGGCGGTGTCATGGAGCCTCCCTTGGCTGTTGTCACCATTTCCGGCGGTCCGCGCAACGCCCTGCGGACCATGCGCGACCTGCAGGTTTCTGCCGCCTTTGTGGTGGATCGGCGCCGCAGGTATCAGGGGATTGTCCGTGACCGCGATGTCATGGCGCAGGTGGAAAAGCGTGCCACCGATTTGGCTGCCGTGGTGCGCAACGGCATTGAACCCGTCAGCCCCGACACCGCGCTGAACGATTTGTTTGGCCGTGCCGTGGAGAGTCCCATTCCGCTGCCCGTGGTGGACGACGACGGCCGCCTGGTGGGTGCCCTGCCCCGGGTGACGCTCCTGGCGGCGTTGGGCAACGTCCCCTCCACAACAGGTGAATTCCCCGTGGTTGAGGTCGCTGTTGCACCCATCCCCGAGCAAGTTGTGACGGCCGCTTTGGCGCAGTATGAAGGAGTGGCAAAATGACCCCCGATTTTAGGATTCCCCTGGGCGACTGGGTTGAGGTTGGCCTGGACTGGCTGACAACATCGCTGGATGGGGTCTTCAAGTTTGTCCGGACAGTTTTGGTTGGTGCCTATGACGGGCTTGACTGGTTGTTGAATGCGCCGCCATTCTGGGTCATCATCATCGTTTTTGCAGCCATCGCCTGGTGGGCCAGCGGCTGGAAGCTCGGTGTTGGCACCCTTGTGGGCTTCAGCGTGATTGTTGGCGTGGACCAGTGGTCCAATGCCATGGATTCCTTGGCCCTGGTCATTATTGCAACAGTGGTGGCAGTGGTCATCAGCGTTCCCTTGGGCATTTGGGCGGCCAGTTCAAACCGTGCCTCATCAATCATCAAGCCGATCTTGGACTTCATGCAGACCATGCCGGCCATGGTTTACCTGATTCCCGCGCTGGTGATGTTTCGGGTTGGCGTGGTGCCGGGCATCGTCGCCACCATCATCTTCTCAATGGCCCCCGGCGTTCGCTTTACTGAGCTGGGCATCCGCGGAGTGGACAAGGAAGTGGTTGAGGCCGGGCACGCGTTCGGTTCCAGCCCGGGGAAAATTTTGGCCCAGATTCAACTTCCGCTGGCGCGCCCCACCATCATGGCCGGAGTGAACCAGGTCATCATGCTCTCTCTGTCCATGGTGGTCATTGCCGGCATGGTCGGCGCCGGGGGCTTGGGCGGAGACGTCGTCGCCAGCTTGGGCCGCATCGACGCCGGCCTCGGCTTTGAAGCGGGCATCGCCGTCGTTATTTTGGCGATCTACCTTGACCGGGTCACAGCAAGTTTCGGCACGAACGGCACAACCAGTAGGAACAGTACGGGCAAACGCGGCAAGAAGAACGCCTAGGCGCACGCGAAAACCAGTTTTACAAACCAATCGCGGCAGCAATGTGTTTAGCGCTGCCAATGAAAGGAATGCACAATGAACAAGAAATTTATGGGGTTGGCCGCCATCGCGGCAACACTGGCCCTGGGTTTGAGTGCCTGCGGCTCAGGCGCCGAGGCAGCCACCGTGGAGAACGGTGACAAGAAGGACCTCACAGTTGCCGTCTTCAACGGCTGGGATGAGGGCATCGCCGCCTCCGAACTGTGGAAGGTCATCCTGGATGAGAAGGGGTATGACGTCAAGTTGCAAAATGCGGACGTGGCTCCTGCCTATTCCGGACTTTCCACCGGAGACTACGACGTGGCCCTCGATACTTGGTTGCCGATCACGCACAAGAGCTACATTGAAGAGTATGGTGACAAGCTCACCGATCTGGGCGTCTGGAATGATGACGCCAAGTTGACGATCGCCGTCAACAAGGATGCTCCCATTGACACGCTCGATGAGCTGGTTGCCGATGCGGATTCGTTCGGCAACCGGATTGTCGGCATTGAGCCCGGCGCGGGCCTGAGCAAGGTCACCAGCGAGGATGTCATCCCGGGTTATGGCCTGAACAAGATGGAGTACCTGACCTCCTCCACACCCGCCATGCTGTCCGAACTGAAGGCAGCCACCACCAAGGGCGAGAACATTGTTGTCACCTTGTGGCGCCCGCACTGGGCCTACGACGCCTTCGACATCAAGGACTTGAAGGATCCCAAGGGTCTTTTGGGTGCTGCAGAGGGCATCCACAGTTTCTCTCGGTTGGACTTCGGGAAGGACTACCCCACCCTGAACCAGTGGCTCAAGGACTTCAAGATGGATTCCAAGACACTTGCCTCCTTGGAGAACGCCATGTTCGGCGGCGAGAAGACCACCGACTACACCCCGATCATCCAGAAGTGGATCAGCGAAAACCAAGACTACGTTGACTCACTGACCGCATAGCGGCCAACTGGCGCTAGCAGCTATTTCCACCAGGAGTCAAGAAGTGTCACAGGCGTGGTCCGCTTGTGGCGGGACTGGCGGAAACGGCGCTCGATCGACTCGGCGGCTGCCTCGGGGATGAGTTTTCCCTCGAGGTAGTCGTCGATTTCGTCGTACGTGATGCCCAGTTCGTCCTCGTCGGTGCGGCCCGGGCGGCCGTCCAAAAGGTCGGCCGTGGGGACCTTGTTGTACAACTGCTCAGGGGCGCCCAACTCCTGCAGCAGGGCCCGGTTCTGGCGCTTGTTCAGCGTGAACAGCGGCAGAATGTCCGCCCCGCCGTCGCCAAATTTGGTGAAAAAACCGGTGACTGACTCCGCTGCATGGTCCGTGCCGATGACCAGCAGGTTGTCGTGGCCGGCCAAGGCGTACTGGGCGATCATGCGGGAGCGGGCCTTGATGTTGCCCTTGTTGAAATCGGACACATCCGCAGCGGCGGTCTTGGCGAACTCCGCTTCGAAACCGTCCACGGCAGGGGCAAGGTTGAACGACCGCTCAGTCTTGGCGTTGATGAACTCCAGGGCTTTTTGCGCGTCAACTTCATCGTGCTGGACGCCGTATGGCAGCCGGACGGCAATGAAATTGGCGTCGATGCCCTCCTCCGCCAGTTCCTCAACGGCAAGCTGCGCCAGCCTGCCGGCCAAGGTGGAATCCAGGCCTCCGCTGATGCCCAGGACAAACCCCTTGGTGCCCGTGGCCTTGAGGTAGTCCTTCAAAAACTGAACCCGCCGCGCGATTTCCGCAATGGGTTCAATCCGGGCCTGGACACCAAGTTCACTAATGATTTGTGCTTGTAATTCGCGCATGTGACTAAGCCTAGTGGCCTAGGGGCCCAGAAAGTCGCGAAGCGGCGTTTTTTGGGACGACACAAGGCGCTATCGCCTACGTGTTTCGGTGGTGTTGCATGCGCCCAATTAGACTGGGTGCCATGACCTCAACTCTTGCTGCCGACCGCGCCCGCCTACTCGAACTCGTTAAGGAGCTGGCCGTTGTCCACGGCAAGGTGACCTTGTCCTCCGGCAAGGAGGCCGACTACTACATCGACCTGCGCCGCATCACCCTACACCACGAGGCTTCCCGCCTGGCCGGCCGGGTCATGCTGGCCCTGTTGGACGACGCCGGCATCGAGTTTGAGACCGCAGGAGGCCTGACCATGGGTGCAGACCCCGTTGGTACCGCCCTGATGCACGCTGCCGGCGATGCCGGCCGCGCCATCGACGCCTTCGTGGTTCGCAAGGCCCAGAAGTCCTACGGCATGGGCCGCCAGGTTGAAGGCCCGGGCGTTGACGGACGCAAGGTAGTTGTCCTCGAAGACACCTCCACCACGGGCGGCTCCGCATTGACCGCTGTTGAAGGCGTGCGCAATGCAGGCGGCAACATTGTGGCCGTCGCCGTGATCGTTGACCGCGACACCGGCGCCAAGGAACGCATCGAAGCCGAAGCCGGCGTCCCGTACCTGTTCATCTTTGGCAAGGACGAGCTCGGCCTCGAGTAGCACGCGCACCAAGTGGCTGCGGCCCGGCACACGGCCTGCCCACCTCCGGATGAGCAACCACCATTAGAAAGGCCGTTTTGTCCAAGCTGTATTTCCGCCACGGCGCCATGAATTCAGGCAAATCCACGGGCCTGCTGCAGGCCGCGTTCAACTATGAGGAACGCGGCCAGCGGGTGCTCCTGGCCAAACCCGGCGTTGACACCAAGGGCGAGAGCTCCATCGTTTCCCGCCTCGGCGTCAGCCGCGAGGTGGACTTTGTCATCCCGCCTGGAACCGATGCCCGGGCATTGTTCGCCGCAGAGGCTGCCGGCGACGACCCCAACGCACTGCTCAAGCACATGGACATGGCACCCGTGGCCTGCCTGCTGGTGGACGAGGCGCAGTTCCTTGACCCCGCACAGGTGGACGATCTGTTCCGCATCGCCGTGCTTGACGGCGTCCCGGTCCTGGCCTACGGCCTGCGCACCGACTTCCGCACCCGCGCCTTCCCCGGTGCCGCCCGGCTTCTTGAGATTGCGCACTCCCTTGAAGAATTAAAGACCATCTGCCGCTGCGGGCGGAAGGCCCTCTTCAACACCCGCCGCGTGGGCAGCGAAATAACGTTCGACGGCGACCAGGTCGCCATAGAGGGCGCCGACGTCTGGTACGAATCCCTCTGCGGCAACTGCTACTTGGAAGCCTCGGGCGGCAGGCTCGGTTCCTAAGTCCGGTTCAGTCCGCCAGGATCCGCTGGAACATGATGTGGTCGTGCCAGCGGCCAGCAATTTTCAAGTACTTTGGTCCGAGCCCGCAGCGGAGAAAGCCGTTCCTCTGCAACACCCTTTGCGGGCCCTCATTGTGGGTCAGTGTCTGGCCCGGCAGCCGGTGGCCAGTTCCACCGCATCAGCAACGGCGGCCGTTGCCAGTCCTTGCCCGTTTTTATCCTTTGCAACCCAGTAGCTCAGGGCCGCCGATGGGAAGGCCCTGGGGACAATGCCGTTGATTTTCAGGCGCCCCGCAATGCTGCCCGCGCTGTTGACGATGGCCAGAGGCACCATGGCGCCGCCTGCGCGTGCAGAAAGTGCAGCGCCCGTGATCTCGGCCTGCTTTGCGATGGTGAAAAACTCATCACCGCGCACCGGGTCCCACGGGCTGAGGAACGTCCTGTTCTTGATGAGGAGCCCGGTCAGTTCCTCGACGTCGGTGATTTTCAGCAGCCCGGTTGCGGTATTCGTCGCGGACTCCCTTGGTTCGTAGCAGTGTTCTCAGCCTGACCTCCACGGTCCTGGCGAGCCGCAGGTCCACGCACTTTTGGGAAGCGGCGGCATTTTCTCCGGACCCCCTGTTGCCGGGTGTCACACGGCTGCGCGGCCCATGGCGTTCGCGCGGCGGCGACGCTGGTGATGGGGGAGTGCTCCCCATAGCGGTGTCTTGCACTGCAGGTTAAGTTTGGGTGACGGCGTGTCCCTTTCGGAATGCGCGGATGGAGGAGTTTCAACATGTCAATGCAGCCGCCGTGGCCGGGCCAACCCGAGCAAGATCCTCAAGCACATCCGGCCAACGGCCAGCCGAGAAACGACGGCTGGCAACAGCCCCAGTACGGTCAGCCCTCACCCCAGCCGCAGAACGCCCAGCAGCCCCAGTACGGTCAGCCGTACTACGGCACGCCCGGCGGGATGATCCCCAACGGCAGGCCGCCCGCGAAGAACAAGGCGCTGCCGTGGGTGCTGGCCGGCGGCGGAGTAGTGGTGTTGGCCATGCTTGTGGGCGTGGTGCTGGCGGTGACGGGCATCCTGGGCAGCGGAAACCAGGCCAAGCTGCCCGGCATGGTCTCGGCGCCCACCACGTCGGCGGCCTTCGAATACCCGGAAGGGTGGGTGGAGGGTGGCAAGAATGTCACAGTCGTCAACGAGGACGGGTCGCAGCCGGCGGAGCGCTACCTGGCCGTGGGAAAAACGGCTGATGCCGCCTCCGCGATCCTGATCTACGAGGCCGCCGGCAAGCCGGCCAGGGCGCCCACGCAGGAGCAGATCCGCTCCGCGATCGACCAGGGCCTGCAGGGCCAGCTCGACGCCACCGAATCGCAGATGATCTACTTCCGCAGCACCTCCGGATTCGGCTGCCAGGCCAACATGAAATACACCGCCAAACCCGCAATCATCGACCGGGACGGCATGTACGGCTACGGCTACGGCTACGCCTGCCAGACCTACGATGGGAACATCGAGGGCATCTACCAGGTCGCCTACGATGACTCCGGCGTGGCCCACCGCTTCACCATCGAGGCGCTCGCCGGCGAGTGGGCCCAAAACCGCGCCGTTTACGAGGCCATGGTCGCCTCGGTCAAGCCCAATCTGTAAAACAAAAAGTACGACGCCGGGTCCCGTCTCCCAGCCGTGCCCCACCGGGGGTGCCGGTGGGACTGGGAGGAGGGGCCGGCGTCGTACCTTGTTGAAGGCAACAGCCTCAAGAGGTACCTAGATTTGGGCGATCAGGTCGGCCACGGAATTCAGCGCCTGGTCCGGCCGGAACGGGTACGCCTCAACGTCGGCCGGCTGGGTGATGCCCGTGTACACGAGGACCGTATGCAGACCGGCCTCCATGCCCGCAATGATGTCGGTGTCCATCCGGTCACCGATCATGGCGGTGGTTTCCGAGTGTGCCTGGATTCGGTTCATGGCGGAGCGGAACATCATGGGGTTGGGTTTGCCCACAATGTAGGGTTCGCGGCCCGTGGCCTTGGTGATCAGCGCAGCGACGGCGCCCGTGGCGGGCATCGGGCCCTCCTTGGAAGGGCCGGTGGCGTCGGGGTTGGTGCAAATGAAACGGGCGCCGTCGCCGATCAGCCGGATGGCCTGCGTGATGGCCTCGAACGAGTAGGTGCGGGTCTCGCCCAGCACCACATAGTCCGGGTTTTGGTCGGTAAGTATGAAGCCGGCCTCGTGCAGCGCCGTCGTCAATCCAGCCTCACCAATGACAAAGGCGCGACCGCCCGGCATCTGCGACTTCAGGAACTGGGCCGTGGCCAGCGCCGACGTCCACAGGTTTTCCTCGGGAACTTCAAGCCCGGAAGCGCGCAGCCTGGCAGCCAGGTCGCGGGGCGTAAAAATAGAGTTGTTCGTCAGGACCAGGAAGCGCTTTGAGGTGTCCACCCAGCGCTGGATCAGTTCGGCCGCACCGGGCACGGCCTTGTTTTCATGGACCAGCACGCCGTCCATATCCGTGAGCCAGCATTCAATGTCGGCTGGTTCGCGTTGTTGCACCTTGCTCATGATTCCTCCTGAAGGGGGCCGGGTGCCCTGCCCCAAGTCTTGCAGATCCGCGCGGGCGCCGTGGAAACTGCGGACGGGAATGCGCCCGTGGTGCAGCAGCTAAAGTTAACCGGTGAGTAATTCCAGCGACACCGCCGCCCCCGCCGATGCAATTGCCGCCGGGGCGACCGAATATCTTGAACCCCACCACGAAGTGGGCGTTGGTCCGTGGGAGGGCGAACTGCCGGAAGGTACGCACTGGGATCCGGAGCTGCTGGCCAACGGCGACCGCCGCAACGTCCTGGATGAGTACCGCTACTGGTCCATGGAAGCCATTGTTGCCGAGTTGGATACCCGCCGCCACGACTTCCACGTTGCCATTGAGAACTGGCAGCACGACATGAACATCGGCACCGTGGTGCGCACCGCCAACGCCTTCCTGGCCAAGGAAGTGCACATTATTGGGCGACGCCGGTGGAACAAGCGCGGTGCGATGGTCACCGACCGCTACCAGCATGTCCGCCACCACCCCACGGTTGAGGACTTTGTCGCCTGGGCACAGGGCGAGGGCTTGGCGATCATCGGCATCGACATCTTCCCGGATTCCGAACAGCTGGAAACGTATGAGCTGCCCCGCAACTGTGTGTTTGTGTTTGGACAGGAGGGTCCCGGGCTCAGCGACGAGGTGCACGCCGCGGCGCAGACCACGCTGTCCATTGAGCAATTCGGCTCCACCCGCTCCATCAACGCAGCCTCGGCCGCCGGCATCGCCATGCACGCCTGGATCCGCAGGCACGTGTTCAACCAAACCGTCTCGTAGCGGGGGGCCGGACGCTTGAGGAGAGGGCCGGCGTCGCACGGCAAAAACTGTCCACAAGCTGGGCGGTAACTTCATCTTCTTCGACACCGTGGGCGCTATCGCTAAGATGGGAGAAGCCATGCGGGAGGCTGGCCTGTTGCCGGCCTCTTAGTACCGTCCAGCCCATAGGAGCTCTCAATGCCCATTGCAACACCGGAGAAGTATGCCGAAATG
>JBDTQM010000053.1:0-20431 GCA_039932175.1 Specibacter sp.
CGGGGATGCCGGCGTCGGTCAGGGTCTTGGCCAGCTTGCGGGCGTGGTGCTTGGTGCGCATGAACAGGATGCGGCGCCCGGCTCCGGAGGCCAGTTCAACGATGACCTGCTTCTTGATGGTCTGGTCGCCAACAACCATCACGTGGTGTTCCATGGTGGAAACCGTGGCAACAGGCTCGTCCACTGAGTGTGTGAGCTGGTTGGAGAGATAGCGCTGAACAATCTTGTCCACGCCGTTGTCCAACGTTGCGGAGAACAACATGCGCTGGCCCTGGGTGGGCGTGGTGTCCAACAGGCGCTTGACCACGGGCAGGAAGCCCAGGTCAGCCATGTGGTCGGCCTCGTCCAGGACAGTGATCTCCACGCTTTCCAGCGAGACGATGCGCTGCTTCATGAGGTCTTCGAGGCGGCCCGGGCAGGCAATGACAATGTCAACGCCGGCGCGCAGTGCCTTTTCCTGGCGGGCCTGGGAGACTCCGCCGTAAATGACTGTGGTGTTCAAGCCCATGGCCTTGGCCAACGGCTCGATCGTGTTGTTCAGCTGGGTTGCCAGCTCACGGGTGGGTGCCAGCACCAGGCCCATGGGGCGGCCGGGCTTGCGGAAGTAAGGGGCTTCGCGCTCGGCCAGGCGGGCAACGAGCGGGATGGCGAAGGCAATGGTCTTGCCGGAGCCGGTGCGGCCGCGACCCAGAACATCCCGGCCTGCCAAGGTGTCCGGCAAGGTCTTGATCTGGATGGGGAATGCTTCTTCAATGCCCTGGGCGGCGAGTGAAGCAACGATTTCCTTGGGCGCACCAAGGGCAGCAAAAGTTGTCATGTAAAGAGAGAATCTTTCGTAAGGCGGTTCAACGTCCCAGGATCAGTTTTGAGCCCGGGTTCGCCGATTCAATGCCAGAGCGTGTCAACCGCGGGCCGCACAGTGCAAAATCACTGTGCAAATCGTTGCGGGACAAGTTGCATGCGTTCATCGACGCAGAATGCGCTTGATGCGCATTAAGTATTCTTATTCTAACAGCGGCACGACGCCGGGCGCTCACCTTAGTGCCGCATCTCACCTTCTGCGGCGAATGCTGACCGTAACCGCGAGATGCATGGTTGCACACGGTTTTTGGTGGCCATGGTCAGCATTCGCGGTTGACGGGCGGTCAGGCACCGCGTGCACCCGCCCGTTCCTTGAGCCCGGAAGAAGCCCGGTACCCTTAAAGGGATGAGTGAAACCCCAGCTTCCGTCCCCGAATCCCCTGCATCAGCGACTGGCTCGCCCGCAACGGCGCCCGTTGAGCAGCGCGCGCCGCGTTCGCAGGACGGTTCAGCCCGCCCTGTCACCCCGGGCAGCCAGGCCGCCGAGGGAACCTACCGCGCCCAGCCGGTGTCCTTTGTGCGTCGCGGCACGCGGTTGCAGGGACGGCGCCAGCAGGCGTGGGACGACCACTCCGACACCCTCGCGGTGGACGTTCCGCGCCACATTGCGGACACCTCCGTTCACCCGGCGTACGTTTTTGACGCCGCGGCGGAGTTTGGCCGCTCAGCCCCCCTGGTTGTGGAGATCGGCTCCGGCCTAGGCGATGCAGTGGTCTACGCCGCCAAGGAAAACCCTGACAAGGACTTCCTCGCCGTTGAGGTTTACACGCCCGGCCTGGCGCAGACCATCCAAAAAATTGTGGCCAACCAGCTGACCAACGTCCGCGTGGTCCAGGCCAATGCGCCCGAGGTCCTGAGCACCATGCTCCCGCCCGGATCCGTCAGCCAGGTCTGGGTGTTCTTCCCGGATCCGTGGCACAAGTCCAAGCATAATAAGCGCCGCATGGTCAAGGACACCTTCGCCCCGCTGGTTGCCCGCGTGCTGGCCCCCGGCGGCATTTGGCGCCTGGCCACCGACTGGTCCACCTACGCCGAACAAATGCACCAGGTGGGTGCTGCGTCCGCTGATTTCACCAACATGCACGACGGCGAACGCACAGGACCCGCGAGCCCCCTCACCGAGGCGCGGCTCAGCGGGGTTGACTGCGAGCAAAGCGAGGAGCCCGACCTGGTGGGCGGTTGGGCGCCGCGTTTTGACGGCCGCATCCTGACCAGCTTTGAAAACAAGGCCCACAAGGCCGGCCGCGTCATCTTTGACCTGGCCTTCCGCCGCAACTAGTCCCCACGCCCTCCCTAACCTCGCAAGCTCGACCAGGGAACCCTCGGGCGTGTGGGCCCAACACACCCGCACCAACCTCGCAAGCTCGACCAGGGAACCCTCGGGCGCGTGGGCCCAACAACGTGGGCGCCCCTTTCGTCATTTTCCAGCGCACCCATGACACAAAAGTCACCACAGAAGCCGAAAAGTCGCATGTTCCGGGCAAGAATTGCCGCACCCCCTTTTCGCTTATCCATCGACTGTGGAAAATCCTGCGCCCACCCCCTAAGGTGGTGCCATGACGCTGGAGCCACTGCATGTTGGCGCACTTGAGCCATGGCATGAAAGGCACGGGCTTCAGTTCACGGGAGGCGCCTGCCAGTCCGGGCTGAAAGAACCAGCGACTCATCCGGCCGGTTAGAAGGACGCGGCCCACCCGGCCAAGCGGTCAAGACCTGCATTGGGGGCAGTTCTTGGCCGCTGTTGCGTGCCATGGGATTCTTGGGGTAATCACGGGCTCCAATACTGCGTAGGATTGATAGATGTGGTCCTTGGCCTTGGATCACCCCCAACCGACAGGTGGAAAAGTTCCGTGACGTACTCCTCCGCCGGTTCACGTTTGCTGACGCGAATCGCCGAGTTCACCGAGAATTCCATTGCCGCTGGCCGTGCCTACGCTGACGAGGACCGTGTCACCGACATCGTCCTGGAACCAGCCACCGGTTTGCTCTCCGGCACGGTGATCGGCGCCCAAAAATATAGGACGACAGCCAAGCTTGTGCGCGAGTACGACGGCGTCATCGCGTGCAGGGTGGGCATCTGCAACTGCCCTGTACGCCAGAATTGCAAGCACGTGGTGGCGTTGATTGCCGCCGCCGAGGTGGAACAATCGTTCACCGACTTCTTTGTTCCGGAGGAAGCCCCCCGCGAACCCACCTATCTTGAAACGTTGCTGGCCAAGGCCAAAGGCGGCAAGTCGCCAGCTCCTGCCCCCGTTCAGGGCGGAGAGGAACTCGCCCCCGATTCGTGGGAAGCGGCGTTGTCCGCCTTGCTGCCGCCAACCACCGCAGCACCGAGCCCCGACACACCCGCGTTGGGCCTGCAATTTGAACTCCACGTTCCGCCGCCGCGGTTTTCCTACCGCGGCCGCGGCAGCTCAGTCCCTGCCGAAGCTGTTCTGAACGTTCGCCCGGTGGTCATGGGTACGCGCGGAAAATGGGTCAAGACGGGCGTCAGCTGGGCCACCTTGGGGTACCTTGCCTACGGCGGGGTCCATGACAAAACCCAGCTGGAATGGCTCAGCGAGTTCCTGTCCTCGCACAGCCCGCGCCAATACAGCCATGGCAACGCCAGCGCCTGGCTGGCACTGAACGACTTTGCCGGCCGCAATTTGTGGCAGCTGCTTGCCAGCGCGCACAAAAATGGCGTGGCCCTGATCCAGTCGGGAACCGGCGATCCCATCCGGGTCAGCACCGTCGAGGCCACACTGTCCCTTGATGTGACCCGTCCGGAGTCCGGCGGCCTGGAGGTTGGTCCGCTCATTGAGGTGGACGGCATCACCGTCAAAGAGGAAGTGGTTGGCCGCATCGGCACCCCCGTCAGCGGGCTGTTTATCAGCGACCAAAGTGAACCGGCACCCAGCTCGGGCAGCACGTCCCTGGCCCGCAACGGCGTCGTGCGTGGAAACATCACCGTGGCGCCCCTCCCGGCGGACACCTCGTCGCAGCTGCTCGATTTTGCGCTGCGCAAGGAAAACGTGCACATCCCGGAGCAGGCCAAGGACAAGTTCCTGACCCAGTTTTACCCGCAACTCAAGCAGGCGGCGGCTGTGGTCTCCGCGGACCACTCGGTGGAATTGCCGGCGTATGTGGAGCCGACGTTGTCGCTGCTGGCCGCCTACGGCACCGACCACACGGTGCGCCTGCACTGGGAATGGCACTACCCCGTGGGCAGCCGCATCACCTCCCTGCCGCTGTGGCCGGAGCTGGGCGAGGGTGCCGTGCGTGACGCCGGGGCCGAGGCCAGGCTCATCGCCAGTGTTGGGCAGCCGTGGGAAGAAATCACGGCCATGGGCGTGGCGGCCAACAATGCCTGGGGCGACCCGATTTTGGCGGCCTCCGCGCAATTGAACGGCCTTGACACCCTCACCTTCACCGAAGTGGTTGCGCCGCAGCTTTCCACGCTGCCCGGCGTCACGGTGGAAACCTCCGGCGACATTGCCAGCTACCGCGAGGTCACCGAAGCCCCGGTTGTCACCATCTCCACCAAGGCCACCGATGAGCGTGACTGGTTTGACCTGGGCATCGTGATCACCCTTGAGGGCCAGTACGTCTCCTTCGCAGCCGTGTTCTCCGCCCTGGCCGCCGGGAACACCCGCATGCTGCTGCCCAGCGGCGCCTACTTCTCCCTTGACCGCCCGGAACTCCACCAGCTGCGGGCGTTGATTGAGGAAGCCCGCGGCCTGAACGACAACAAGGACGGCGAGCTGCGGATCAGCCGCTTCCAGGCCGGCCTGTGGGATGAGCTGGCCCAGCTGGGCATTGTCGATGAGCAGGCGCAGGCCTGGAGCAAGGCAATTTCCGGACTGCTCGACGGCGGACCTCCGGTTGCGCTGCCGTCCCCGCCCACGCTGAACGCCACCCTGCGCCCGTATCAGCTGGACGGGTTCAATTGGCTGCACTTCCTGTACAGCTTTGGGCTGGGCGGCGTGCTCGCCGATGACATGGGGTTGGGCAAGACCGTCCAGACCCTGGCCTTGATGTGCCAGGTCAAGGCCGAGGAACCCGAGCTCAACAAGCCGTTCCTGGTAGTGGCACCCACCTCCGTGGTGGGCAACTGGGCCAGTGAAAGCATGAAATTCGCACCGGGCTTGAAAGTGGTGACAGTCTCCGAGACGTTTGCCAAGAACGGGGCGAATTCTGCCGAGTTCTTTGCCGGTGCCGACATTGTCATCACCTCCTATGCGTTGTTCCGCATCGATTTTGCCGAATACGGGATGCAGCCGTTTGCCGGACTGATTTTGGATGAGGCCCAGTTCGTCAAGAACCACCAGTCCAAGGCGTACCAGTGCGCCCGCAAAATCAAGGCGCCGTTCAAGCTGGCCGTCACGGGTACGCCCATGGAAAACAACCTCATGGAGCTGTGGGCGCTGCTGTCCATTGTGGCGCCGGGCCTGTTCCCCAGCCCCAAGCGCTTTGCCGAGTTTTACCAGCGCCCCATTGAAAAGAACGCAGATTCGGAGCTGCTGAGCAAGCTGCGGACCCGGGTGAAGCCGCTCATGCTGCGCCGCACCAAGGAAGCAGTCATTGCCGATCTTCCCGCCAAGCAGGAACAAATTCTTGAAGTGGAATTGAATCCCCGGCACCAGAAGATCTACCAAACGCATCTGCAGCGTGAACGCGCCAAGATCCTTGGCCTGCTGGAGGACGTGAACAAGAACAGGTTCACCATCTTCCAGTCCCTGACGCTGCTGCGCCAGCTCAGCCTGGACGTCTCACTGGTGGATGAAACCCACGCCGGTGTGCGCTCATCGAAGCTGGATGTTTTGTTTGAGCAGCTTGAAGATGTGGTCAAGGAAGGCCACAGGGCCCTGATCTTCAGCCAGTTCACCGGTTTCCTGGGCAAGGTGCGGGACCGCCTTGTTGCCGAGGGCATTGACTTCACCTACCTGGACGGCAGCACCCGCAACAGGGCCGCTGTCGTGGATGAATTCAAGACCGGGACGGCGCCGCTGTTCCTCATCAGCCTCAAGGCCGGTGGCTTTGGCTTGAACCTGACCGAGGCCGACTACGTGTTCATCCTTGACCCCTGGTGGAACCCCGCCTCGGAGGCCCAGGCGGTGGACCGTACGCACCGCATTGGCCAGAAGAAGAACGTCATGGTGTACCGGCTGGTCGCCAAGGACACCATCGAGGAAAAGGTCATGGCGCTCAAGGCCAAGAAGTCCCAGTTGTTCTCCGACGTCATGAGCGGGGATTCACTCTCCAGCGGCGCGTTGACGGCCACGGACCTGGCCGGCCTGTTCCGCGACTAGCTCCACCACGAGAGCGGGGCCAACCCGCGAGGGCGGTGGGACTTCCCACCATTCTCGCGGCTTGCCCCCGTTTTAGTGCACGGGCTGTGGTGTGGCCCCGTCCTCAGTGGCGGGCCGGCCGGCGTCGTGCGGGAAAATTGTTGGCATCTGGCGCTCCCCGGCCAGCGGTTCACCGTCAAACACGCAAAACTGCAGAACGCCTTCGTTCATGGCCTCGGCGTCCTCGAAGGCACTCTCCACCGGGTTGCTTTCCAGCACGGCGAGTTCGTAGTGGAACTGGTGGAAACCGCCCAGGCTCGCCTTGAAGTTGGTTTCCCAGAAGTTGTTCATGACCCACGAGTAAACCTCGTCGACATTTGGCGCGCCTTCGCCCATGAGACGCACCGTGCCCTCCTGCCGCGCTCCCATCGCGACCAGCGGCGCGTCGGCGCACACCGGAACGATGGGGGCGGCCGAGTGGAACACGACGGCGTTCTGCAGCGCATAGAAGTCGATGCAGGTGCCGGGGAGTTGGTCGATGCGCGGGCGCATGATCGCACCGGCCTTGTCGATGTATGTTTCGCCCGCGACAAAGGGCAGGCAGAGATACAGGTTTTCCGGCTCCCACACGCTGGTCTTGTGCAGTCGCAGGTCGATGTCGAGTCTTGCGGCGGACTTGTAGGCGGTGAGGATGACGGCACAGTCCTGTGCGCCGTCTATCTGGTAGCTCAGCTCAATGCGGGAGTACAACGGGCCGTCCTCGCGCACTTGCACGTCGATCAGCCTGCCCTCGCTTCGCCGGGTCCGGGCGGCCCTCCGGTTGCGGCCCAGATTGCGACGCACGTTGCCGTAGTCCTCTCCCCTGCGGCTCTGGGTGACCTCCTAGATGGGCGTAAAGTCACCGTACGGCCGCCCCTGGGCAATCAAGCTCACGATCGTTGATCGTGTTATAGATCGAGGTGACGCCCTCGCCCACCCCGTGAAGGATGGTGAGGAAGCCATTGTGGATTTCCCGGGTGGTTGCAACACCGCCGGCCGCACGCTCCGCCTCGACAAGCCAGTTGAGGTCCTCGACACCGTCGGTGCCCCCTGATGCACGCAGGCTGGCCAGGACCTTCGTCGGTGCGGGAATTTCCCGAAGCTCGAAGTTGGCCACCTCCTTCGGCATGAAATCCACCCAAACGCACATCGCAGGGCCCCGGGAATGCCCGCCCATCTGGAACGGCACACGCCGCCCCGTCGTCACATTGACGATCTCGAAGCCTTGAGCGCATAGAGCCTCTTCCACTGGTCAAAGGTGGTTGACCTGCGGGTGGAATGGTTCGGTGATGGATGATGAGTGGCTCCAGGTGTGTTCACCATAGAACATCAGGTTGGCGTAGGCGGATGCAGAGTCGCCGGAGTTGGCAAGTTGTTCCTGGGGATCAAGCTTGGTGGCCAGGTGCAGGCTTCGGGCGGCCGCCCTGTATTGGGTGACGTCTGCCGGGGTTGAGGCCATTCCGTCGGTCCACCAGTCCGTCCCGTCGGCGCGTTGCGTGGGAATGTCGATGCCGGCGGCGACGACGGCCTCAAAGAACTCGTCAAGGGTGACGAGTTTGAGTTCAATTCCGTGATTCCTCGCGTTGAAACGTTCACAGAACTCAACGGTCTTCAGCGAGGGGGGAGGCGTTGTTGGTCATGTAGCTGCACACGCTCACCGGGGAGAACGGCAGCTCGTAGCCACCTGCCCGGAGACTGTCAATGTAGGCGGCGATCCGCTGGATGGAGAGCTGGTGGTGGTCGATTCGTGCACCCGTCAGCCCGTTCTGGAGCACGTTTTCAAACGCCGGTGTCCCCGCGATGCCGAGTGCGTTTCCGAGCATGTAGTGATCGCTCGACCACGCAAGTAAGTTCGCACCGAGCGGGGATTCCCACCAGAAGGCCTTCTGCTTGCGGTCCAGCGGGTAGTAGACGTGGTGGGTGTGGATGTTCGACATGAGGTGCTTGACGCCTTGGCTGGCAAGAATATCGGCGAATCCCCAGCTGTACCCATTGACGTCGGCGGTCAGTGCGCTTACGGCCGACAAACCGAGGGCATCACGCTCCGCCTTCGCCTCATCCATGATCCGGTTGTGGACAAACCCGGGAATCAGGTCGGTGAGATTGAAGTAGCTTGCCGACAGGCCGATGTGCCCGTCAAGGACCGCCTTCACAAAACGGTCCCGCTCGCCGTCGCCGGCGACTTTCAGGAATTCGTGAACCGCCCCATATGCCTCGCAGTTCCAGCGGAAACGCGGATCACGCTCAACGAGATCAAGCGCCTCGCGAATGAATGCGATCTGATGCGACTTCATCTTCTCCTGGGTGTCGGTCTAACCAATGTCCGTGTGGGTGGTGTGAATGACGTAGAGGGTGAAGTTGTCTGCCACGATGCTTCAAAGCTGTTCGTTGATTGGCTGCGATTATCCGCAGCCGGCTCGCCGACCATGCCGCCGAGTGGGGTGATTCGCACTTCAAGGCATCGATACCATGGGAAGGAGTCAATGGCATTGGCCAAATATTTGCCGAAAAAGGGCCAACCCGGGAGAACGGATAATTCACCGTTTCCCGGGTTGATCCTTTTTAGTTCAACGAATTGACGCCGCCGCTCCTCGCGCTACGGCCGGGGACGCCAGACCACCAAGGCCTGGCTGCGCGGACGCGGACGCTGGCCGCGGGCCAGGGCAACAATGTCATCGCCCGTCAGGCCTGCAGCAAACACGCGGCTGTTGGCGAGCTGCGGGCCCAACTGCAGCGCCGCCGTGGCCGCCTCCAGTTTCTCGTTCAGTTCCAGCACTTGGGACCGCAGCAGCTCGACCTGGTTTTCCAGCTGCATGATGCGGCGGATGCCCTCGAGGGACACCCCTGCCTGTGAGAGCCGTTGCACCTCGCGGAGCATGTCCACATCATGCTGGGAATACCGCCGGGCCCGGCCGGGGGCGCGGGTTGGCATGACAATGCCCAAACGGTCGTACTGGCGCAGCGTTTGCGGATGCATCTCCGCCAACTCCGCAGCAACGGAGATCACAAAGATGGGCGCATACGGGTCAACATTCACTGTGATCTCCTTCCTGGGATCCAGCGGTTGGGCCCACGGCTCCGAGGGCCCCGGAGTGAGCTTGCGAGCTCTGGGAGGGGCTGGGGACTTGCGGGCGTGGGCCCAGTCGGGGTTGCTGGTTAGAGTTTGGCTTTGTCTTTCAACGCGGCCCTGGGGTCGCCGTCGGCCGTTGCTGCTGCAAAGGCGCGGACGGCTTCTTCGGCTTCCTTGCTGAGTTTCTGCGGGACGGCAACGTCAATGGTGACGAGCAGGTCGCCGTCGCCCTTGGCGGACTTCACGCCGGCTCCCTTGACGCGCAAGGTACGCCCGGACGGCGTTCCGGCAGGAACGCGAACCCGGACGGTGTCCCCCGCCAGTGTGGGGACGCTGATGTCCGCGCCCAGGGCAGCCTCGGGGAATGTCACGGGGACGTGGATGCGGATGTTGTTGCCGTCGCGGACAAAGACGTCGTGCGGCTTGACGTTGACGGTGACCATTAAGTCCCCGGGCCCTGCAGCACCTGGCTGGCCCTTGCCCTTGACCCGGACCTTCTGGCCGTCCTTGATGCCGGCGGGAATCCGGACGTCAATGACGTCGCCGTTGGGTTCGCGCAGGGCAATCTTGGTGCCATTGATGGAGCCGCCAAAGGAGATGGAGGTCGACGCCGTACGGTCCGCACCCTTGGTGGGCGGCGGGGGCTGGTAGCCGCCAAAGCCGCCACCGCCAAAGAGGTCGGCAAATTCCGGCGGGAGGTTTGAGCCGTTGAAGCCCTGGGAGCCGCCGCGCGGTGCGCGGGCGCCCCGTCCGCCGCCAAAGAGGTCGCCGAAGACGTCTTCAAAACCGCCGCCTGCACCCTGGCCGGCGCCGCCTGCACTGAAGCGGGCGCCTCCGCCCATGGCCCGGATGGCGTCGTACTGTTCGCGGTCTTCCTTGCTGGAGAGCACTGAATACGCTTCGGAGACGTCCTTGAAAGTCTTCTCTGCGGCGGGGTCACCTGAGTTGGTGTCCGGATGGTACTTCCGCGCCAGCTTCCGGTATGCCTTCTTGATGTCGGCATCCGATGCATCTTTGGCCACACCGAGAATTTTGTAGAAGTCCTTTTCTGCCCAGTCCTGACTTGCCAAGACGCCTCCTTTCTAAAAGTTTGTGGGGTGGTGCTGTGGTGGGCCCACGCGCCCGAGGGCCCCGGCCTGAATTCGCGCCAGTGAATTCAGGCCGGGGGGCGTGGGGATTACTCCGGTACTGCCACGATTACCTGGGCGGCGCGCAGGATGCGGTCGCCTGACTTGTAACCATTGCGCAGCACCTGGCTGACAGTGTCAATCTCGACCTCTGCCGACGGCTGCTGGATGAGCGCCTCGTGCACGGTCGGATCGAAGGGAACGCCTGTGGCGTCAATCTTCTCCAAACCGTACGTTGCCAAGGCGGTTTCCAGCTTGCTGGCAATCGCAGCGAACGGGCCATCGACAATGTCGCCGTGGGCACGCCCTGCATCAATGTCGTCAAGGACCGGAAGCAGCGAGTTCAACACACCGATGACTGCCATTTGTCCGGCAACGGCCCTGTCACGCTCAACGCGCTTGCGGTAGTTGACGTACTCGGCCTGCAGCCGAAGGAGGTCGTTCTTCAACTCGGCCGCGTCATCGACACCAGCACCCTGGGCAACCGACTCGTCGGCCGGAACCTCAACACCGTTGAGGATGTCTTCTGCCTGGGACAATGCATCACCGTCGGCGGAACCGGCAGGATTGACCACGGGGTCGTTCTCCGGGACCTCTTCGGGGTTTACTGAATCAGCCATGGTTACTTCTTCTCGTCTGCGTCTTCGTCGATGATCTCGGCGTCAACGATGTCCTCATCGGCGGCACCGTCCGATGCGGCACCTTCGGAAGCTCCGGCGTCGGCCGGGGCACCCTCAGCTGCGGAGGCAGCGTAGATGGCCTCGCCCAGTGAGGACTGCGAAGCCTGCAGCTTCTCGAAGGCAACCTTCACGGCGTCGTCGTCATCGCCGGCAAGAGCGGTCTTGAGCGCTGTGACATCTTCCTTGACCGGGTTCTTGACCTCGTCGGTGAGCTTGTCATCGTTGTCAGCCAGAACCTTGTCCACCGAGTAGTGCAGCTGCTCGGCGCTGTTGCGCAGATCTGCTGCCTCGCGGCGGGTCTTGTCCTCGGCTGCGTGCTCTTCGGCGTCGCGAACCATGCGCTCGATGTCTTCCTTGGAGAGCGAGGAACCACCGGTGATGGTCATGGACTGTTCAACACCTGTGCCCTTGTCCTTGGCGGACACGTGCACGATGCCGTTGGCATCGATGTCGAAGGTGACCTCAACCTGCGGGACGCCGCGAGGGGCAGGGGCAATGCCTGTCAGCTCGAACGTGCCCAGCGGCTTGTTGTCGCGGGTGAACTGGCGCTCGCCCTGGAAGACCTGGATGGCCACTGACGGCTGGTTGTCATCAGCGGTGGTGAAGGTCTCGCTGCGCTTCGTCGGGATGGCCGTGTTGCGCTCGATCAGGTGCGTCATGACACCGCCCTTGGTTTCAATGCCCAGGGACAGCGGGGTGACGTCGATGAGCAGGACGTCCTTGCGCTCGCCCTTCAGTACGCCAGCCTGCAGTGCGGCACCAACGGCCACAACCTCATCCGGGTTTACGCCCTTGTTGGGCTCCTGGCCGCCGGCGAGCTGCTTGACCAGTTCGGAGACGGCGGGCATGCGGGTGGAGCCACCAACAAGCACGATGTGGTCGATGTCGGAAACCTTGATGCCGGCTTCCTTGATGACGTCGTTGAACGGCTTCTTGGTGCGGTCCAGCAGGTCAGCAGTCAGTTCCTGGAACTTGGCGCGGGTCAGCTGCTCGTCCAAGTGAACCGGGCCGTCGGGGGTGACGGAGAGGTACTGGAGTGAAACGCTGGTGCTGGAAGCCGAGGAGAGTTCCTTCTTGGCCTGCTCGGCAGATTCCTTCAGGCGCTGCAGGGCGATCTTGTCCTTGGACAAGTCGATTCCCTTGACCTTGAGCTGGTTCAGCAGGTAGTCAACAACGCGCTGGTCCCAGTCGTCGCCGCCGAGGCGGTTGTCACCGGCGGTGGAACGAACCTGGATGGTGGAGAAGTTGTCTTCGTCCTTGCCAACTTCGAGCAGGGAAACATCAAACGTTCCGCCACCGAGGTCGAATACCAGGATGAGCTCGTCTTCCTTGCCCTTTTCCAGGCCGTAAGCCAAGGCAGCGGCCGTGGGCTCGTTGACAATGCGCAGAACTTTCAAACCGGCAATTTCGCCGGCTTCCTTCGTGGCCTGGCGCTCGGCGTCGTTGAAGTAGGCCGGGACGGTGATAACAGCGTCGGTGACCTTTTCGCCCAAGTAGGATTCGGCGTCGTTCTTGAGCTTCATCAGGATGCGGGCGGAAATTTCCTGCGCCGTGTACTTCTTGCCGTCAATGTCCACGCTCCAGTCGGTGCCCATGTGGCGCTTGACGGAGGCGATGGTGCGGTCAATGTTGTTGACGGCCTGGCGCTTGGCGATTTCACCAACCAGGACTTCGCCGCTCTTGGAGAAGGCAACAACTGAGGGGGTGGTGCGGCCGCCTTCGGCGTTGGCGATAACCGTAGGCTCGCCGCCTTCCAGGACGGATACAACAGAGTTGGTGGTTCCGAGGTCAATACCTACGGCACGTGACATAAGCGTGGTTCCTTTCATGAGCCGCTGCCTGAACAATTCCGCGACCGGGGTGGCTGCGGGTTCGCTCAACCAGCGGTATTGAGCGTTCTGCACTCAACTTTACCCACGCTCGTTTAGATGTCAAGCGAAGTTGAGCGCTGTTGGCTCAACTTTCACTTTGGGCGAACGGCACGACGCCGGATGGCCGCCTTTTGTGGCCCGCGCCACCGCCGCGGGGCCGGGCTGCGGGACGGGGCGGTACTGCCAAGGTGCCCAAAAACCCGCAATGCGGAAAGCTCTGGCCGCGGCGGCGTTGCGGGCGTACGCTCCCATGTATGAGCGAGCAATCCAGCAACGATCAAGGCGATGTTTACACGCACGGACACCACGAGAGCGTGCTGCGCTCCCATGCCTCACGGACAGCTGAAAATTCCGCAGCGTACCTGATACCGCACCTCACCCACGGGCTGCGGGTGCTGGATGTTGGCTCAGGTCCGGGCACCATCACGGCAGACTTTGCCCTCTTGGTGGCCCCCGGCGAGGTTCTTGGCCTGGACAGGGCCCCGGAGGTGGTTGCCGCCGCCACGGCGTTGGCCAGCGAACGGCACCTGAGCAACCTCAGTTTTGATACGGGGGACGTGTACAACCTCGATTTCCCGGACAACACCTTTGACGTGACGCACGCCCACCAGGTGTTGCAGCACCTGACAGACCCGGTGGAGGCGTTGGCCGAAATGCGCCGGGTGACAAAACCTGGCGGCATTGTGGCTGCCCGGGACGCGGACTTCCATGGCATGTCCTGGTATCCGGAGCTTCCCGAACTCGAGGAGTGGATGGCACTGTACCAGCAGGTGGCCCGTCACAACCAAGCGCAACCGGACGCTGGCCGGCGTCTGCTGCACTGGGCGAAAGCCGCCGGCTTCACCGACGTGACGCCGTCGAGCACCAACTGGCTCTACGCAACGCCGGAGCAGCGCGCCTGGCTGGCAGGAGTTTGGGCGGACAGGGTGGTCGGTTCCGCCTTTGCCGAACAGGCCGTGGCCTACGGCTTTGCGGACCCCGCGGCGTTGGTGCGGATCGCCGCCGGCTGGCGGGTTTGGGGCGCCACGGAGGATGGCTGGTTTGTGATGCCCAACGGGGAGATCATCGCCCGGGTCTGACACCGTTCCGACCGCGACGACAGGGAGCCCGCATGGACAAGAACCGGCTTGAGGCGCTCAGCGATGGGGTGCTGGCCATCATCATCACCATCATGGTGCTCGAGTTCAAAACACCTGAAACGGCTGACTGGGCGGGGCTTGCGAGCATTTATCCCACCCTGTTGAGTTACCTGTTGAGCTTCATCTACGTTGGAATTTACTGGAACAACCACCATCACATGATCAAGCTTGCCAATGAGGTCACCGGCGGCATCCTGTGGGCCAACCTGCACCTGCTGTTTTGGCTGTCCCTGGTGCCGTTCATGACCCGATGGATGGACGAATCCGGGTTCGCGACGGTCCCTGTCTTTATTTATGGCGTGAACCTGCTGCTGGCAGCCGTTGCCTACGCCATCCTGCAGGCGGGATTTGTCCGCCAACAAGGCCCCGGCGGCGCCCTGTCCATGGCGCTCGGGAAGAACGTCAAGGCCCGCATTTCGCCCGTCATTTATGTGGCTGGCTGCGCCTTGACCTTTGTTTCTCCGGCATTCGGGCTGGCCGCCTACGCCGCCGTGGCAGCACTCTGGCTGATCCCGGACCGCGGTTTGGAACGGGCCATCCGCAGTGGCACGGCCCCGAACGCATAAACGCGCCGGGCGCGCACCGTAAGCTTGGCTGGTGGAATTTTCTTTGTGGCTGGCCCTTGCCGGCGCCGGCGCCATGATCAGCCTGACTCCCGGCGCGGGCGCCATCAACACCATGTCCAATGCACTGACGTCCGGCTTCCGCCGCTCGTTTTGGGGAATCCTGGGCCAGCAGCTGGCGCTGGTGGTCCACGTGGTCATTGTGGCGGCGGGTGTTGGCATCCTCGTCTCCAGCTCGCCGTTCCTGTTCATGATGATCCGCTACGTGGGCGCCGCCTACCTGGTGTATTTGGGCATCAGGAAGCTGCTGGCCAAGGCCGAAAAGCCTGACGACGCCGGCACGCCCGCCCCGCATGAGTCCGGGTTCTCCATGTTCCGGCGCGGGTTGTGGGTGAACCTGCTCAATCCCAAGGCCATTGTTTTCTTCCTGGCGTTCATGCCGCAATTCATCCGGCCCAATGAACCCCTGCTGCCCCAGTACGTGATCCTGACGGCAACCGTGGTGGTCATCGACGTCATCGTCATGTGGTTCATCTTCGCCGCCGGCGCCAAACAGCTCAAACACCTTACCTCCAGTGAGCGCGGGCAGCTGATCCTCAACCGGATCTTTGGCATCCTGTTCATTGTTGTGGGCATCCTGCTGGCACTGGTGTAGGCCAGTGCCAACCCAGCAGCCGTGGGCCCGGCCACGCCACGGCCCGCGGCGTCGATAGACTTATCCAATGACCAAGCCCTACCGGATCATCTCCGTCTGCACCGGCAACATCTGCCGCTCACCCATGGCCGAATTCGTGCTGGCGAACGCTGCCAGGGACGCCGGCCTGAATGTGGAGGTCGACTCGGCAGGCACCACGCAATGGGAAATCGGCAATCCCATGGACTCCCGTGCCGTGGAGGTGCTCAACCGCCACGGCATCCCCACGGAAGCCCACTCCGCACGCCACTTCAACACGGACTGGTTTGCCGAACGGGACCTGATCCTGGCCCTGGACACCGACCACTTTGATGCTCTCACGGCCCTGGCCCCCACCCCCGAGGCCGCCGCGAAGGTGCGCATGCTGCGCTCCTTCGACCCCGCCGTGGCCCATGCCGGCCGCCAGGCGCAGGGCATCTACGATCCCTGGTTCGGCGACGAGCATGACTTCGAAGTCAGCTGGAGCTTGATTTCGGCAGCCGTCCCCGGCATCCTGGCCTTCGTCACAGCAAACGGCACAGCCAACGGCACCGCCCATGGCTAATCCCCAGCCGCTCCCACCGTTCGCAAGCTCGCAGCGGGACCCTCGCGGCAGTGGGCCCAACCAGCCGCTCCCACCGTTCGCAAGCTCGCAGCGGGACCCTCGCGGCAGTGGGCCCAACCAGCCGCTCCCACGGCCGGTGATCATCGCCGTCGACGGCCGCTCGGGTGCCGGGAAAACCACTGTTGCCGTGGAACTGGCGGCCCTGTTGCGCCGCCACCGCACCGTTTCACTGTTCCATCTGGAGGACATCTACCCCGGCTGGGACGGCTTGGCCGGCGGGGTGGAACGTTATATTGACCAGGTGCTGGCGCCGCTGAGCCAGGGCTCCCCCGCTACATGGACCGCGTGGGACTGGGAGGCCAGGAACGACGGTGCCTCCCGCACCACCGAGGCTGCCCAGGTGGTGCTCGTAGAGGGTGTGGGCTCTTCACTGGGCCGTGCCGGGCAGTTCCTGGATGCCGTGATCTGGGTCGACGCGCCCGGCCACGTCCGCAAGCAGCGCGCCCTGGCCCGTGACGGCGAAACGTACGCACCGTTTTGGGACCGTTGGGCCGCACAGGAGGAGCTCCTGCTCGGCGATTCTGGCAGTGCCGCGAATGCCGATGTGGTGGTGGACGGCACCCACGGCGTGGCCCGCGCCCCGGAGTTTGTCCTCGATGCGCTCACCCAGCTGCCCGCCCTGGAGCATGTCTTGAGCCCGGAACTTGCCCGCCGCCGGGGCTTGGAGTTTGCGGCCGTGCGCATTGACGGGCTGCCCAACGGCGCCGAGCTGTTCCAGGCCCTGTACGGGAGCTCCAACAACGCCGTCTGGCTCGACAGTTCCATCGCCGATACCGCCGGCGCCGCCGCGATGCCGCCCGGGCGGGCACGGTTTTCCATCATGGCCGATGATTCCGGCTGTTTTGGCCAGGTTGCCCGCTACCGCGACGAGCTGACAACAGTTGCCTGCGGCCAGGTCACAACACGCATTCGCGGCCCGTTCTTCCGCTGGCTGGATTCGGTCTGGGGCCGCAAGGCAGTCCGCGCACCCCGGCACTACCCCGGCGATTTCACCCTGGGCTGGCTGGGATATTTGGGCTACGAACTCAAGGCTGAAACAGGCGGAACCGCCACGGCGGCCCGGCCGGGGGATCCCGCGGCACTGCCCACGGCCGCGTTGCTTTTTGCCGGCCGCGCAGTGGTGCTTGACCATGAACAAAACTGCCTCTACGTTTTGACCCTGACGGGCGCCCACCATCCGGACTCGGCCCGGGAGGCGGCCGACTATCTGGCCTTGGTTCGCCATGCAGTGCAGACCACTGCACCCGCAACACAACAAGCCGGCACTGAAGCTGCACCGCCTACCGCAGGGACGCCGCCCGCACCGGAGTTCGTGGCACGGGACGGCGAGCGCCGCTACAAGGACATGATCGCCGCGGCCCAGGCGCAAATCCATGACGGCAACTCCTACGAGGTGTGCCTGACCACGCAACTGGAAGCGCACACGCCGGCGAAAGTCGACGCCTGGGCGGCATACCGGGCCCTGCGCAACCGCAGCCCCGCCCCGTTTGCGGCGTTCATGCGGCTGGATTCACACAGCGTTTGCAGCACCTCCCCCGAACGGTTTCTGCGGATCGACTCGGACGGGTTGATGCGGGCCGAACCCATCAAGGGCACGCGCCGGCGCGATCGCGACCCTGCCGTGGATGCTGCGCTCAAGGAGGATCTGGCCACGTCCCTGAAGGACCGGGCGGAGAACGTGATGATCGTTGACCTGCTGCGCAACGATCTTTCCCACTTTGCCTTGCCGCAAACCCTGACAGTCCCGCGGCTGTTCGCCATTGAAAGTTACACCACCGTGCACCAGATGGTCAGCACCATTGAGGCGCAGCTGGCTCCGGGCAGTTCGCGCGCGCAGGCCGTGGCCGCCGCATTCCCCGCCGGGTCCATGACGGGTGCGCCAAAAATCAGCACCATGGCCATTCTTGACTCGCTCGAAGCCGGTCCGCGCGGCCTCTACTCCGGCGCGTTGGGCTACTTCTCGATCAACGCCGCCATGGATCTCTCCGTGGTGATCCGCACGCTGATCCTCACAGACACCTGCGACGGCGGCACCCACCTTTCGCTGGGGATCGGCGGCGCCATCACGGCCGACTCCGTTGATGAGGACGAATGGCAGGAAATCCAGGCCAAGGCCTTCGGCGTCCTGTCCTCCCTGGGCGCCGACTTCCCCACCTGACCGATTGGCGGAACCGGCGGCTGCCGGGCCGACCCAGTCCCGCTACTGCAATGTGGCGGTCAGGCGTGCCACGTTGTCCACATAGCGCGCCAGGATGGGCCGCGTGACCCATTCCTCCAACTTGAGCTCACGCGAGATGGCCCGGTAGTGGTCCTCCACAGCGTGCATTTGTTGGACAACGTCGCGGTCAATCATCATGACGGTGACTTCAAGGTTGAGCGAGAAGCTGCGCATGTCCATGTTGGAGGAACCGATCACCGCTACATCGGAGTCCACGGTGAAGTGCTTGGCATGCAGGACCATCGGCTTGGGGTACAGGTAGATGCGGACGCCGGCCTTGAGCAGTGCCTCATAGTAGGAGCGCTGGGCGTGGTGGACAAGGAACTGGTCCCCCGATTCGGAGACGAACAATTCCACCAGGACCCCGCGCTGGGCGGCCGTGGTGATGGCGTACAGCAGCGAATCATCGGGCACAAAGTAGGGGCTGGAGATGGTGATGCACTCCTCGGCCGAGTACAGCAGGGTGTTGAACAGGCGCAGGTTGTTCTCGGTGACGAACCCCGGCCCGCTGGGCACCACCTGGCACAGCGAGCCGCCGGCAAAGGAATCCCAGTGGTACGTTGCCAGCTCGGACGCGAGGTTCTCCTCAGTCTCCGCTGACCAGTCCGTGGCGAACATGACGTTCAAGGTGCCAACAATGGGGCCTTCCAGGCGGGACATGAGCTCCACCCATTTGCGCCCCACCTTGTGGTTCTTCCTCTTGCGGTAGGACGGCTCAATGATGTTTTGGGAGCCTGTGAAGCCAACGCGCCCATCCACCACAAGGATTTTGCGGTGGTTGCGCAGATCCGGCCGGCGCCACTGGCCCTTGACCGGCAGCAGCGGCAGCATGCGCCGCCACTGGATCTTGCTGGCCTTGAGCCGCTTGATCATGCCCCGGTACCCGGATACCCGCAGGGAGCCAATGTGGTCAAAGAGCACACGGACGCGCACACCACGCTCAGCCGCCGCCTCAAATTCCCGAAACAGCCTGTCGGTGCAGTCGTCGGAGCTCATAATGTAAAACTCGGCATTGACGTAGTCGGTGGCACGGCTGACTTCATCCGCCATGGCATCCAGGGACTCCTGGTAACCCTCAATCAGCTCAACGGAGTTGGCACCCAGTGCAGGGAAATAGCCCAGGCGCCGATTCAGCTCCATGGCGGATTTCACCCATGCCGGGCCCTTGTAATCGGGAACCTGGGCGGCAACCCCAGCCGTTCCTTCCACAATGCGCTGGTTGACGGCGTCCTGGGTCTCCCGCCTGCGCCGTGAGAGCCGGAAGTTGCCAAACATGAGGAACAAGATCAAACCAATGTAGGGCAGAAAGAAGATGCACAGCAGCCATGCCATAGCAGTGGTGGGCCGCCGGTTTCCCGGGATGATGCCCAGCACCGCAAGGCGGATGCCCATGTCCACCAACAAAACCAGCAGGGACAGCCAGGCGCTGGCTGTTGGCAGGTTGAACGCCGTCCAGATCATGCAGGTCTCCCCTGTTTCGCCCGCTTGTGCCTAAGGCGGGTGACAATAGCCTAACGGTAGCTGGCGGCGCGGGCGTTCATGCACCGTCGCGTAACCTGCCGGGGCTATGCTGGGCGTGATTTGCCATCCGGCTTTTGAAACTTTCCAGAAAGAAGTTCAATCATGAGCAACTCCAGCCCGGCTGAAGTGACGGTCGACATTTTTGCCCTCGACCCACTCAAACTCACACAAAAAGCCGTCAAGGGCCTGCGCATGGCTTTTGCCATCAGTGGCGCCGTGGCCCTAATCCTGGGTATTGTCCTGCTGTTCTGGCCCACCAAAACCCTGGCAGTGGTGGCCATCTTCCTGGGCATCAACTTCCTCATAGCCGGTGGTGTGAAGGTGGCGCTGGGCATTTTCAGCCACGGCCTCTCCACCGGGTTGCGCGTCCTGGACGTGGTCCTGGGCCTGCTGGTCCTGGTCGCCGGCGTGATCATCCTGCGCAACTCCGCAACATCCGGCGAGGCGCTGTTGATTTTCACGGTCATCTTCATGGGCATCGGCTGGATCATTGAAGGCATCGTGGCCATAGCTGAAGCCGGCAGGGGATCCACCCGCACCTGGGCCATTGTCTTTGGTGCCCTCAGCATTGTTGCCGGCATTGTGGTGCTGGTTGTTCCGGTCTGGACGGCACAGTGGCTGCTGCTCATCAGCGCCATCATGCTGATCGTCCTGGGCATTGTGGGCCTGGTCCGCGCATTCACCTTTGGCAAGCAGATCTTGAAGGCCAGCTAAGCTCTATTGCATGACAGTTTTGGTATTTCTGGATCCCGTTCACCCAGCCGGCCGGCTGGC
>JBDTQM010000054.1:0-20431 GCA_039932175.1 Specibacter sp.
ACTCCATGTTGTCTTCAATGCGCAGCAGGAAGCAGGAGACCAGCTCGCCGCGCTGAGCCTTGCCGGCGTTCAGGAACGTGGGGGTTGCCGGTTGGAAGCGCCCGCCAATGATTTCATCAACCATCTTCATGGCCAGGGCCTCGTCGCCGCGGGCCAGGTGCAGGGCAACCATGCAGACGCGGTCTTCGTAACGCTCCAGGTAGCGGTTTCCGTCAAAGGTCTTCAGCGTGTAGGACGTGTAGAACTTGAACGCGCCCAGGAAGGTCTCAAAGCGGAACTTCTTCTTGTACGCGTGCTGGTACAGCTCGCGGATGAAGTTCATCGTGTACTGGTCAAGCGTCTCGCGCTCGTAGTACTCGTTCTTCACCAGGTAATCCAGCTTTTCTTCCAGGTCATGGAAGAACACGGTGTTGTTGTTCACGTGCTGCAGGAAGTACTGCCGGGCTGCGGCGCGGTCGGCGTCGAACTGAATCTCGCCGTCGGCGTTGTAGAGGTTCAGCATGGCATTGAGCTCGTGATAGCCCATGCCTTCCCATGCTGCGGGCATGCTCTTGGAAGCCTTCACTGCTGTGCCTGGCTCTGCGGCAATCGTGTCCAAAATTCTTCCAATCCTTCGTGAACGCGGTGCACGTCTTCCGACGTGCCCATCAATTCAAAACGATACAAATGCGGCACCTTGCACTTGGCGGCGATGATATCCCCGGCCGAGCAAAAGTGTTCGCCAAAATTAGTGTTTCCGGCGCCGATGACGCCGCGTATCAAGTCCCTGTTGGCCTGGACGTTCAGGAACTTGATGACCTGCTTGGGTACTGCCCCATGCCCGGAATCCCCACCATAGGTGGGAAGGACCAGGACAAAGGGTTCGTGCGCCAGAAGCGTGTCTTCACGTGTATAAATCGGCAGCCTCGCCGCCTCCACCCCCAGTTTCACGATGAAACGGTGGGTGTTCTCGGATGCTGAGGAGAAATAAATCAACCGGCTGCTGGTCTCTCGGGAGACCATCTGACCAACAGCGGGTTCTGCTGCTACGGCTGACATGACAATCGCTTTCCAACTACTTACCTGCTGTCGCGGGGCCGGCCTTCAAACGTCCGGCCCCGTCGTCGTGCACTTGTGCACAGTAATACCTGTGCACATTAATCCGGTGGCGGGATGTCCCGCCGAAGGTCAGGCTACGCTCGCGGCGGCACCCTGGTTGATCTCGGCGATCTTATCCGGGCGGAATCCCGACCAGTGGTCGGCGTCAGTGATGACGACCGGCGCCTGCTGGTAGCCGAGGCTGAGAACGTGCTCCAGTGCCTGCGGATCGGTGGAGATGTCCACACTCTTGTACTCGATGCCCTTCTTGTCCAAGGCTCGGTATGTTGCGTTGCACTGAACACACGCAGGCTTGGTGTAAACCGTAACGGTCATGATCGGGTTCCCCTTGTCGAAAAAACTATTCTCTAAATTAGCGTTCACGTCCCGCAGGGGCCCGCTCGCTGTAGGTGGGGCCTGACAGCTTTAGCTACGGCCTCGCCAGCGTTTTAAGCGTTGGCCCAAACTGCTTTATTTGATGTCTCAATACTACATCTTGTGGACACGCCAGTAAATGACCCCAACATGATGTATTACACGTTTGTCATTTTATGCACTCGTCATCCACAGGCTGCGAGATTCAAAAGCGCCAGAACTCAAGGTTTAAGCCAAGATGTCCACAGGCTGTGGAAGAGTTACTCACAAAAAATGCAGCGGCGTGTCTAGCTGTCCGGCGTGTCGGCCGTAGTGGCCGCACTCGCGGCCTTGGTCGATCTGGTAGGCAGTGCGGGCGAGAGCAGCACCACCTAGGCAGTGCGGGCGAGAGCAGCACCACCAAAAGGCCCGCCAGGGGCACCACCAGCAATCGTGCGCAGTGATGTGGCGTCGGCAACGGCGACCACAATGGGCGGTGATACCAAAAAACTCACCCGCATGAGCCAGCTGAGAGGGGTCAGGCCCGTCCCTTCCCACAGCCCGGCGGCAAGCCCGGCCCAGAGGGCGCCCAGGGGGGGTAGGTGGCCACGGCAAAACCGAATTCCGCATTGCTCAGCCCCAGGACTTCCTTGATGGCCGGAAAGCGCGGGAACAGGTTGGCAAAGAGTGCCCCGTTGGTGAAGAACAAGGCTGCCACCGCCCACCTGGCGCGACGGACGTGGCGGGGAAAGGCAGGGGGTCTGCAGTTTTCAGGCTCACGGGGTTCTCCCGAGTCGTTCAACAGCTGCTTCGACTGTGGTTCTGGGCATCGGGGTCAGGGACAGCGCGCGGTGCATGGACAGGCCTTCAATCAGCGCGTCGAGCATGAGGGTGGTCTGCGGGTCAAAGAATTTGCCCAGGGCAACCCTGCTGCGCGCCATCCATGCGTCGGTTACCTGGCGCATGTCGGGGCGGCGGGTGGCAAGGGCGTACAACTCACAGGAGAGCACCATGGTGCGGGGGTCGTTAAGGAGTTCGCCCATGATGAGACTGACGACGGCGGCGCGGGCGGCCGCCTCCTCGCCCACCTGCGCCATGGCTTCGTCAAAACCGTCGGCGGTGTGGTTGGCCAGTTTGGTGAACGCTTCACCGAGCAGCTCATCCAGGGACTCACAGTGATAGGTCAGGGAGCCAAGGGAAAAACCGGCCCGCTGGGCAATCTTGCGGTACGTTCTCCCGGCCACCCCGCGCTCGGCCACAACGTCAAGGGCGGCGTCGCTGATGTTCGCCCGGCGGTCGGGGTCATAGCGGCGGCGCGGCCTGCCTTCCGCTGGCTGCTTGCTCATGCAAGCTGCTTGCTGATGCGTGCCGGGTTCCCCCGCGGCCACCACATGGGCGGGGAGATCCTTGGTGACAACGGAGCGCGCCCCCACAACAGTGTTCTCGCCAATGGTGACGCCGGGCAGCACAATGACGCCGCCGCCCAACCACACATTGTCACCAATGGTGATGGGCCGGGCAGCTTCGAGCTTGTCGCGACGCAGCCAGGACTCGAGCGGGTGGGTTGGCGTCAGGGGTTGGACGTTGGGCCCCATGATGACGTCCGCGCCGATGGTGACGGGCGCAACGTCCAGGACCGTGAAGGTGTAGTTGATGAACGCTCCGGGACCAATGCCGATGTACCGGCCGTAGTCCACGTAGAGCGGCGGGCGGAGTTCCACGTCCTCCCCCAGTGGGCCGATGAGCTCCGCCAGGATCACCCCGGCCTCCATCCTTTCGTGCATGCTGCGGGGGTCGTTGGCGAAATAGGGGTGCGTCATGACTGGTTCCATCCTTCAGGCAAGAAATCGTTATGTACAAATGCACATAACGATCCGTCCGGCGGTGGCACAGCTGCGCTACATTACGCGTGCCTGCACCGGCGCCTATGCTTGCTTAGAACGAGCCAAGGGAAAGAGGGCGCACGTGATCAACCCCGTGCATTTGCAAACGCTGCTGGAAGTAATCCGCCGCGGGTCCTTCGCGGCGGCGGCCACCCAACTGGGGTACACGGCGTCGGCCGTTTCACAGCAAATGTCAACACTGGAACGGGACAGCGGCGTCACATTGTTCAAGCGCTCGGCCCGCAGCGTGCTGCCCACGGACGCCGCGCTGGTCATGTCCCGGCATGCGGCGAAGGTGCTCACGGACATCGATGCCTTACTGGCGGCCAGCTCCCGCACGGAAGAAGGCACCAGCCAGGAGCTGCGGCTGGGCATCTTCCCTTCCCTTGCCACGTACGCACTGCCCCGGCTCTTGCGCAGTCCCGAGTGGCCGGCACTGGGCATCAACCTCCATGTATCGGTGGGTGAGCCGCAGCAGACCATTGGCGGTTTGCGCAGCGGCGGCGAATTGGATGTTGCCCTGGTCTACCAGGTGGGCCAGTCCGGCCTGGCGTGGCCGCACACCATCAACCGGCAATGGATTGGCGATGACAATTTCCGGGTGGTCCTGCCCAAGGCCTGGGGCATTCGGGCCGGCTCGGTCATGGAGGCGTCGCACCTCTCCGACATGCCCTGGATCATGCACCACCCGGGGACCAGTGACGCCGCCGTCATTGAAAGACTGTTTGCCAGCTGCAACCTGCACCCGCGCGTGGCTGCCTACAGCGACGACTTCAACGCCAGCCTGCAACTGGCCGGCGTGGGCCTGGGCGCAGCCCTGGTCCCGGAGCTGGCCCTGCAAAACAAGCCGGACAATGTGGTGGTCCTGGACGTGCCGGAAATTCGGCTGGCCCGGAACATTTTTGCCTTGCTCATCAATGACAAGCGAACAGCACGCATCGAGGTGTTCGTGGACAAGCTGGCGGGCATCATGGCTGAGCTGAATCGCACCAGCCACCTGGGCGAGACCCGGCAGCTGCGAAAATAGCGTGCGCCAGGCAGCCTGGCTGACATGTGTTGAACCTATGCGCAAACTTGGGGGTTGGCGCCGCGCATGGTCCAGGGCCACTTTGCCTGTGCGCACCGTTTCACAGCGGCGTGGCGCCAGTGTAGAAGCTGCGCCCCGTCAACAACCACGGCTGCGCATAGCCAAAGCAGCCGGTCCCTGGATTGGCTGCATGCGCCTGGACCGGGTCCAGCACTGCGCATAACCCCGCCAGGAGCCACTGCTTCGTGGAGCGCAGGCTAGCCCTTCTTGAATTTCCTGGCCGGCGCCACGAAGCGCTTGATGATCTGTTTCTTGATGGCACCAAACGGCGGGTAGATCACGGCGAGGGTGTCCGGCGACAGCGGCTTTTCCAGAATCGCCTTGTGGTGCGAGAACGTGTCAATGGAATACTGGCCGTGATAGCTGCCCATGCCGCTCTCCCCCACCCCGCCGAACGGCAGCCCGGGGACGCCCAGATGGGCCGCCGGGACACCGAAGCTCAACGCGCCCGACGACGTTTGCAGAGTGAATGCCTCCCGCACCCCGGCGTCTTCGCTAAAGACATACAGGGCCAGCGGCTTGTCCCGCTGGTTGATGAACCCGATGGCCGCTTGCGCCGACTCCACGCTCACCAGCGGCAGGACCGGGCCGAAGATTTCATCCTCCATCAGCGCAGATTCGGCATCCACATGGATCACTGTGGGTGCAATGTAGCGGGTGGCCGCGTCAGTTGCCCCTCCGGCGACGAGTGCCGAACCGCTCTCCTGCTGCAGATCATGGGCCAGCAGGCCTGCCACGCGGGAAAACGCGGCGTCGTTGATCATGCGGCCATACGCCAGGCTGTGGGCGGGCTCCGTGCCGTAGAGTTCCGCGATGGCCTCGGGCAGCTCCTTGGCAAGCTTGGCCAGGGCGGAGTCGGTGCCCAACACGTAGTCGGGAGCCACGCAGGTCTGCCCTGCGTTCATGAACTTGCTCCACGCGATCCTGCGCGCTGCTGTAATCATGTCCACGGTGTCGTCAACGTAGACGGGCGACTTCCCGCCCAGCTCCAGCGTCACGGGGGTGAGGTTCTTGGCGGCTGCGCTCATGACAATCCGCCCCACCTGGCCGTTGCCGGTGTAAAAGATGTGGTCGAAGCGCTGCTCAAGCAGGCTGGTGGTTTCCGGCACACCGCCCTCCACGATGGTCACGGCACCGGCAAGATACTCCGGAACCCACCGGGCCAGCGCGGCTGAACTGGCCGGCGCCATCTCACTGGGCTTCGCCACCACGGTGTTCCCGGCTGCGAGCGCACCGATGACGGGGGCAAGCAGAAGTTGGATGGGGTAGTTCCAGGGTGCGATGACCAAGACAACGCCCAGCGGCTCCAGCACCGTGGCTGCCTTGGCCGGTTGCAGCGCCAGCGGCACGGCAGCCTTGCGTGGCTTGAGCCAGTCCTGAAGGTGTTTGACAGTGTGGGCTAGCTCTGCGGTGAGGAAACCCGTCTCGGTCAGCCATGCCTCGGCCGGATGTTTGCCGAGGCCGGCTGCGAGCGCCGCCGTGAAATCATCCCTGTGGTCGGCCAGCATCTGGTTCATGGCCGTCAGCTGCTGCTTGCGCCAACTGAGTGGTTTTGTCACTCCCGTGTTGAAGAGTTGCCGTGCCCGCTCAACGGTTGCTTCGATGGTGTCCGTTGCCACGGGGGTTTGTGCCAGGGTGTCCAGGTGCTCTGCGCTCATGGCCCCAATCTACCCCTCAACCATGGGCTTCACTTTCAGCATGCCCCTTCGCGAGGGATTGGCCGGGAAAGTTTCCCTCTCCCTCCCCCAAGGGGCGGGCAGGGTCCTTTGCCGCGCCCTGGGCATAAGCCGTGCTTTGTGCACGACGGCGGGAAGCCCCAGTCCGCTTGCTCCGCCACAAGGGGACGTGTCAGCCTGTGCCGTCACCCGCCCTGCGCCGGCAGGCGGCCAGTGGCTTGATCCCCGCGGATTCCAGTGCCCGATGTTCCAAGAAAAGCAGGCTCGAACATATATTCTAATGGGGCTGGAATTCGCTCCACAGCGTCGAGCACGTAAGCAGCACAAGAGTTCCCAAACTGGACGCGAAGCCGATTATCAGCATCGACGCGGTCGCGCCAAAGGCCGCCCTCGTTCATGAGGCGATCCTCGCGCTCGCCGCAGCAGGGTACATACACCAAGTCCATCCGGGCATTGCAGGAAGGGTCGCGTTCGACGTAGTGCCTGGGGTCGCCCACCACCACTTGTATCTGGTGGTCGCCAAGCGGGAGCAGTCCTGCCTGCTCGCCGCGGACCGCCGACAGTACGTTGTTAGGAAAGGTGCCGGTGTGGCGGAACTGCTGTTGCATGCTAGCGCAGTCGTTGGTGAAGCCAGTCAATAACAGCTTCACCTTGTTCTTGCTGGAAGGCTCGAAGCGTGGGAAGCCCGGGAGGGGCGGGCTGACGGGCAGCATGAACGAAGCATGCTGCCCGTCCCGACAGAGGACCATTGATGCTGTTCTCCGTCGCCGAGGCAAAGACAGGGTGGGATTCCAGCAGGGAATCCACGTCGGCGGTGGCGTCAAATACGCGGACGTTGACCAGGACTGAGAGGGCATCAACCCATCCCGCACCGATGCATGCCCAGGGCCAGTCCACAAGAATAGCCCCGTTGTCGGGGGTGATCAAAATATTGTCTGCCCGGATGCGGGCCCATCCGCCAAACGCGTCGCCCGGCTCCTGATCAAGTTTCGGCAGGTCCTCCCGTGCTTCAGGGATTGGCGTCCGGGCCAGCCCCAGCAGGGCACCGAACGCCTGTGTCAGCTCATCAAGGTGCCAGGGGACGTGTGCGTGGCGGCCTGCCACATCGCTGAGGACCATAGCTCTGCAAGACCGGGCTGACAGCCTTGATGAACGCCCGGTGTCCAGTGGTGCGCCCCCGCGCGGCAGTACCCGGGGAAAATCCTCCCTGCTGGCCGATCGATTCCTCGACAGTTGCTCCCAGCACCTGTTCGATGCCAACACGAACATGTTGGGGCACGTCAATCCAGCTGATCCGGGTACTCCACCGCGGTTGCATGGCGTGCATTATTCCAGCCCTAAACGCAAGAAGGCGTTCCCTGCCTCCCCATGAGGGAGACAGGGAACGCCTGTCAGCGAGCGGCTGGATGGGCCCCCAGCCGCGAGGGACCCTGACCGAGGAACGAGGTTAGGGAGCGGCTGGGGACTAGACCAGCTGTGCGCGAACTTCCTTCGTGGCGTTGACCAGGTTGCGCAGGGACTCTTCAGTTTCGGCGTAGCCGCGGGTCTTCAGGCCACAGTCCGGGTTGACCCAGAGCTGGCGAGCCGGAACGTGCTTGACGGCGGTACCCAACAATTCGGAGACCTCGGCCTGGCCGGGGACGCGGGGGCTGTGGATGTCGTAGACGCCCGGACCTACGCCTCGGCCAAAGCCGTGGGCCTCCAGGTCGTTGACAACATCCATGCGGGAGCGGGCAGCCTCGATGGAGGTCACGTCGGCATCCAGGCCGTCAATGGCGTCGATGATGACACCAAATTCGGAGTAGCACAGGTGGGTGTGGATCTGTGTGCCGTCAACAGCGCCGGCCGTTGAGAGGCGGAAGGAGTTCACGGACCAGTCCAGGTAGGCTGCCTGGTCGGCCTTGCGCAGCGGCAGCAGCTCGCGCAGTGCGGGCTCGTCCACCTGGATGATCTGGATGCCGGCAGCTTCCAGGTCAGCGATCTCATCGCGCAGGGCCAGGCCTACCTGGTTGGCAGTGTCGCCCAGGGGCTGGTCGTCACGCACAAAGCTCCAGGCCAGGATGGTGACGGGACCCGTGAGCATGCCCTTCATGGGCTTGGACGTCAGTGACTGTGCGTATTGCGCCCACTCAACGGTGATGGCCTTCTCGCGGGTCACATCGCCCCAGAGGATGGACGGGCGGGTGCAGCGGCTGCCGTAGGACTGGACCCAGCCGTGGACTGTGACGTCGAAGCCTTCCAGGTTCTCGGCAAAGTACTCGACCATGTCGTTGCGCTCGGGCTCACCGTGCACCAGCACGTCAAAGTCGAGTTCTTCCTGCAGGTCCACGACGCGCTTGATCTCTTCCTTCATCAGCGTGGTGTACTCGTCCCCGGTGATGGCGCCCTTGTTGGCGCGGGCACGGGCTGAGCGGATCTCGCTGGTCTGCGGGAAGGAGCCAATGGTGGTGGTGGGCAGCGGCGGCAGGGCCAGCGCTTCTTCCTGGGCGGCTTCACGGACCGAGTATGCGGAACGGTTGAAGTCGGCCGGGGTCAAGGCGGCCAGGCGGGCGCGAACCTCGGAGCGCTTGACGCCGGGGGCAACGGCGCGGGAGGCAATGATTGCCGTCGCTTCCGCAATCGCTGCAGCGGACGACGCCGGGTCCACCAGGTGGGCGGCAAGCGTCACCACTTCGGTGACCTTCTGGTCGGCAAACGCCAACCAGCTGCGCAGCTCGGCGGAGAGCTGGGTTTCCTCGGTGACGTCGTGCGGGACGTGCTGGGTGGAGGTGGAGGTGGAGACTGTGATGTTCAGGCCGGCAGCCTTAAGGACATCAAGCCTGGCAGCGGACTCGGCCAGGTCGTTGCGCCAGATGTTGTGGCCGTCAACCACACCGGCAACAACTGTCTTGCCGGCCAGCAGTGCCAGCTCAGCAGCGGAGGGAACGGCACCCTTGAACGCGTCAATGTGCAGTGCCTCGATGGGGGCGCCAGCCAAGGTGGGAAGCAATTCAGCAAGGGCGCCAAACGGGGTGGAGACCAAGATGGCGGGGCGGCCGGCAGCAGCAGCGAGAACCTCGTAGCTGCGGGCAACGGCGGCCTGGATTTCGGCTACTGAAACGTCCTGGTCGGCAACCAGTGCCGGCTCATCCAGCTGGACCCAGCTGGCGCCTGCAGCGCCAAGGCCGGTCAACAGTTCGGCGTAGATGGGCAGAACGTCATCCAGGCGTGACAGCGGGGAGAAGCCGGCCGGTGCGTCGTCGCTGGCCTTGCTCAAGAGCAGGAAGGTCACCGGGCCCACCAGGTAGGGGCGGGTTTCAAAACCGTTGGCCAGTGCGTATTCGAACTGCTCCACAATGCGGTTGGAGGTCAGCGAGAACGTGGTCTCCGGGCCAATCTCCGGCACCAGGTAGTGGTAGTTGGTGTCGAACCACTTGGTCATTTCCAGGGGCTGCTGGTCAACCGTGCCGCGGGCCAGGGTGAAGTAGGCGTTGATGTCGAGCTGGCCGTCGGCGTTGCGCAGGTCGCCGAAGCGGGCCGGAACGGCACCGATGTGGGTTGCGGCGTCGAGCACCTGGTCGTAGTAGGAGAAGGTGCCGGGGATGGCCGCTGCCTCGGTCAGGCCCAACTCGGCCAGACGGCGGGCGGTGCCCAGCTGGATTTCCTTCGCAGCGGCGTCCAATGCAACGGCGTCGATCTTGCCGGCCCAGAATGCTTCAATGGCCTTCTTCAATTCGCGGCGGCGGCCAATGCGCGGGTAGCCCAACAGGGATGCGGCGGGGAAAACGGGTGTGTTTGTCATGGGAATTTCCTTAGATATGTTGAAGCGAAGATTAGTCAAAGGGGTGGTGCCGGGGTGTGTTCAAGCCCTGACCAGGCGTGCGGTGCTGCCAACGGTGCTGGTGGCGCCGCGCAGGCCCAGCTGCGGGCGGCCGGGGCGAAGCAGTTGCAGCTTGTCCAAAACTTCAAGCGCGGCTGCGTGTTCGTTAAACGTGTAGAGGTGGATGCCGGGGGCGCCGGCATCCAGCGCGGCGCGGGCCAGGTCAACTGTTGCGGCGACGCCAATGCGGCGGCTCTGGGCAGCGTCGTCGGCCCTGCCCAGGGCATCAAGGAGCTTGGTGGACGGCGCCACACCTGTCAGGTCGCCCAGCCGCTGGACGCGGCGCAAACTGGTCAGGGGCATCACACCGGGAATGATGGGGATGCTGACACCTGCCCGGCGGGCCCGGCTGACAAGGTCCTTGTACTGGTCCGCATGGAAGAACACCTGGGTGATGGCGAAGTCGGCACCTGAGCGCTGCTTGGCCAACAGCACCTCAACATCATGCTCAATGGAGGGCGATTCGGGATGTTGTGCGGGGTAGGCGGCCACACCAATGGCCACCTTGCCGGCGCACAGCAGCGCTGAACGGCGCTGCTCCACCCGGCGGATCAGTTCAATCAGGTCCTGCGCATAGGACAGTGATCCGACCCGTGGCTGCGACGGGGCATCCTTGGGCAGGTCGCCGCGCAGTGCCAAAATCCCGCGCACCCCATGGTCCAGGAGTTCGGAAATGATCTCGGCCAATTCATCGGCGGTGTTGCCCACGCAGGTCAGGTGCGCCAGCGGCCGCAGCGAGGTTTCCGTCAGCAGGCGGTTGAGCAGCTCCACGGCCGTGTCCCGGTTGCTGCCACTGGCACCATAGGTGACCGCGACGTAGTCCGGGTTGGTGCACTCCAACTCGCGAATGGTGTCCCACAGCGAGGCTGAGGCCGATTCATTGCGCGGCGGAAAAAGTTCGTAGGAGAGGGCAATCGGCGCAGTGTGTGTCGACGGCGCCGATGCCTGTATAAGGCTCGGAGGAGACATTTGCTTGGTCCTTGAGGATGTGTCGGCCGCCGCCGCCTGCGGTGTCTAGAACACCGAAAAGCAGCAACAGTCACGTTTTCGTAAAAGGTGGGGCGGAGACGGCCCTGCTGCGCTGCGCATGGTGCAGCTGTCAGGGGCGCTTTGATCCGCCAGCAAATGTCAGGCCCACATGGGGGCACCCACACCCCGAATCATCCAAGGGTCGCTGACACACGTTGAGGAACTAACGTTTCTCCAATAGTAGGCAATATTTTTTTGCAGTACCAAGTCGGCATCGAATTACGACGCAACTTTACGGAATATTTCGTTAAATTAGTTCGGCCGGAGCATCGGAACCAGCCGCTTCACCGAATTAATGCCCCAGCAACGGCCCAGGTGGCGCCCAGCTGCCGCCCCTACCAGGGCTTGGCGTATTGCTCGGGTTCGCCGTTGGAGAGTTCCTCGCTGAGCGTCTCACTCCTGCTGCGTTCCTTCCGGGCCTGCTGGCCATTCTTTTCCAGCTGCTCCAATTTACTGGCGGGCGGCGGCTCCTCGGCAGGAGCGTCACTGCCTTTCTGGGGCTGCTGCCCGTCCCCCTTGCCCGCGGCCTGCTTCTCTTCCAGCCGTTTGTGGGCTTCCTTGAGGGCCTCGCCCTCGCCGTCCTTGTTGTTCTCGCCATTGGGCGTAAAACAATCGCGCGGCGCCTGGGCTATGACGTCGCTGCCTTGTGCGTAGAGGGCCCGGGCCGACGCCGGGTCCCCGGCCTTGTCCTTCGCCTCGCCCAACTTTTCCAGTGTGAGGACAAGATTGACGCGCACCTTGCAGGACTCGTTGGCCGGCACCAGGTCCAGGGCTGCAGCAAACTGCTCCTGGGCCTTTGGGAAGTCGCCGAGCAAAATGTGGCCGTCACCTTGGGCAAAGTGGGCCTTGTACCGTTCCACCATGTTGAGCACGCCCATGGCCTGGCCTGCCTGGAGCGTGCGCCCGCCCCGGCCGCCGTCGAAGGCTTGCTGTGCCTGGCCGGCGGAGATGGGCAGCGACAGCAGCTTTGCGGCAACCACCACAGCCACCAGCACCACGGGTGCGGACGCCAGCAACAGTTTCCGCCGCCTGCGCTGCCGTGGGCTGGGTGCCCCGGATTCCGTGTTCTTCTGCTGCACTGGTGCGGGGCGTGCGGCGTCCATGCTCATGGCTTTTCCTTTCTGGGACGCTGCAGCTGGCGGTAGGCGGCGCCCAGGAGCACCACCTCCCACACGACAACGCCAAAGGCCGCCAGCGCAAACAGCCAGTACATTTCCCACCGGCCGGCACCGGCCTGTTGACCCTGCCCGGCCGCCTGCACCGCAGTCCCGGACGCCGAATCCGTCAGCGCGGCAGCAATGGCCGCGGGTTCGTCCCGGTGGACATAGGGCAGCTGCAGTTGTTGGGCAATGCGGTTCAGCGCCTTCTCGTCAATTCGTGACACGGCCGGCTCGTAGCCGGCGGACTTGTCCAGGATGTAGGGCCCGGGCTTGTCAGCGCTGAAGGTGTAGTCGCGCATTTTCCCGCCGGCTGCGGTGCCGTAGCCCAGCACCGCTCCCCCGTCGATCAAATCCGTGCCCGTGGAAAAAGGTTCCGGGGCCTTGCCGGCTGTTTGTTCGCCGTCGCCCAAGTAAAACACCAGCCGGGGCCGGGCCGGATGCGCTTCACGGGACGCTGCCAAACGGTCGGCCAGCAGGGGCGCCGCCACGCTGATGCTGCTGCCCTGGGAGGTGTAGGAGGATTTCGGCGTCAGCACCTGGGTCAGGGTTTGCAGGGCAGTGGCGTCGGTGGTCAGCGGCAGCACCACCGTGGCGTTGCTGTCAAAGGTGATGAGTGAAAAGCGTGCGCCGGCCAGTTCGGCGGCCAGGGCGTTGATGTCAGCCTTCATGCCCTCCAGTCGCGGATCCTTGCCGTTGTAGTCCTCGGCGGAGGAACTGGGCGTCACATCCACTACAAAGAACACGTTGAGCTCGGTGCTGGCCACGGCGGCGGCGGCGCCCGCCAGGCCCGGCCTGGCGCCGGCCGCGAGCACCAGCACCACCAGCACGGCGCAGCGCCACCGTGCGGCGCTGCGGCTCTTGAAGAGCAGGTACGCCGCGACTGCCGGCAGCAGCACGGCCAGGGGCCAAAGGACCCAGGGAGTGAGAATGGGCAGGAAGGTCATCGGCGCAACCTCCAGCCGGCAGCACCAAAGACCAGCAAGGCCAGGAGTGCAACCCCCAGGGCCAGGCCGGGGTGGTCCGTGATTGTCATCCGCGGGGCGCCCTTGAGCAGTGACGCTTCGGTGGCCTGCACCTTGTTGACGATGGAGGCAACGGCTGCCCCGGATTCCAGCGGATAGTACGCCCCGCCGGTGGTGCGTGCCGTGTCCGCCAATCCCTGGGCGGCGGAGGCGAAGGCCGGTATTGAGCCGTAGTCGTTGGGATTCAGTGCATAGACGCGGGCGTTGGCGGTTTTTGCCAGGGTGGCGGACTGGGCCAGGGTGAAGAGGGGCTTGCCGGAGAGCATGTTGTCGGTGGCAAAAATAATGGACCGGGACCTTTTCGTATCTGTTGTTGCCGGGAAGCCGTTGACGCAGCTGGCCAGGCCGTCGCCGATCAGCGAAGAACCTGCCGCCTCATAGGTGCCGGCCAGGTATTCGAACGTGGTGGCGTCGGCTCCCAGCGCCTTCTTGGCCACCTGGAGTTCTTCCGCCACAAAATCGTAGTCATCCGTCAGCGGGAACACCATGACGGCGCTGGAATCAAAAATGGTCATCCCGACGCGCTCGCCCTTGAAGTTGCCCACCAGGTTCGCAAAGACGCCCACAATGGCCTGGTCGGTGTCCAGCATGGAGCCGGAAACATCCAGGCACAGCATGATGTCCCTGTTGCGCTGCTCCGGAATGCTGGTGCTTACACTCACCGGGCGTGCGGCAGCCACCAACAAGGACACGGCCAGGACGGCGAGCGCCGCCAGGGCCGTCACGAGCCACCTTTTGTGCCGCGCCGCGGCCTTCTTGTACGCGGGCAGTGCCGTCAATCTTTCGGCGTGCGCCACGGGGATGAGCTCCCGTGCCGCCCGGGGGCGGCGCCACTGCACCACCACAACTGTTGCCAGCAGGGCCAGGCCCAGGGGCACCAGCCACCAATACGTCAACGCCACGATTCCACCACCTTGCGGGCCGTGTGGGCGGAGGCGGACACGCTGAGGTGCCGGCTGTCCCGCGCAAACTCCCCCGGGTAGAACAGTTCCACGGCGTCGGCCGCGAGATGCAGCTGGTGCTGGCGCAGTTGGGCGAGCGTCATGCGGTGGGCCTGCAGCCCCGTCATTTCGTGGACAAAGGTGCGCACTGCCAGGCTCAGCTCAAGGTGGGCCGCACGCGCACTGAACGTCCCGGCGTCGTACTGTTTCTCAATGGCGGCAATCAGGGCCCAATACCTGGCGCGGACGGAATCCTGGTTTCCTGGCGCCACAAAATCCGGCACCGGCGCATCGGCACCGGCCCTGGTGGAGATCCACACCCACGCGAACCAGCCCAGGCACAGGACCAGGAGTCCCGCACCGGCCAGCGGCCACCAGAGCGAGTAGCCAACGGGGGCGTAGAACGTTGCGTCAGTGTGCACGGCGGTGCCTTTCCAGCAGGGCAAAGACCTTCGCCATGACCTCGGTGGAGGAGCCAATGCTGGTGGCGGCAATGCCGCTGGACTTCAACAGGTCAGCCAGCCCCCGGGCGCGCGCGGCCGTGGCGTCCAGATAGCTGGTGGCCAGCTCCGGATCCTGTGCCAGCAGCAACAGGACCGTTTCCATCCCGGCCACGTCAATGCCTGCACTGTGCACGGCGGCCGGTCCTGCGAGCGCCGCGTCGGCCACCTGCACCCACAGGATCTCATGCTGGGCGCGCAGGCGGCGGAGCACCGTGGCCAGGCGGTTATCGGCCGCCACGTCATCAGCCATGACCACCAGGAGCATGCGTTGCTTGTAGTGGGCGGCAACGTACTCCAGCCGGGCGCAGAGGTCGCTGGGGCCGTTGCCCAGTGATGCGGCATCCATCCGCCGCAGCACCTGCTCAAGATGACTCTCGGTCCCCTTGGCCGGCATGGCCTGCGAGGATGCGCCGTCGCCGTGGACCAGCGCCACGGAATCCCCGTGCCGGATGGCCAGGGAACCAATGACGCCCATGGCCGTGACGGCAATGTCCTTTTTGATCCCGCCCCCCAGGGCTGCGGCGGCCATGTTCCGTCCGGTGTCGGCAACAAAGAGAACCTGCTGGCGGCGGGTGGCAACATAACGCTTGATCAGTGGCGTCCCCACCCGGGCTGTGGCCTTCCAGTCGATGTCGCGCACCTCATCCCCCGGGACATAGTCACGGAGGTCCTCAAAGTCCAGGCTGCGGCCCCGGAAAACGGAGGCGTATTCGCCGTCGAGCATGCCGCGGGCCCGGCGGTGGGCAAAGATGTACATCCTTGATTTCACCGCGGTCAACAAGGTGCCCACGCGTCCCTAAGGCGTCTGCACTGAGTCGACGATGGCGGCGATGATCTTTTCCACCCGGATGTTCTCCGCCACCGCCTCAAAGCCCAGGATGATCCTGTGGCGCAGCACCCGTTCGGCGAGTGCCTTCACATCTTCGGGGATGACATGGTCGCGGCCCCGCAGGAGCGCCAGGGCCCGTGCAGCCTGGGTGAAGGCGATGCTGGCGCGGGGGCTGGCACCAAACTCAATCAACCCGGCCAGCGTGGGGTCAATGTACTGTGCCGCATGGCGGGTGACATAGACCAGGCCCACAATGTAGTTCACCAGGGCCGGATCCAGGTACACCTTCTTCACTGTGGCCTGCAGGGCGCGCACCTGGTCGAGTGTTGCCACGGGGGTGGGGGTGGAACTGGCCAGGAACACGCCGGCGTCAATGCGCCGGATCACTTCCGCCTCTTCCACGGGGCTGGGATAGTCCAGCACGTCCTTAAGCATGAACCTGTCCATCTGGGCCTCGGGCAGCTGGTAGGTCCCCTCCTGCTCAATGGGGTTCTGGGTGGCCATGACCATGAAGGGCTGCGGCAGGGGGTGCACCGCCCCGCCAATGGTGGTTTGGCGCTCCTGCATGGCTTCCAGCATGGCTGACTGTGTTTTGGCACTGGAACGGTTGATCTCATCCAGCAGCACAATGTTGGCATGGACGGGCCCCAGCCGCGTCACAAAGGTGCCCTTGGCGGCGTCGTAAATCTGGGTGCCCACAATGTCGCTGGGCAAAAGGTCCGGCGTGCACTGGATGCGGTGAAACAGGGCGCTGATGGAGTCGGCCAATGTTTGGGCTGCCGTGGTCTTCGCCAAACCGGGAACGGATTCCAACAGGACGTGCCCGCCGGTCATCAACGAGATCAGCAGGGTCTCTCGCAGCCGGGCCTGGCCCACCACCTTGCTCTCAAAGCTGCGCGAAATGCTGCCCGTGATGTGTTGGGCGAGTTCCAGCTCAGCGGGCTCGATCCGGGAGCTGACTGTTGTGGGTGACACGGTGTCGGGGCCTTTCGATGGCACTGCTCAGGGCAAAAATCCTACGCTCCAGCTCAGCCGATGCCGGGCGCTGCCGCAATGGGGAGAACTTCCCATTCGCTCTGTCCCTGACGCAGGCTGGGGACTACAGTATGGTTCATGAACCAGTTGCCAGCCGCTTACGAAGAATACTTGCAGGGCCGCGACGAGAACTTTATTGCCACGGTCCTGCCCGTCTTGCAGCAATCCGTTGCCGAGAAGGACCACGGCGTGCGGGTCATCATCAATCCGCATGTGATCCAGGCCCATACTGACAGCAAAGTGCCCTTCGGCGTGATCCGCGAGGGCGTGGACTAGGCCTTTCCAACGGCTGGAGGATTGAGCCGGCGCGGGACGTTCGAGCCGTCAGTCAGACCTTTGAATCCAGGAGCAGGTGTGCGGCCTTGGGGCTGAAGGTCTTCTCCATGACCAGGCATGCAGCACCAAAGGCTTCCTCGCCCGAGTTCACAATGGTTCCCACCACGTCAATGGAGTGAACGCTGGTGGTGACGCTGAGCCGTGCCAGAAGCGCCGGCATCCGGGCCAGGTAGGTGGGTGCCAGGTCCGGCCAGAACGGTCCGCCGAAGACCACCCGCTCCACATCGAGCAGGTTGGTCAGCACCGAGACGGCGCCGGCCAGGCGCCGGGCCGAGGTGGCCAGAATTTCCTGTGCCGCAGGGTTCCCGTCGGCAGCGGCCTGGGCCAGGGCCGCCACGTCCTCGGGCAGGGACAGCGGCTTATGCGGATCAGCCGGCGCCAGGACCCCGGCGTCGCGGGCGTGTGCCACCAAGGTTTCGGGCATGCAGGTGACCTTGACGCAGCCGCGGCGGCCGCAGTCACAGTCAGGACCGGAGGGATCGGTGATGATGTGGCCAATTTCACCCACGTTTCCCGACGCGCCGCGGACCACCTCATCATTGAGCACCAAACCGGCGCCGATGCCCGTGCCAATGTAAACAAACACAAAGTCGGTGGAACTGGCGGCTGAACCGGCCCACAGCTCGGCAACAGCTGCTGCCGTCACGTCCTTGTCCACCACAACGGGCAGCCCCGTGGTCTCGCGCAAAATTTCCTGCAGGGGAACCCGCGTCCAGCCGGGCATGTGGGGCGGCTCAACAACCGTGCCACTGGCCGCATCGACGGGTCCGGGGGTGGCGACGCCCACCCCTGCTATCCGGCTCTCGTCAACACCGGAACCGGCAATGATGCTGCGAATCCTGGCACCCATGGCGGCGACAGCGTCGCGCGGGCGGCTGGCAAGGTCTGTGGCTTCATCAACAGACACCAGGACTGTGCCCACGGCGTCCACCAGCGCGTAGCTGGTCAGGGCCGGGTCAATGTGAAGCCCGACGGCGTACATGCCGCGCGGGTTCAGCCGCAGAATGGTTCTGGGTTTGCCCGGGCCGGATGTTTCCTTCCCGGCTTCAACAATCAATTCCGTGTCAAGGAGGCGGCGGCAAATATTGGACACCGTTTGCGCTGCCAGGCCTGCCGAGGCGGCAAGCTCCACACGGCTGAGGCCTTCTTCGGAGCGGCGAATGGAGTCCAAAATGACCGCTTGGTTGAAATCGCCCATCTTGGGGAGATTTGTACCGCGGCGCCGCGGTGGGAAACCAAGCTCGGGAACAGCCAACTTTTTCTCCTTGACAAATTATGTTCGGATACGGGCCACCCAAAACCCCAATACCCAGCTGCCAGATTACCCCGCCCCGGGCGGCTGGGCGTGACCGCCACGACGCACGGGGCGATCTTGAGCCTAAGAATTCCTCAAGCTTGCCTCAGGTATTCCTGAAAACTTGTGTGAAACGCTCACCGAAAACTTGCTGTTGCGCCCCACCACTTCGGTGGGACCCACCACCTTTTCCAGTGCCGGCCTGTAATCCAAATGACGGTTGTACACGCACCAGAGTTCACCCCCGGGTGCCAGGACTCGTGCTGCTGCGGCAAAAAGTTTGTGCGCAATGCCCGCATGGACGGTGGCGCCAATATGAAACGGCGGGTTCAGGAGTATCAATTCCGCTGATTCGTCCGCAAATGTGCCCAGCGCGTCATCGCGGACCACCCGGATGCGGTCTGCCAGCCCGTTGGCTGCTGCCGTTGCGGCCGTGGAGGCCACGGCGGCAGCTGACTGGTCAGTTGCCGTCACGACGATGTGTGGCCTGGCCTTGGCCAACGCTGCGGCGATGGTGCCGTTGCCGGCGCCCAGGTCAATGGCCGAGCCGGCCTCCGGGCGCATCTGCGGCAGGAACTCCAGAAGGAAGCGGGTGCCCACGTCAACCTTGCTGCCGCCAAAGGTGGCCCCGTGGGAGCACAGCCACAAGTCAAGATCTGCATGGTACTCCCGCCGCGGAAAACCCTGCGCCGTCCCGTCGCCGTGCGGGCCGTCGGCCAGCAGCGGCCGGGATTTGCGCCAGGCCCGGCCGGCTGACACAGCCGAAAAATGCCGGGACAGGACGGTGTTCATCGCCAGGGTCATGTGCTTGATGCGTCCGCCGGCAAAAATCTGCACCTGCGGGTCTGCATGGGCGGCAATGAGTTCGGCAACTTCAGCGACTTCCTCCAGGCTGCGCGGCAATTGCCACAGGACAACCTTGACGCCCTCAAAGAGCCCGCCGGCCAGCGGCATGGACGTGTAGGACCCGCTCAATCCGGCCCGGAGCGCATTTGCGGCGAGGGCGTGTTCACCGGAGAGGGGGTCTTGGTGCACGCGCAGTCCGCGCAGGCCGTGGACGGTGGCGGCTGCCAGGGTCAAGGCCCCGTACCGCTCCCCCACAATGGCCACTTCGCCGTTGCCTGCCAGCGCCAGTGCCTGTGCGCCTTCGCGCAGAATCAGCTCATCCGTGGCGTCGTGGGCAAACAGATTCTCCGCCTCTATGTCGGGAAACCGCCGCAGTTGTGCAAAATCAAAGTCACTGGCCGGGGTCCCACTGTTTTCCTCCACCGGCCAACTCTACCGTGCCGCAAAATCCACCCAAGGTACCCGCTGCGCCCAAGTGCGCAGCATCACAACTCACGGCTAATGAAACTCCAACGCAGCCACGTACAGCCATTGTTTGCCGTCCCGGACAAAGCTGCTGGTTTCCGTCAGCGAATCCCTGATTTTGCGGTTCTCGGCCGAGCGGTAGTGGGCCCTGAACGTGACCACGCCATCCCGGTCAAACAGGCCGCCATGCTGGGTGCTGAGGATTTCCAGCAGGTACCACTTCTGGTCGGGATCCAGTTCAAGGGACTCCGGACGCGTGGAGGGGTGCCAGGTGCGCAGCAGGTAGCCGGCATCACCGAGCGCGAACGCACTAAAGCGTGAGCGCATCAATGCTTCCGCCGTCGGCGGGTGGTCACGTTGCACCCCGGCGGCGGGGCTGAGGTATTTGGCGCAGCAGCTTTCGAACGGCTCACCGCTTTGGCACGGGCACCTCATGGCGTCGACTGCGTCTGTGCGTGGAACCACTCAATGTGGTCCCTGAGAGCGTGGGCCGCGCCGCCGCCGTCGTGGGCCAGCACGGCCGCCACAATCCCTTCGTGCTGCTGGCGCAGAGAGGGCACGATGGCCTCCCACTTGGCCTCGCTGTCAATGGCAGCGCTGACGTAGCTTTGAATGGCGGAGCGCAGGGATTCCATCATGGCCGTGACCACGGCATTGCCCGCCAGCGAGCTCAGCAGCACGTGGAACGCCGCGTCCAGGACATGGAACTCCTCCCGGCCAAGCTCCGGGGCTTTCATGGCCGCCAGCAACTGCTGCAGCTGGGCCACCTTGGCGTCGTCATGGACGTGCCGGGCCGCTTCCACGGCAGCCCAGGTTTCCATCATGATGCGTGTCTGGACAATGTCGGCCACCGGGAAATGGTTGGTGGCCATGTGCAGACGCAGCGTCGAGGCCAGCCCGGCGCTGGGGTTGGAAATGACAACAGCCCCCGACTGCGGGCCGGACCCAACGGATGTCCGCACCACACCCATGACGGCCAAAATCCGGATGGCGTCCCGCACGGAGGCGCGGGAGATCCCATGGGTCAGGGCCATG
>JBDTQM010000055.1:0-20270 GCA_039932175.1 Specibacter sp.
CCGGGGCGCCACCGGGGCGGGGGATCAGCGGCGGGCGGGTGCCGCCGTCGTACGCTCCACGGGGGCCGATTCGTCCACCAGCACCGCACGGTCACGGCCTTTCCCGCGCACCCAGAGCTTGAAGGTGACAGCCAGCAGGACCAGCCAGATGCCGCCAACGTACAGGGCCACGCGGGTGTCGGGGTAGATGCCCAGGAGCACAATCACGCCCACCATGAACACGCCCGTCACGGCTGAAGCCAGCGGCCACAGGGGGACGGGGAAGCCGGACGGGGCAAGGTGATTGCGGGCAATTTCGCGTTTCATGGCGACGTGCGAGGCCAGGATCATGAGCCACACCCACACCGTGGCGAAGGTGGCGATGGAGGCGATGAGCACGAAGACGTCCTCGGGGATGGTGGCGTTCAGAACCACGCCCACCAGCAGTACGCCCGTCATGAGGACAACTGTCATCCAGGGGACCCCTGATCGGGAGACCTTGCCGAAGACGGCCGGCGCGTGGCCTTGTTGGGACAGGCCGTAGAGGACCCGGCCGGAGCCAAAGATGTCGCTATTGATGGCTGAGAGGGCTGCCGTGATGACAACGGCGTTGAGGATATGTGCCGCCAGGGGAATGCCCAGGGAATCGAAGATTTGCACAAAGGGGCTTGTCTCGCCGGTGATTTCATTCCACGGGATCAGTGTCATGAGCACGCCGATGGTCAGTACGTAGAACAGCAGGATGCGGACCGGGACTGTGTTGACGGCCGCCGGAATGGATGTGGCCGGGTCGGCCGCCTCACCGGCCGTCACGCCAATGGTTTCTATGCCGCCAAAGGCAAACATCACCACGGCGAAGGCCGCCAACAGACCCACCCAGCCGTTGGGCATGAAACCGCCATGGTCCATCAGGTTGTTCAGGCCGGCAACTGTTTGGGCGCCTTCCAGGTGGAAGCCAAACACAATGATGGCCACGCCGCCTGCGATCATGGCAATGATTGCCGATACCTTGATCAGCGAGAACCAAAACTCCAGCTCGCCGAAGACCTTCACGCTGAGCAGGTTGATGGCTGCCAGGAAGAAGATGATGGCCAGGACCCAGATCCAGCGCGGGACGTCGTGGAACCAGAAGCCCATGTAAATGCTGAACGCCGTCACGTCGGCAATGGCCACAATGGCCATTTCAAAAACATATGTCCAGCCCGTGATGAATCCGGCCAGCGGACCCAAATAGCGGCTGGCGTACTGCCCAAACGAACCGGAGACGGGGTGGCGCACGGCCAGTTCACCCAAGGCCCGCATCACCATGAACACGGCAGCGCCGGCAATGATGTACGCCAGCAGGACTGCCGGACCGGCCTTTTGGATGGCGCTGGAGGAGCCGTAGAACAAGCCCGTGCCGATCGCCGAACCCAGCGCCATGAAGCGGATGTGACGGGCATTCAAGCCGCGTTTGAGGACGGAACCGTTGGCGTTCATGCGTGAGCTTTCTAACACAGTGGGCGGCCGCGGCAGGGGTGTCCTGCGCCACTACAGGGGTGAATGGTGGTGGCCGGCGTCACTTCATGGGGTGGTTTCATGCTGAAAGTGTCCAATTTTGTCCCAGAATCTGGGATTTCAGACTGCAATATTCTATATTGAGAAAAGACTGCTGGCGATTTCGGTGTAAAACTAGGAAGCCATGACAACCACTGCACGGACGCCGTCCAAAGTACCTGCGGCTGAGAACACGCTGCGCATCTTGAAGTTGCTTTCCTCCAAGCGCGGCCCGCTGGCGGCCTCCACCATTGCAACCACCCTGGATCTGCCGCGCTCAAGCGTCTATCACCTGCTCGGCGTCATGGAGCAGAGCGGCTTTGTCATGCACCTGCACGAGGAACAGCGCTATGGCCTGGGTGTTGCCGCCTTTGAACTCAGCAGCGCATACTCACGCCAGGAACCCCTGTCCCGTTTGGGCCGGCCCCTGCTGGCGGCCCTGGTGGACAAGATCGGTGAAAGTGCCCACCTGGCCGTGCTGCACGGGCGCGACGTTTTGTACATCGTTGAGGAACGCGCCAAGCACCGCCCCTCCCTGGTAACGGATGTGGGCGTGCGGCTGCCCAGCCACCTGACCGCCAGTGGCCGCGCCATTTTGGCCGCCCTGCCCAAATCCCAGGTCCGGGCCCTGTACCCCAATGCGGCTGCATTCAGCTCCCGCACCGAGGTGCCGGACCCCATTGGCAAGTACTCAGCCCTCTCGGCGCACCTGGACCAGGTGCGGCTGCGCGGCTACTCAACGGAGAGCGGCGAGGTCACCGACGGCTTCGCCTCGGTGGCCGCGGCCGTGACCGACCATGTTGGCTGGCCCGTGGCTGCCGTGGCCGTGACATTTCTCGAGGAGAAAGTGCCCGCAGCGCAGTGGCCGGCACTTGCCGAACGGGTCACCAAGGTTGCGGCGGAGCTGTCCACCCGGATTTACGGGCGCAACGAGCGGTAAATTCAGGTGCGGGGCCGGCTGATATGCGGTTTTGCCCCGATTTCGTTGCGCGGGGGCCGTTGTGGACATTCGCCCCTGGTGCACCGGCAGCGAATGTCTGCAACGGCCCCCGCGGACTGAATCGGCGCCGGCCAGTCTGGAATCCCGTACAGGGCGCGCGGGAAGGGGCAGATTTCCGCGGCACAACAGGGAATAGTGGCAGCTAAGCCCATTCGCACCATGCAAAGGATTCACCATGAACAAGGCCGTTCTCCAGGACACCGTAGTTCTCTCATCCTCCGGCGTCACCCCCGAGGACGTCATCGCCGTGGCCCGCCACAACGCCACGGTGGCCATCAGCGAGGAGGCGCTGGCCGGCGTCGAACGCGTCAGGGCGCACATTGACAAGCTGGCCAGCTCCGAAACCCCCGCCTACGGCATCTCCACCGGCTTCGGGGCACTGGCCAACCGCCACATCCCGGCAGACATGCGCACCCAGCTGCAAAAATCACTCATCCGCAGCCACTCGGCCGGCATGGGCCCGGCCGTGGAGCGCGAGGTGGTGCGCGCGCTCATGTTCCTGCGCGCCAAGACCCTCGCCAGCGGCCGCACGGGTGTGCGCCCCGTCGTCGTCCAAACCATGGTGGACGTGCTCAATGCCGGCATCACGCCCGTGGTCCGCGAATTCGGTTCCCTGGGCTGCTCCGGGGACCTTGCCCCGCTGTCGCACTGCGCGCTGGTGCTCATGGGCGAGGGCGAGGCCGCCGGCCCGGACGGCGTGGTCCGCCCCGTGCCGGAACTGCTCGCCGAGGCGGGCATCACCCCCATTGAACTCGCCGAAAAAGAAGGCCTGGCCCTGGTCAACGGCACCGACGGCATGCTGGGCATGCTGCTCATGGCCATCGCCGACCTGCGCCTTTTGCTCACGACGGCGGACATCACCGCCGCGCTGAGCGTCGAGGGCCTGCTGGGCACCGACCAGGTGTTCGTGCCCGAACTGCACATGGAGCTGCGCCCGCACCCCGGCCAGGCGCTCAGCGCCGAGAACATGCTGCGCGTGCTGGCCAATTCACCCATCGTGGCCTCGCACCGCGTGGGCGACTCCCGCGTGCAGGACGCCTACTCGCTGCGCTGCGCCCCACAGGTGGCAGGTGCTGCCCGTGACACCGTGGACCATGCGCTCATGGTGGCCACGCGTGAGCTTGCCGCCTCAATCGACAACCCCGTCGTCCTGCCGGATGGCCGGGTGAGTTCCAATGGCAACTTCCACGGCGCCCCGGTGGCGTATGTGCTGGACTTTTTGGCCATTGTGTCCGCGGACGTGGCCTCCATTGCCGAGCGCCGCACCGACCGGATGCTGGACCCGGCCCGTTCACAGGGCCTGCCCGCCTTCCTGGCCGGTGATCCCGGCGTGGACTCCGGCCTCATGATTGCCCAGTACACGCAGGCCGGGCTGGTCTCGGACTCCAAGCGCCTGGCCGTGCCGGCGTCGGTGGATTCCATCCCCAGCTCCGCCATGCAGGAGGACCATGTGTCCATGGGCTGGCACGCCGCCCGCAAGCTGCGCTGCTCCGTGGCGAACCTGCGCCGTGTGCTGGCCATCGAGCTGGTCACCGCCACCCGTGCCATCGACATGCGCACGTCCCTGTCCGACGGCGAACTTGTCCCGGGTCCCGCCGGCGCGGCTGTCATCGAGGTGCTCCGGGCAACCGTGCCTGGCCCGGGCGCTGACCGCTTCCTGTCACCGGAGCTGGAGGCGGCCGACCGCCTGGTGGGCTCCGGCGCCATCCGTGCGGCCGCCGAAACGGCAACGGGCCCACTGAACTAGTCCCCACCTGCTCCCCAAGCGAATCCGCTGGCGCGTCTTCGCTTGGGGCCCCTCGCAGGCGTGGTCCCAGCCACCTGCTCCCCCGCAACTCGAACGGCAGCAGTTGTTGATGTTTACCGGGCAACATCAACAACTACTGCCCGTTCGACTGTGCCGCGGGATCAGTTTGCCGCCAGGACGGCGTCGAGCAGTCCCGGGAAGCGCAGGTTCAGGTCTTCGGTGCGCAGGCCGTTCAAAATGGACGTTCCGCGATAGTGCTGGGAAATGACGCCGGCTTCGCGCAGGACGCGGAAGTGGTGGGTGGACGTCGATTTGCTCACGGGCAGGGCGAAGGCGATGCACGCCTGGTCGTCGTGGTCGCCGGCCAATTGCGCCACAATCGTGCGGCGGAGGGGATCGGCCAGGGCTGAGAGGACAGCGTCCAGGCTCATCTGCTCGGGGGTTGGGTGCTCAAGGCTGCGTGCGGGACCCATGGTGTATTGCGCTCCTTTGCGAGCCGGTTACTTGTACGATAACCATCATACTACGATGAGGCTCGTACTAAGAATATGACGCACCAACTTTGGGAGGTCCCCGATATGCACGTACTCGGCACTTTCGGACGGCTCAGGCGTTGGCGCCCCGAATGATTTCCACCTGGCCCACTACGCGGCACGCGCCGCCGGCGGCGTTGGCTTGGTCATGGTGGAGGCCACAGGTGTGCAGCCTCAAGGCCGCATCTCCCCTTACGGCCTGGGACTGTGGGACGATGCCCGGATCCCCGCCCACCGCCGCCTGACCAGTGCCATAGCCAACGCCGGTGCGGCGCCCGTGATCCAGCTGGCCCACGCCGGGTGGAAGGCTTCCATCGACCGGCCTTGCCTTGGTGGCGGACCCGTCCCCGCTGCTGAGGGCGGCTGGCCCGTAGTTGGCCCCAGCAGCATTGCGTTCCCGGGCTATCGGGAACCTGTTGCCATGACAGTGGCCGACATTGCAGCCGTTGTTGCTGCCTGGGCGGAGGCTGCCCGCCGCGCGCTGGCGGCCAGCTAGGAAGTGGTGGAAATCCATTCGGCCCACGGCTACATGCTCCATTCCTTCCTTTCCCGGCTGAGCAACACCCGCTCCGACAGCTACGGCGGCAGCCTGGAAAACCGCGCCCGCATTGTTCTTGAGGTGCTCGACGCCGTACGGGCCGCATGGCCCGCCGACAAGCCAGTTTTCCTGCGCATTTCCTTAACCGACTGGGTGCAGGAGGATCCTGCGGATGAGAGGGCGGCTTGGGTGCTTGAGGAGTCAGTTGTGCTTTCGCGCTGGGCGGCCGAGCATGGTGCCGACCTGATCGACGTCTCCTCCGGTGGCCTGGTTCCGGCCAACATTCCGCACCGTGAGGACTACAAAACGTTCAATGCGTCGCAACTGAAGGCAAGCAGCAAAACCCTGGTGGCCGCCGTCGGACGCATTGCAGATGCCGCCACGGCCAGCGGGCTGCTGGGCAGCGGCTCGGCCGACGCCGTTTTCGTTGGCCGCGCACTGCTGCGCGATGCCTCCTGGGCCAACAATGCCGCAGCCGTTCTTGGCGCCCGGGGGCGGCTTCATGCGCCAATACGACTACGCCGTCCAGGGACTGTCCCGGGCGGTCGCGGGAGCGAAAACGCCTTTGAAAACAAGCCCCCGGACATGATGTTGGGGAACAGTTTTTCACTGTTGCCATCGCCGGTTTGGGCGTGTTTAATGTTGGGTACCCCCTCTATTCAAACGTATATTCGAATGAGATGCTTCTCGTGAAACTCCTCCGGCTGTCCCTGCGGCACGCCAAACCCTATTGGGCCTGGATTGTTGCCGTGCTTGTCCTGCAACTGATTTCCACCATCGCCGCACTGTATTTGCCCAGCCTCAATGCCCAGATCATTGACCAGGGCGTGGCCAAGGGCAACACCGATTTCATCTGGTCCACGGGCGTGACCATGGTGGTGGTCTGCTTTGTCCAAGTCGTCAGTGCCATTGGCGGCATCTACTTCGGCGCCCGCACGGCCATGGCCATTGGCCGCGACCTGCGCCGGGAGGTCTACCACAGGGTCAACGCCCTGGGTGCGCTGGATGTCAGCCGTTTTGGCACCGCAACACTGATCACTCGCAACACCAACGACGTCCAGCAAGTGCAAATGCTGATCCTGATGACCCTGAACTTCATGGTCTCGACCCCCATCATGAGCGTTGGCGGCATCATCATGGCGCTGCGGGAGGACGTGGGACTGTCCTGGCTTGTCTGGGTCTCAGTGCCACTGCTATTCATTGTGGTTGGCTTTCTGGTGGTGAAACTGCTGCCCTTGTTCAGGGAAATGCAGGAGCGGATCGACACCGTCAACGGTGTTTTGCGTGAACAAATCGTCGGCATCCGGGTCATCCGGGCGTTTGTGCGCGAGAAGTTCGAGGCCCAGCGCTACCGCGACGCCAACTTGTCCCTGACCCGCGTTTCGGTCAAGGTGGGCAACTTGTTTGTGCTCATGTTCCCGGTGATCATGATGATCCTGCACCTGGCCACCGCCGCCGTGCTGTGGTTTGGCGGGCAGCGGGTGGACGCGGGCCAGATGCAGATTGGCTCGCTGACGGCGTTCCTGCAATACCTGCTGCAAATCCTGGTGGCCGTCATGATGGGCGTCTTCATGGTGATGATGATTCCGCGCGCAGCCATCTCGGCCGAACGCCTTGACGAGGTCCTCCTGGCAGAACCCAGCCTGACCGTGCCCCAGGGTGTCCCGGCACCGGCAACCCACGGCGTCGAATTTTCTTCCGTTTCCTTTGGTTACCCGGGTGCCGAGCGCCCGGTGCTGAACAATGTCAGTTTCACGGCCAAGGCCGGACAGACGACGGCGATTGTTGGCTCCACCGGGTCCGGCAAGTCAACCCTGTTGAACCTGATCCCGCGCCTTTTTGAACCGCAGAGCGGGAGCGTGAGCATTGGCGGGGTGAGCGTCAGCGACTTCACCCGGCCACAGATGGCGCGTTTGGTCGGGTTGGTTCCGCAGAAGCCGTACTTGTTCTCCGGCACGGTTGCTTCCAACCTGAAGTTTGGCCGACCCGATGCCAATGACGAGGAATTGTGGGAGGCCCTGCGGGTTGCCCAGGCGCAGGACTTTGTCCAGGAGAAGCCCAAGCAGCTCAACACGCCCATAGCCCAGGGCGGCACCAATGTTTCCGGCGGCCAGCGTCAGCGGCTCTGCATTGCCCGCGCCTTGGCGGCGCAGCCAAGAATTTTCCTGTTTGACGATTCGTTCTCGGCGCTGGATGTCACCACCGATCAGCATTTGCGCGAATCCCTGCATGAGGCCACCAGCGGCGCCACAGTCATCATCGTGGCCCAGCGCGTCTCCACCATCCGGGAGGCCGACCACATCATTGTGCTGGACAACGGCGAGGTCGTGGGCGCAGGCAACCACGACGAACTGCTGGAAAGCAATGAGACCTACCGCGAGATTGTTCAGTCTCAGCTGAGTATTGAAGGTGTTGCATAATGGCGCGCAAGGAAAAGAACCCGGCCCCCGCCGCGACCGCCGCTGAGCCAATTGCCGAGGATGAGGAGCTGTACCCCGAGTACAAGCCCACCGAATCCGACGGGGACATGTTTGGCGGGACGCCGGCAAAGAAGGCCGAGAACTTTTGGCCGGCGGCCAAGCGGCTTGTTGGGCTGCTGCGCCCCGAACGGGCCATGTTCGCCGTGGTTCTGGTGTTTGTTGCCGCATCCGTGGTGCTGACGGTCATTGCCCCGAAAATCCTTGGCGCGGCCATGGACGTGATCTTCAACGGCGTGATCGGCTCGCAGCTGCCCGCAGGCGTTCCGCTGGAAACCCTGGTCGAAGCCCAGCGTGCCGCCGGCAACGGCCAGTTTGCGGACATGCTGGCAAAGGCCAACATTGTGCCCGGCGCCGGCATTGACTTCATGGAACTCAGCCGGCTCATCATCCTGGTGCTGGGCCTGTACTCGGTGGCCTCCATCTTCATGTGGCTGCAGGGGTTCCTGCTCAATGCGCTGGTCATGCGCGTGGTCTACAAACTCCGTGAGGACATTCAGGCCAAGCTCAACCGGCTGCCCCTGGGGTACTTTGACACCCGCCAGCGCGGGGACTTGATGTCCCGCGTGACCAACGATGTGGACAACATCCAGTCCGCGCTGCAACAGGCTTTCTCACAACTGGTGCAGTCGGTGCTGACTGTCCTGGGCATTGGCATCATGATGTTCATTGTGTCCTGGCAGCTGGGTTTGATTGCCCTCATAGCGCTGCCGTTGTCGGCCGTCATCGCCGGCGTCATTGGTTCCAAGTCCCAGAAGCTGTTTGCCGCCCAATGGAAGCAAACCGGTGCCGTCAACGGCCATGTTGAGGAAACCTTCTCGGGCCTTGAACTGGTGCGGGCCTACGGCCGTGACGAGGAGATGCTGGCCGAATTCGACGAACGCAATGAGCGCCTGTTCAAGGCCTCCTTTGGTGCGCAATTTGTCTCCGGCATGATCATGCCCGCCATGCAGTTTGTCTCCTACCTCTCCTACGTGCTGGTCGCCGTCGTCGGCGGTGTACGCGTGGCCACGGGCGGCATGACCCTCGGTGATGCCACGGCGTTCATCCAGTACTCCCGCGAGTTCTCCCAGCCCATTGGCGAGATTGCCGGCATTGCCAACATGATCCAGTCGGGTGTGGCCTCCGCCGAGCGGACCTTTGAAATCCTCGATGCCGACGAGCAGGAGGCCGAGGAGGACTCCGACTTGCTGCCCGAACAGACTGACGGGCATGTGCGCTTTGAGAACGTCTCCTTCAGCTACTCCCCGGAGACACCCCTGATCAAAGATGTCTCCTTCACCGTGGAGCCTGGGCAGACAGTAGCCATTGTGGGGCCCACGGGCGCCGGGAAGACAACGCTCGTCAACCTCGTCATGCGCTTTTACGAGCTCACGGGCGGGCGGATCCTGATCGACGGCGCGGACACTCGCGAGCTGTCCCGCGAGCAGGTGCGCTCGCAGGTGGGCATGGTGCTCCAGGATGCCTGGCTGTTTGAAGGCACCATCAAGGAGAACATCCGCTACGGCCGCCTGGATGCCACCGACGAGGAAATCACCGCCGCCGCCGAAGCCACCATGGTGGACAGGTTCGTGCGCCAGCTGCCCAAGGGCTATGACACGGTTGTTGACGCCGACGGCGGCACTGTCTCGGCCGGTGAGCGGCAGCTGATCACGATTGCCAGGGCGTTCATTGCTAAGCCGTCGCTGTTGATCTTGGACGAGGCAACGTCCTCCGTGGACACACGCACCGAGCTGTTGGTCCAGCACGCCATGGCAGCCCTGCGCACGGACAGGACATCGTTTGTGATTGCGCACAGGCTCTCCACCATCAGGGATGCGCACACCATCCTGGTCATGGAGGACGGGGACATTGTGGAACACGGCAACCATGCCGAACTGCTGGCCCGCAGGGGTGCGTACTACACGCTGTACAAGACGCAGTTCCAAGGCGGGCACGAAACGGACGAAGTGGTGGCAGAGGTCCACTAGTCCCCAACTGCTCCCCAACGGCTGACCCGCAGTAGTGGTCGAAAAACGCCTCGAAAACGCGTTTTTTCGACCACCATTGCGGGTCAGTTCGAGTTAATGCGGTTTAGCGCAGCAGGGTGTCGATGAGGCGGGCGGCCACTTTGGCTGTGCGGTTGTCGATGTCGAACTCCGGGTTCAGTTCAGCCACGTCAAAGTGGAACAGTTTCCCGCTGGCGGCCACCTGGCGGCACACGGCGGCGATCACCGGCAGCGGCACGCCATAGGCGGCCGGGGCGCTCACGCCAGGCGCCACGGCTGCCGGCAGCACATCCAGGTCGATGGTCAGGTACACAATGTCAACGGTCTCCAGAAATGATGACACAAAGGCGGCGGTGCGCTCGCCGGAGCAGTCCTCATCCAGCAGGTACTTCACGTCCAGGTTGTGTGCCGTGTCAAAGAGGGTGCGCGTGTTGTTTGGTTCGCTGATGCCGACGACGGCGTAATTCAGTTCCCGACCGGCGGCGGCCTCGGCGTGGGCCATCTGCAGGAACGGGGTGCCCGAGCTGGGGGCCGGGGCCTGGCGCAAGTCAAAGTGGGCGTCAAGGTTCAGCACGCCCAAACGGGCGCCGTTGGCCACGGCGGCCGTGCCAGCCACGCCCAAGTAGCTGGCAAACGCCGTTTCGTGGCCGCCGCCCAGCACCAGGGTGAGGTATCCGGCGTCGAGCAGTGCGGTGAGAGCCGACCCCACCTTGGCTTGGCCCTGCTCCAGGGCGTCGCCGGAAACCACCACGTCTCCCACGTCACTGACGCTGCGGGTGCCGTGGAATGCCAGGGAGCCCAGCGCGGCGCGGATGGCCGCCGGGCCCGTGGCGGCACCCGTGCGGCCGTGGTTTCGCAGCACGCCGGCATCGGAGCGAAAGCCCAGCAGGGCAGCCGGTCCGGGCAGGGTGGCGTCCAAGGATGACGGGGCTGCAGTGCCCACGGCCTGCCACCAGCGGCGGTGGGCGGGGGAATCGCCGTCGTTCCTTCCCGTCCAGGGCGTTGCCGGTGTGTCAATGGTCAGAGCAGAAAAGTCCATGCTTCCAGAGAACAGCACCGCGGCGCCGGGCGCCAGCCCAGCGGGGACCGCGGCGTCTGGCATGGCAGATTCCCCTTTTAAACATCTGTGACGCAGCAGTTGCACCAAAAACCCCAAAAAACGGGGAAATTGGTGCAACTGCTGCGTCACAGAATGGAAGAGGACGCTACTTGATACCGAACAGCGCTTCCACTGTGCCGATGCCGAAGAACAGCAGAAATGCTCCGGCAACAGCCCACATCAAGGGGTGGATTTCCTTGGCGCGGCCCTGGAACAGGCGGATCAGCACGAACGCGATGAAGCCGGCGCCCAGGCCGTTGGCGATGGAGTAGGTGAACGGCATCAGGGTGAACGTCAGGAACGCCGGGATGCCGATGCCCCAGTCGGACCAGTCGATCTTGCCCACCTGGGAGACCATCATGAAACCAACAACCACCAGTGCGGGGGCAACAGCCTCGAAGGGGACCAGCTTGATCAGCGGGGTGACAAACATGGCCAAGATCAGCAGCAAACCCGTCACCACGGAGGCCAGGCCCGTGCGGGCGCCTTCACCAATGCCGGCGCCGGATTCCACGTAGATCTGGTTCGAGGACGCTGACGCACCACCGCCGGCAATGGCGCCGAACGCGTCAACCAGAAGCACGCGGTCAACGTTGGGGATATTGCCGTCCTTGTCGATCGAGCCGGCTTCTGCGGCAAGACCCACCATGGTGCCCATTGCATCAAAGAAGATGCTCAACAGGATCACAAACGCGAGCAAAACAGCTGCCAGGGCGCCCAGCTTGCTGAAGGCGCCAAAGAGGTTCACCTGGCCCAGCAGGGACAAATCCGGCATGGTCCACTGGGACAGCTGTGGGGACACCAGGGACCAGCCCTGCGGGTTGGCGGTGGTGCCGTCAAAGGAAGGCCCGATGTGGAGGGTCATTTCCAGGATGTTGGCCAGGATGGTGGACACCACAATGCCGATCAGGATGGCGCCCTTGACCTTGCGGACCACCAAACCGATGGTCAGCACCAAACCAACAACAAACACCAGCGTGGGCCAGCCCATGAGTTTGCCGTCAAAGCCCAGGCCCACGGGAACGGTGGTGCCCGCAACGTCGGGGATGCGGCGGACAAAGCCGGCGTTGACCAAACCAATGAGGGCAATGAACATGCCAATACCCACCACAATGGCTGTCTTCAGCCCCTCGGGGACTGCCTTGAACACGGCGGTCCGGAACCCGGTGAGCACCAGGATGAACATGGTAATGCCCGAGAGCACCACCAGGCCCATCATGTCAGGCCAGGCCAGGCCCGGGTGGGTGGCCACAGTAACGGCAACAAACGCGTTGACGCCAAGGCCGGCAGCCAGTGCGAAGGGGTGTTTTGCCCAGGCGCCCATGATGATGGTCAAAACACCGGCCACAAATGCCGTGACGGCGGCAACGCGTTCCAGGCCCAGCTCACCGCCGGTTGAATCAGCGCCCCCCAGGATCAGCGGGTTCAGCACCACAATGTAGCTCATCGCAAAGAACGTGGCGAAACCGCCGCGGATCTCCCGTGAGTAGTTGGAGCCGCGGGCCGTGATCATGAAGTATTTGTCGACAGCTGACAGCCGGACGTCCGTTTTGGTAGCCATGTAAGAGCCCTCCGGGCAAAGTGAAATGAAATTAAGTTATTCGAGGAAATCCTAGCCGGTAATGAGCGGGCGCAGCTTAGCGGAGGTCGCCGGGTTTTTCGTGCATTTCCCCGCCTCGCGGCGACACGCTGCCCTCACAATGACAGCCGCAAATGCCTGACTTCTGCAGGAAACTCTCATGTTTCTGGGATAGCGTGAGGAGGCATCGCTCCATCGAACAAAGGAACCCACGCCGTGAAGAGTCCCGTAAGTCTTCGGCTTAGTGAGACGAATATGACACCACAAACATTGCTGAGGCGAACATTGGCGGCCGTTTTGGCCGCACTGTTGCTCGTGTTGGGGTCATCCGCGGCGGCCTTGGCGCACGACGCCGTGACCGAGACTTCCCCTGCCAACGGATCCACTGTGGGCAGTGTTCCTGACAAGATTCAAATCAGCTTGAGCAACAGCCCTGCCGTCATTGGTTCCCAGATTCTGGTTCTTGACGAGGCGGGCGGCAACTGGGCCCAGGGCGCTGTTGACGTGCTGGACAAGGTCGCCACCCAAGGTGTCCGCCCCGGGGCCCCGGCCGGAAAATACACTGTCCAGTGGCGCCTGGTTTCCTCGGATTCACACCCCATTGAGGGCGAATTCAGCTTCACTGCGACGGCCGCAGGTGCCGCCGCAACAGGTGGTGCGGCAGTGGGTGCCGGTCCCATCAAGTCCGTTGACGCGCCCACCGATGCTGCCACCGAACCCGTCCAGGACAGCAGCTCCGTGCCGTGGAGCGTGTTTGCGCTGATTGGTGTTTTGATCGTTGTGGTGGTTGCCATGGTGGTTGTTGCACGACGCCGATTGTCCAGCGACGAGTAACTGCTGCAGTGCCGCCGGGGTTGGGCCCGGTCCCGAGGAGCCAAGCCCCAGTTCCTAGGCCACGGCCAGTCCCTGGCCCAGCTCCCGGGCAGCCGCGCGGGATGAGATGGAGGCGCCGGCGCGCTTGGCCTGGTGGAGGATCTCCGCGGTGGTGGGGATGACAAGATCGCCAACACCCACCAGGTACAAGCCCAGGGCGTGCATCCCCGTGCGCAGCTCGGTGGCTGTTGTGACACCCAGGCTGTGCAGGAGGCGGCGCAGCTGGTTCAAGGCGCCGCGGGTAAAGACAATGCTGTGGGCGCGCAACGTGCCCGTGGCCGTGTGGACGGTCCACTGGGGGTTCGACGGCAGGGAACCTTGCTGCCGTGTGAGTGACAACGCCTGGGTTGAGGGACGAATGTCCAGCTCGTGGCGGCGGGCGTAGTGTTCCAGGAACCGCAAAATTTCGCTGCGCTCATTCAAGGCGGCCAGGCTGATGCCGCCTGTTGTTGGCGGCGCGGGTGAGTGCTGCTTCAGGGCGCAGAAACTGTCCACCACAATGGCCTTGACGCCCTGCCTATTGAGTTCGGTGGCAACGGCCAGGGCTGAGAACCCCGAACCAATCACAATCGTGGAGGTGTTTTCCTCCGACCCCTGCACGGGGGCGCCAACAGGATCAAGCACACCGGTGGCGGGCAACGGCGTGGGCGCATTGGACGCAGCCTTCATAAGCAAATGCCTCCTGGAACGGTAGGAGAACGTACAGGGAACAGCCTGGAGCAAGGCTGTGATGTTGCGATGCGAATCAGAGAAGCACCCGGTCCAGGTAGGCGTTGTTGAATACCCTTGTGTGATCGAGAACATCTCGAACCTTACAGAACTTTTCAAGGTCTGGATAGAGCTCCCCAAAGTCTTTCGATTGGAGAAAGTGCCACTTGCCCCAGTGGGGCCGCCCGGCATGCGCCGTGAAGATTTCCTCGGCGGCCTTGAAGTACTCAAACGGGGGTGTCTTGATGTGCTGGTGGATGGCAATGTACCCGCTTGGCCGGTTGTTCGCCGTGGACAAGGCAATGTTGTCGGCTGCTGCGCTGCGCACTTCAACGGGGAAGGAAATGTTCAGTCCCTTGTGCGCAATCATGGCGTTGAGTTCGCCCAGCACGGCGGGGATGGTTTCCAGCGGGAGCGCGTATTCCATTTCCCGGAAACGCACTGTCCGCTCAGTGGCAAACACCCTGTGGGAGGCGTCACCAAATTCCCTGTTGCCGGTCAATTTCGCGGCCATGCCATTGACTCTGGGGATGACCGACGGCACCTTGTTGGTGACGTTGCACAGCGCCGAAAACAAGGTGTTGGAGACCAGCATGTCATCGACCAGGCGGGCGGTTCGCGACAAGGGGGCGACGCCGTGGGGCAGGGTTCCCGGCGCGTGCCGGGTGTTGGTCTTGGTCAAGGCCATGGAGGTGTGCGGGAACCAGTAGAACTCAAAATGGTCGGCAGCAAGCTGGCGTTCGGGCAGGGACTCCAGCACCTCCGCAAGCGGTTCGGGCCGCTCCAGCGCGTGCAGCATGAAGTCATCCACGCACTGCAGCGTCACTGAGGTGATGATGCCCAGGGCACCCAGGCCCACCCTTGCCACCGAAAATATTTCGGCATTCTCAGTCTCTGAGCAATGCACCACCTCACCGGATCCGCCCACCAGCGTCAGTGCGTGCACCTGTGTGGCAATGCCGCCAAACTTCAGCCCGGTCCCGTGCGTTCCCGTGGAGATGGCGCCGGCGATGGACTGCCTGTCAATGTCGCCAAGGTTCTCCATGGCCAGTCCATGGGGCTGCAGCAGCGCCGGAATCTCGTGCAGCCTGGTGCCGCCGGCCAAGGTGGCCAATTTGGCGGCCCTGTCCACCGCGAGCAGCCCGCTGATGCCGTCCAAATGCAGCTGCACCCCATTGCCCAGGGCAATGTCGGAGAAGCTGTGCCCCGCCCCGACAGCCTTGATGGTGCCGCCGGACGCCGCCGTGGCCATCACCAGGGCCGAAATTTCGGCAACGGTGCCGGGCCGCTCCACGGAGCTGGGCGCGCAGCGCTGGTCCCCGGCCCAGTTGCGCCACCCACTCATGCAAAAGCCTTGCCTTCACCGCGGTAGGTGGGTGCCGTGCCCACCCTGCTCCCGCCGTCGAGCATCTCCAACGCGTCCACATGTTCGCACACCTCACCCGACTTGGCATGCCGGAACCAGACCTTGTCGCCAAGGCGCAGCGCAGCGGCTGCCGCGCCGCGCAGGGGAGTCTGCACCTCGCCGGCGCCCTCGGTGCCCAGCAGGGCCAGGTCCGGCGGGTGGACGGGCACCGGAGACCTGTCAGGACCGGGCGGGCCCGACGCAATCCAACCGCCGCCCAGAACCGTGACCATGTCAGGGGCCGGACGCCTCACCACGGGGGCCGCGAATCCCACAGCATGGGCGGGAGCAAAGCGTGAATAGCCGTCAAAAAGCGTGGGGCCGAACAGGCCCGAACCGGCAGCCAGCTCGCTCACCGAGGAATCCGCCGTCGTCAGTTCCAGGCTGCCCGTCCCGCCGCCGTTGACGAACTCAAGGTCGGTCACATTGCGCACGGCCGCCACCATGTTGCCGCGGCGGTGGATGATCTCGGCCATGGAGGTGCGTTGAATCGCCCGCAACAACTGCGACTTAGCCGCATCGGCGGCCCTGTGGCCGGTGTGGGCGGTGTCCTGAAGGCCCGCGATCTGGGCCTCATAAGCCATGAGCCCCACCAATGTGAAGAGCTTGGCGCCGCCGCGCTGGTGCGTGTCGATGTGCAGGGCCATGGCAATGGCATCGGCGCCGGTGCGCACGGGGGAGCGGCGCACACCAATATGCCCCAGGGGGCGTCCGCGCACGCTGGGCCGCCACGACACATCAAGGTCCAGGCAGAGCCGGATGGGGGCCGCCGGGGTGACCTCGGCCAGTGCGACGGCCATCCACGCAAGATGCTCCGTGGAATCAACCATCAGCGTGATGCGCCCGCAGGCCGCCGGGTCCACGGCCAGGGCCCGCAGCGCCTGCCCGTCCGCCGTGGGATAGGCCACCACCACGTCGTCAAACGCGCCGGAAGGGTCGGCAGCCAGCCACAAGGCTTCGGGCAGGGTGAAACCCAGAATGCCGGCAAAGCCGTCCTGTGCCAGCACCGCGCGCAGCACTTCCCGGCAGCGGATGGATTTGCTGGCAACACGGATGGGTTTTCCGGCCGCGCGTCGCAGCAGGGAACCGGCATTGAAGGAGAGCGCCTGCACGTCCAAAACGGCCAAGGGGGCCGGCAGGCCGGCGCAGGCTGTGCCGGCGTTGGCCCAGTTCCCGTCGGGGGCGGCAAGTGTGCCGTTTTGTCCGCGCAACACGGCAGTCTCAAGCAGCGCCAGCATGGATGCCCACTTTCCAAAGGTGATATTGCCCTCACTCTTCCACACACGGGCGGCCTGCGGGCATGGACGCAGATGAGCCGCAGATGACGCGCCATTTCACCCGGCCCGCCGGGGGCAACTTGACGTGCCAGAGCTAAACCGCAATAGTCACAAGTACAAGCCGCGAAGGAGAGGCGCCATGGCGTTTTGTTCCCTTGCGGCAAGCTGAACAAGGAGGCGCAGCATGAGCACCCCAGAGCAATCACCGCAGGCGGAAACGCCCGAATCCATTCCGGCACCCACAGGAATTGTGGTGGGCATCGACGGCTCGGAACAAAGTAATTGCGCCTTGATTTGGGCTGCACGCCAGGCCAAACTGCGCAGCCTTCCGCTGCACCTTGTCACGGCCTACACTGTGCCCATATTTGCTGCCTCGGGGCTCGACGGCGGCTACGCAACAGTGGACGACGACGTGATCCGCCAAGGCGCGGAGGCTGTCCTTCGCGAGGCGGCCGCCAAGGTGGCGCACCTGGAAGTTGCCATGGATGCCCGGGTTGAAAACGGTGACGCGGCAGGGGTCCTGCTGGATTTGAGTGAATCCGCGCAATTGCTGGTCTTTGGTTCGCGCGGGCGCGGCGGCTTCATTGGCCGGCTCCTGGGCAGCGTCAGCTCCGCACTGCCGGCGCACGCGAAATGCCCCACCGTCACGGTGCCCCTGAGCTGTGCGCGCCGCCTGGGTGAGGGCCCCCCGAGCGACAAGCCTGCCCCCGTCATTGAAAACGTGGTTACGGTGGGCGTGGACGGCTCCCAGCATGCCCGCTACGCCGTTCTGCTGGCCGCTGAACAAGCCGAACTCGCCGGCGCCACACTGCGCATCATCTGCGCCGTCAAGCCGTACACGGGCTCGCTTGCCTGGATGCCGGCGCCGGTGGACCGTGAAGCGTTGTTCACCGAGATTCAACAGCAGCTCGACGCCGGGGAGAAATGGATTCGCAGCCATTTCCCCAAGCTGCCCATCGAAGTCCAGCTCATTGAAGGCTCGGCGGTGGAGGAGTTGGTGAAGGCGTCGGAGACCTCGGAACTGGTGGTCATGGGCACCAGGGGCCGCGGCGGTTTTGCCGGCATGATGCTCGGCTCCACCACCGACGGCGTCCGCCACCACGCCAAGGGGCCCATCATGGTGGTCCGGGACCGTGAAGACCCGCGCCACGACGACCGTTCGGCGTTTGGCCCGCTCCTTCAGGCATAGCTGCAGATAGTTCAAACACAAGGGCCCCGGCGCACTGAGTGCGCCGGGGCCCTTGTGTTGCGATGTGGCCGGGTCAGTACCTGGCCGCGTAGGGGTAGAGCTCCATGCCGGACATCCACGACAGCGGCGTGACGCCAATGGGTTGGCTGTAGTTCAGGGCCTGCACCACCTGGCCGTTGCCAATGTAGATGGCAATATGGCCAAACCGGCCCGATCCGTCGTCGTCAAAAACCAGCAGGTCCCCGTACCGCATTTGCGACAGCGGCACACGCTGCGGGGCCGCCCAGAACTGGTCGGTGCCTTGGCGCGGCACGGACTTTCCGGCTGCGGCAAACGCCTGTTGCACCAGGCCGGAGCAGTCAAACGCCCTGGGCCCGTTGCCGCCCCACTGGTACGGCCCGCCAGCCTTGGACATGGCGTAGTTGACCATGATCTGGGTGTAGGAACCCGTCACCGGCGGTTGGGCAGGCGGCTTCACAGGAGGCTGGACCGGCGGCTTCACAGGCGGGGGCGTGGTGGGCGCCGGGGGCCTCGGCGCAGGCGGTTTGGGCGCCTGAGTGGGAGCCGGCGGTTTTGGCACTGATGGTTTCGGTACGGACGGTTTTGGCATTGATGGCTTTGGTGCTGAAGGGTTCGGCACTGTTGGCTGGGGCGCCACGGCCGGTGGCTCCGCCACTGGTGGCCGAACAGGCGCCGGCGCGTTCACGGAGGCGTCAATTTGGGCCTTCAGGGCCTCCTCCTGCGCCTTGCGGGCCAGGGCATCCACGCGGGCCCCTTCCAGCGCCGTGGTGGTGTTGTGCAGCGTTGCCAGCCTTTGCAGCAGGACATCGCGTTGGCTTTGATTATCAGCCACGACGGCGGCCTGGGCATCGGCGGCTGCCTGCGCCTGCGTGCGCGACGCCTCAGCGGCTGTTGTGGCGCCCGCGGCGGCCGTGCTGGCCGCCAGTGCCTGGGCGTCCAGGGCAGCGGATGTGGCCGCTGCTGCCCGGGCCGTGTCAAAAGTGTGTGCGCGGCTGGAGCTCAGGGCCATGAGGGTTGAGGCCTGGTACATGGTGTCGTCGGCGTCCGAGCTGGTCAGAATCGTCTGAACGCCCAGATCCAATCCCCCGCTCTTATAGAGGCTGCCGGCCAACTGTGCCAGTTGGGCTTGCGCGTCTTTATGGGCGCTGGCCGCCTCCGAGGATTTCGCCGCGGCAGTTTTTGCCTCTGCCGTGCGCTGATCCAGGATGACCAAGGCATCCGTGTACTCGCTGTTGGCGCCCATGGCCACAAGGGTGGATGCCTGCAGGCGGTCGTTGGCTGAGCTGAGGATTGCCTCCAACGTGGCCGAGGCAGCGGCCGTGGCGGCCTCGGACTCCTTGGCTTTTGCAATCTCATCCGTGCTTGGAATGGCGGGACTGAACGGCTGGCGCGCCGTGCCAAGGAACGCCGTCGTGCCGGCAAACACTGTCCCGGCTGGGAAGGCGCCGGCCGACGGGGAAGCAAACGCCGGGGCGATGAACGCCGTGGAGGCCAGTGCGGCGCAGCTCAAAGCCGTGGTGCCGCGAATTAGAAAGCGCATTCTCATCCAGTTGCCTTACTGCGGAGCGGGAAGTGGGCGGCATGGGAAGCTCGCCGTGCTGAGCAGGGTTTCACGGAAATCCACGGGAAAATTTGCGCAGCCGATCTGACACTACGGCCACTTTGAACGCTTTGGCAACACTAGTAACACCAGCAACACGAACTGCAACGGTGTGAGCTATCCCCAGCCGAGGTCGTGCAGCCGTTCGTCATCGATCCCAAAGTGATGGGCAATTTCGTGGGTGACTGTCACCATGACCTCGTGGATAACCTCCTCGACGCTGGTGCAAATGGCGAGGATGGGCTGGCGGAAGATGGTGATTGTGTCCGGCAGGGAACCGGATTCCAGTCCGAGGCCGCGCTCAGTGAGCGGCACTCCTTCATAAAGTCCCAACAGTACGGTGTCTGGATCCTCGCCAGGGCCGGGGGTGTGGTCCTGGGCAATAAAGATCACCACGTTGTCCATCTGGTCCCGGAGCGCGGCCGGAATCCGGGCGATGGCCGACTGCACGGCAGCGTCAAAATCGGTTTCAGTCATGGCTAAGGGGCCAAAGTGCGGGATGCCGGCCAGGGGGTTCTCATGCATGCTTTCAGCCTAGTGAGCCTGCCCCTGAAACAGGGGGCCCAAATGCTCGTTTTGCGTTCTGGGCAAATTGCCCCTATAGTTTTTGGAGTCCACTTCGGACTGAAGCGCTGGAAACAACGCGGAGGATAAGAAGCTGACTTAGGCCCCCATCGTCTAGCGGCCTAGGACACCGCCCTTTCACGGCGGCGGCACGGGT
>JBDTQM010000056.1:0-20193 GCA_039932175.1 Specibacter sp.
GACGGCGCGCAACTGTGCGCAACAGTGCACTGCCGGGCGCGCGTTCGGCATCATGTCGGCCACCGCGTAATCATTGTCGTGCAACAGCAACAGCCACCCCGCGCCCATGTAATGTAAGTCACTACCAAGGCCCGGTGTCCCAAATGAGGAAGGAGCCTCCAATGCCTGCACAGAAGAACAGGAACCGGCTCCTTGCGCCCGTTGCCGTCCCGGAACCGGCCCCCATTGTTCAGCACAAAAAAGGCAGTGACCTGGCGGCGCACCTGATGGACCCGCTGCGCTCGCGCACGGCAGTGGTCATTTCCTATATGACCGAGAATGCGCTGCGCATTGACGCGCGGAAGGTTGCTGCGCTGTTGGGCGCCGACGCCGACGTTTTTGAGCTCGCCAACGGCCCGGAAACCCACAAGCTGCAAAAGGGCCTGCCCGAACGCCTGCACGTTTTTGGCAACAGTGCCCGGGTCTACCCCCACGGGGAGCAGTGGACCCGCAGAACGCCGCGGCCGCACATCCTGCACAGTGCGGCGTATCTGGCGCAGCTTTACACCACCTTGGAACACGAGGTGCTGGCTGCCGAACACTTTGAATCCGCCAAGCAAACCGCCGCCGCCCCGCTCACGGTTCTCAGCGAAGCCGTGGTCAAGGGGTTTCCCTCCGATGACCGTGCCATCGTGGAGTTGCTCTCCAACGGCCAAAGGGCGGTGATTCGCGGCGAGGACCTGCTCCCGGGCATCCCCCTGGAGTGGCTGCTGGGCAAGGGGCAAAAGCTCACAGGCATCTTTGACCCGGGCACCGACGCCCTGGACGTGAAGTCGCTGATTGTGCCGCACGCATCACCTGTCACCGTCTACAAGCATGGCGACGTGGCACTGGCCAGGGTCAAGTCAGTGGCCCCCACCCATGCCCTGGTACACCTGTGGCCCGGCAGTGACTTCCGGATTGGTGTTGAGCACATCTCCTCCAACGACCTGGATTCCGCCGTTGACCTGCTCACCGAGGGCGAGGTGGTGCGCGTGCGGGTCCTGTATGAGAACGGCACGGTGGTCCTGTCCATGCTTGACGTGGACGACGACGAACCCGCCGTCGCCGCCCCGCCCCTGTTAATCGGCGGCCCGCCCTGGCTTGACTCCGAACGCCCCTACGCCAGCATCTTTACTGCCGGTGCTTCCGTGGCGCCACCTGCCTCAGGCGCTGCCGGCGCTGGCGAACTGCCCGGCGTCGAACTATCAGATGCCGGTGCCGGCGGCGAACGCATCAGTGAAGAGGCCCTGCTGACCCCACCCGAGCGGCGCACCGCCCTGCGCAGCACCCAGATGCAACTGGAGCAGGCACGGCACACCATTGCGGAACTGTTGGAGGCGCAGAAGCGCCAGGGTGCCACGGACAAGGTGGCGCGGGCGTTGCAGGACCAGCTCGAGGCGGAGCGCAAGGGGGCTGCCGAATTGGCCCGGCTGCACAATGCCGCTGAGCACCAGTTGGATGCGTTGCGTGAGGATTTGGCCAGGACAAAGTCGGCCCTGGTCCAGCTCAAGCAACAGCGCCGGTCAACAACCTCACGCACGGATGCGCCGGCGGAGATGCTGTTCCTGGACCCGGGCGAACAGTTCAAATTTGATGTGCAATACGCCTGGGCCCGGCTGGTGCCGGCAGTGGACAAGTCCGCGCACCCGCTGGGCGGCTACAGCGCCAACGCGCATTTTCTTGCCTCATGGTCAGGCCTTACCGAGCAGCAGCGCAGCAAGACCCTGCGGGCGGTGGTCGACCTGGTGGCCGGGCGGACCGGCCCCTTGCGCAAGCGCGAAGCCCATCCGCTCCGTGTCAATGAGGGTGCGCACGCGGGCCTCACCCTGCGCGGCGACGACGTGTGCATGCGGCTGTACGTGGAAAAGGGCACGGCCGGGGCGCTGCGGCTGCACTACTGGAAGTTGGGCGCGGGCGGATTTGAGCTCCACGAGGTGGTCTCCCACGACGTGGTCAAACCGTAGACTGGACGTTGACTTTGAGCCTTCCACGGCTCTTTTGACTCGATGGGGGTTGGTACGTCCAATGGCGGTCGGCAATAAAAATTCTGCACCAAGGTTCGGCATCTCAGCGATGCTGGTCATTGGCCTGGTCCTTGGGGCGACGGCGTGCACCGACGAAAGTTCGGATACAGGCACGGTCGTTTCGATCACCGATGGGGACACCTTGGTGGCGTCGGTCAACGGCAGGAACGAAAAGATCCGGCTGCTGAACATCGACACTCCCGAAACCAAGGATCCCCAGCAGCCGGTCGAATGTCTTGGTCCGGAAGCCAGTGATTTCCTGGCCGAACTGCTTCCTGTCGGCTCCAAGATCAAGCTGATGTACGACGTCGAACGCAAGGACAAGTACGATCGCACCCTGGCCGCGGTGTTTACGCCGGGCGATGACTTTGTCAGCGCAGAAATTGCCCGGGCCGGACTGGGCTCGGCGGTGTCATTTGGGCAGAACAAAAAATTCCTGCCACCCGTGGAAGAAGCACAAAAGGAAGCGGAAGCCAGCTCGCGCGGCATCTACGACCCCGCCGTGGCTTGCACCCTGCCAGGCCAAATTGAAGCGAGCACCGCGGAACTGACAGCCGCAGATCAATCCGCTATCCCGGCCACTTCTGCCGCATCAGGCAAGGCAATTGCCACAACGGCCGCTGCCATCGCCGCCGCCAAGACCCTCAAAGCCTTGCTCGCGACGGGTAAGACTGAAACGAACATTGTGCGCTGGGCGGCTTTTGACGACCACGAACTGGCAACACACATTGCCCTGCTCTCAACGGAGATCGAAAAATCAGAAGCTGGCGTGTCAAAACTGAGGTCGACTCAAGCAACCCTGGTGGCGGCCGAGGCCAAGGCTGTGGCTGACTCGGCCGCGAAGAAGGCGGCGGCAGAGGCAAAAGCGAAAGCGGATGCCGCAGCCAAGGCTCAAGCCGCGGTTCAGGCGCGGGCTGCCAAGGAAGCTGCCGCACGTGAAGCCGAGCGGATCAGGAATTTACCCCCGGTGTACGAACCACCGGCACCCCCCGCCTATGTTCCGCCAGCACAGGACTCCGGGAACCTACCAGGATATACGGGACCTCGCTGCTACGCGCCGGGTGGAAAGACTTGGCGTCCATGCTAGTCCTCCCACGACGTGGTCAAACCGTAGACTGGAGATTGTTTTCGTCGGAAAGGGCGTCTTGACACCATGGTTTCTGTAGTAGAGCTGGTCCGGCTCCTTGATGAGGCCGGCAATGAGATCGGCACCGCCGACAAGGCGCTGGTCCACACCACCGACACGGCACTTCACTTGGCGTTTTCCTGCCACATTCTGGACGACCGGGGCCGGACCCTGCTCACCCGCCGGGCCCTGTCCAAGGTGACGTGGCCGGGCGTGTGGACCAATTCCTTCTGCGGCCATCCAGCGCCCGGGGAATCATTTGAGGACGCCATTGTGCGCCGTGCCGCCAAGGAGCTCAACCTGGCGGTCGGGGGCATCACCGCCGCACTGCCGGACTTCCGGTACCGCGCAGTGGATGCCTCGGGCATTGTGGAAAATGAGGTGTGTCCCGTGTTCACCGCCGTCTACACCGGTCCGGCAACACTCTCCCCCAACACGGAGGAAGTGTGCGACTGGGCCTGGGCCGACATTGTGGACGTCGAAGAGGCCGTTTCCGCAACGCCCTTCGTCTTCAGCCCGTGGCTGGTGCAGCAACTGTCAGAGGGCATCTACACCGGCGGGCGCTTCCCGCCCGCCGCGGCCGGCCAGGGCTGAGCCCGCCGGCTGCTAGTCCGGAGTGCTGCCAAGCCCCACCATGGCCGCGCTTTTCTCCCAAAGCGAGCTGGCAATACCTTCCTCCTTGACCAGCTTGTTGGTTCTGGCCACCTTGCGCTTGGCGTAGTACTCCCCCGGGGTCCACACCACTCCCGGCACAGTGGTTGCCAGCCACACCAAGGTGTCCGCACCCTCCTCCGGGGAGAGCATGAACCGCCGGACCAGGCCCCCGTAGGCCATTTTGCTGACGCTCGTTGATGTGGCGGCAAAGTTGCTGCGCACCACTCCCGGGTGGAAGGCAGCGGCATTGATGCCGTGGTCGCCAAAGCGTTTTTGCAGTTCCCTGGTGAAGAGGATGTTGGCAAGTTTCGCATTGCCGTAGGCAGCATGGTGCGCGTATTTCTTTTCCGCGTTGAGGTCATCAATGTCGAAGCGGGCCATGAAGTGGTTGGCGGCACTTGAGGTATTGATGACAGTGGCCCGGTCAGCCATCAGGCGCTCGATCAGCAAATTGGTCAGCAGGAACGGGGCAAGGTGGTTGACCTGGAAGGTCTTCTCAAAACCGTCAACCGTCACTTCCCGGCCGGCCATGATACCGCCGGCGTTGTTGACCAGCACGTCAATGCGCGGGTACTTCGCCAGCAGCCCCTCGGCCAGGGTGCGGACCTGCGCCAAGTCGGTGAAGTCGGCCACGAAGTGGTCAGCCTCAAGTTCACGGGCAATGGCCGCCGTCTTCGCCGGCGACCTCCCCACCACAACCAGGGTGTCCCCGGGGTAGGCCAACATTCGTGCTGCGGCAGCACCTATCCCATCGCTGGCCCCGGTAATTACTACAGTGCGAGACATCAGGCGTCCTTAGAAAAAGTTTCAGCATTAAACCGGGAGGTCAGGCTCGCAGCTTATGCCATGAACGCCCGGAACGTTAGCGGCCACGCGCCACCCGGGTCGGCATGCGCGGACAGCTTATTGCCCGCCACCTAGCATTCCGGCCACTTTTTTCTCCAGCGCAGCAACGGAAACATCGGGCAGGACAATGAGCCCGTCGAGTTCCTTGCGGGCCCGCTTGTACGCTGTCTGACGTTCGGCCGGGCTAGCGGCCTCGTCTTCAGCAATCTTCACGAGTTTTTTGGCAGTGCCCAGGCGTTGCCGGTCCGGGGCACTGAACCCTGTGTCCTTGATCCTGTGGGCTTCTTTTTCGGCCACATCGAAGGCCACGGCAAACCCGTTGACCGCATTGAAATAGTCGTCCCAACGGCTCTTGTCAGCCACGTCGGTAGCGACGATCGGACGCAAGGCATCGGCGGTGCGATTGGCCCGCAGAAACGCCACTGTCAGGGGTTCGCGGACATCGCTCATCATGGGGAAGTCAATCAGCTTGCCCACATCGAGCTCATAGTCCAGCCAGCGCCTGTTGACGGCGTCGTGCTCAGCCATCAGTTTGTCCACATCGGCTGCCGAATACCCCTGCGCCGGGGGCTGCTTATGGTCAGTCACAGCAGCCTTGGTGGCGGAAACATCCAAGCCTGCCACCTCAGGATGCGACAGCTTGTACAGCTCAATCCTGCGTTGGTGCCGCCGTTCGCCGGACTTGGAGAAGGCCCTCCCCCAGCCACCCAAAATGCCGGCCAAGGGAAAGGCCAACCACCAATAGCTGCCGGCGAACTGCCAAAATTCTTGCATCCTTCCATGGTGCCACTTCAGCAGGACGCAGCCTAGGCGCGGCGTTGGCGAGTTGACGCAATGCCGCAGTCATCCACAGCTGCCACGCAGTGGGCTTTGGGGCTACGGTTTTTCGGCGAGCGCGCGAATGCCTTGGGAGGCGTTGTAGATGAGTTGAAAAGCCACGTCGCTGATCCGCTCAGTGTCGTGGGTGGTTCCGCTCAGCAGGGCATCGAGCATCATGTTGTTCACGCCGCCCACCATGGACACTGCCGTGAGCCGCGCACATTCAAAGATTCTCACGGCCTCCACCGGGCCCAGCCTTGCCGTGAGCTGCTCTTGCCCATGCACCGGATCGATCCCGCTCAACAGCAGCAGCATCTGCAGCGACTTGTCGGCGGATTCACTCATGAATTGGTGGCGTTTGGCTTCCAGCTCGGGCGAAACACCCACCACCTCCACCAAGATGATCCGTGCGTGGCGGGAGTCGTCGAGCATGAAATTGACCACCGCTTCCATGCCCGCACGCGCGGACGCCAACAGGTCCAGGCCCGGGGCTTGGAGGGCAGTGGCTATTTGTTCCGTCAGCAGGTCGTACAAATGCTCAAACACCCTGCCGAGCAGGTGTTCGCGCGATTCAAAGGACTCATAGAAGTATCTCTCGCTGAGACCGGCGCTCTTACACAAGGTCTTGATCTTGGCGCCGGCGTACCCCAGGGTGCCAAAGACGTCCGTACCCGCCGCGATCAAGCGGCGCTGGCGTTCCATGGCCCGTTGGGCGGAATCAAGCCCGGAGTAGCGACGACCCGGCAGTTCGCCGGCGGATGCTCCCTCCGGGGACTCAATGCTTTGATCGGGGTGCAGCTTTCTCACCCCCACAGTATAGTTGATGCCCGGCACATCACTAGCTACAAAATGGACCAATCCGCCCCTCACAGCGGCCGCCGCGGCAGCGCAGCCGAAAGCTTCAACGCCCCGTTGTGGAGACAGTCGCGGGCACGGGCAACCACCTCAGGACGCGGCTGCCTTCAGGCGTGGCACAATGGCAGTGTTCCATCATGAGCACCAGCATAGAGATCCATCATGAGCACCAGCACAGACGTTCAGCCAGTACAGCAGGACCGTGAGTCGGAAGGGCCCGCCCCGGCCGCTGGACAAACGCGCCAGATTCCTGATGTGCCGCGACGGATCTTCCTCGCCACCATGGGTGCCGCAGCCATGACCACAGCGTTCCAGGCCAACATTGCAGTCGACTATCGACTGACAGAGCGCAGCAAATACCGCATCACCACCCCTGACAACGAGGAAAACAAGACGGCAGCGCTGCGCTTCCGGGGCAAGACCTGGTACCTGCTCGGCGGGTTCAGGGTCAGCTACCGTGATGCGGGCCGGAAGCTGGCAGCCCTGCAGGGGGCCATGAACCAGCGCGCGCCGGCGTCGTACATCGGCTATTCCAATGAGGGCATTGACATCGCCTCGCTGTTCATTGCCATCCAGCGTGACGCGTACGCCCGGAAAATCGACACCGTGTACTTGTACGGTGACAGCTTCGGCGGCATGGCGGCCGCCGTACTGGCGTCATTGCTGAGCCGCATCGGCATCACAGTGGCGGTGGTGGTGATGGGGTCAAGCCCCAGCAGTGTCGGCGATATTCTGGATCCTGGCAAGCAGTACATTACCGTGGCAGGCAAAGTGGTGCCGTATTTGGGCCTTTTGGGCCGCGTGGGCGCCGGACTGTTTGGCGGGCTGAACAATCCCAACGGGCAAGGCATGTACCAGGCCGCACGCAGCGGCCTGTCCCGCTCCTTCGACCCGGAAAACAACTCGCTGATCCTCAGCACCACCCAGGCAACGTTCCTGCAGGCTTTCCCTGCCCAGTACGACGGCGGGATCCCGCGCAGCACCGGGATAGGGCTGATCTACGATCCGGAGGACTTTATTGTCAACGCCCGGACAGCCAGGCTGGGCTGGGAATCGCTGCTCCCCAACAATCCGCATTTTGCCTACGACGTCCCGCACACCGGCCACGCGAGTCCAGAGATCCATCCCGAGGTGTACAGCACGGCCCTGCGCGTGGTGCTGGACGAACTTGATCCGCCGCCCCTGACCAGCAAGCCCGTGCAACCCATCTTCTAGGTCCGCACCGAACGCCGACTGGGCCAGACTGGCCACGGGCCGGTCCGGAGCGAAACTAGCGGGCCTGCGTCTGGGCCAGCAATTGCTCAAACGGCAGGGAGGTCATTTCAAAGGTTTCGCGCTGCGCCCTTTTTTCCCTGTGCCCCGCAACCCCGTGGCCCGCAACCCCGCGGCCCACCGCCGCCCCGCCCTGTAACGCCGGGGACGCGGCAGAGGGTGAGTCAGGCGTGTCCGTGCCGGCCGGCGTCGTGCCGCGGTGTGAAACCAGAACGGCGGCAAGTTCGCCGGCACCTTGGCCAATCCGGCGTTCCAGCGACTGCGTCCCGGCGCTGCCCCAATCCTCGGGCGAGGCGTAGATGGCTGTTGGCATGGTGTTGGCGCGCAGGTAGCTGAACAGCGGGCGGATGGCCATGTCCAACACGAGCGAGTGGCGCGAAGATCCGCCGGTGGCGCCGAACAGCACGGGCATGCCGTCAAGGAACTTCGGGTCCAGCACGTCGAAGAACGACTTGAACAACCCGCTGTAGGAGGCGCTGAACGTGGGTGTCACGGCAATCATGGCGTCGGCCGCGGCAACCCGCTGCACCACGTCGGCCAGGGCCGGGCCGGCATATCCGGTGACCATGTTGTTGGCAATGTCGGTGGCGAAATCGCGCAGGTCAATGACATCCAGGACGGCCGTGATGCCCTGCGCAGCCAAACGCGAGCTGACCTCAGCACCCATCTGGTCAGCCAGCATGCGGGTGGAGGAAGGAACTCCGAGACCGGCAGAAATGACCACTACTGTACGTTGCACAACTACTCCTTGGCGAACTCAAACAATTCATGTGTTTGCATCTACTGGAGTCAACAGGGTGGTCCCGGATGTTATTCCCGGGCACCCTGTATTGCCGGCGCCGAGGGCCTTGGAATGCGCGACGCCGGCCCGGCCTTAGCCGTCACTCCCCGCCTGGGCGCCGCCGTGGTGCGCCGTCACCGGATGGCTGTGCGTGTCGGTGTGGCGGGCCGCCGCGATCTGGTTGATCCGCCCGCGGCTGAGATACCAGCCCAGGATGAGCGCCGGGATGATGATCACCAAGGAGCCGATGGTCCAGGTGCCCACGGGACTGTCGAACGCCATCAGCACCAGTACGGCCAGCAGGAATGCGAGCGTCAGGTAGCCTGTGTAAGGTGCGCCAACCATGCGGAACGCGGGCCGGATGGCGTCGCCCTTTTTCGACAGCCGGAACAGGGCCAGCTGGCACAGGACAATCATTCCCCAGGAGGCGATGATGCCCAGGGCCGCCATGTTCAGCACAATTTCAAAGGCCTCGGACGGGACCAGTGCGTTCAATATGACGCCCAGCACGGCCACGGCCGCGGTGAGCAGGATGCCGCCGTAGGGGACCCCGCGGCTGTTCAACTTGGCCGCGAACTTCGGCGCCGAACCGGCCAATGCCATGGAACGCAGGATCCGGCCGGTGGAGTACAGCCCGGCGTTCAGGGACGACATGGCGGCCGTGAGCACCACAAGGTTCATGATGGCGTCAATGCCGTCAACACCTATGGAGCCAAAGAAGGTGACAAAGGGGCTCTCCCCCGCCTTGTACGCGGTGTACGGCAGCAGCAGCGACAGCAGGATCAGGGAACCCACGTAGAACACGGCAATCCGGATGATGACAGTGTTAATGGCTTTCGGCATGACCTTTTCGGGATTCTGCGTTTCGCCAGCTGCGGTGCCAATCAACTCAATGGATGCGTACGCAAACACCACACCCTGCATGACCACCACCACCGGCAGCAGTCCGTTCGGGAAGAAGCCGCCGTTGTCGGCGATCAGGCTGAAGCCCACTTCCTGTCCTGCCACGGGGGTGCCGAAGATGACAAAGTAGGTGCCCACCAGCAGGAACGTCACCAGTGCCACCACCTTGATCAGCGCAAACCAGAACTCCATCTCGCCAAAGACCTTCACGGAGACCAGGTTCAGCCCCAGCACCGTCAGCAACGCGGCGAGCGCCCAAATCCACTGCGGCACCGACCCCATCCAAGGCACATATTTTGCGAAGAAGTGCATGTACAGCGCCACGGCGGTGATATCCACAATGGCTGTCATGGCCCAGTTGAGCCAGTACAGCCAGCCGGAGACAAAGGCCGCCTTCTCCCCGAAGAACTCCCGCGCATAGGACACAAAGGAGCCCGAGCTGGGTCGGTGCAGAATGAGTTCGCCCAGGGCGCGCAGAATGAGGAACGCAAAGAATCCGCAGATCGCGTAGCTGAACATGAGTGCGGGGCCGGCACTGGCAAGTCGCCCGCCGGCACCCATGAACAGCCCCGTACCAATGGCCCCGCCAATGGCGATCATCTGGATTTGGCGGGATTTCAAGCCCTTGTGCAGCCCGGCGTCCTCCGCTGTCAGCGAGGCGCTGGGGGCATCTTGGACTAAGTCGGACACTTCGGTTTTTGCTGGGTGGTTCATGATGCAAATCCTTTTCTCATGTGCAGTGCGGCGCCGTTGCCGCCCTGCGTCATTGCCGGTTGGCGGTGTCAGTCGCCCAAGTTGGCGAGGTGTTCCGGGCGCAGCAGTTCTTCGAGTTGCCCGGCTGTGAGCAAGTTGTGTTCGAGCACCAGCTCGGCCACGCCGCGGCCGGTGGCCAGGGCCTCCAGCGCAATGGCGGTGGAGGCGGCGTAGCCCAGGCGCGGGGTGAGCGCCGTGACCAGGCCGATGGAGTGTTCCACCTGTTCGCGCAGCTTGTCCTCGTGGGCTGTGATGCCGCGGATGCATTTGTCGGCCAGCGTGATGCAGGCTGCTTCCAAGTGGCTCATGCTCTTGTTCAGGCTGTGCACAATGATCGGTTCAAAGGCGTTGAGCTGCAGCTGTCCGCCTTCGGCCGCCATGGTGATGGTGACGTCATTGCCGATGACCTCGTAGGCCACCTGGTTGACGACTTCCGGGATCACCGGGTTGACCTTGCCCGGCATGATCGAAGACCCGGCCTGCACGGCGGGGAGGGTGATCTCGCCAAAGCCGGCACGCGGTCCGGAGGAGAGCAGGCGCAGGTCGTTGCAGATCTTGGACAGCTTTACCGCCACCCGCTTGAGTACGCCGGAGAGGTGGACAAAAGCGCCGACGTCGGACGTGGCTTCGATCAAGTCAATGGAGGTTGTCAGGGGCAGCCCGGAAATCTCCGCCAGGTGGCGGCAGGCCAGTGCCGAGTATCCCACCGGCGCGTTGAGCCCGGTGCCGATGGCCGTGGCGCCGAGGTTGATCTCATGGACCAGCATGGTGGATTCGGCCAGGCGCGCCCGGTCCTCCCCCATGGTCACGGCGTACGTGTTGAATTCCTGGCCCAGCGTCATGGGCACCGCGTCCTGCAGCTGGGTGCGGCCCATCTTCACCACAGTGCGAAATTCCACTGCCTTCACGGCAAAAGCATCGCACAGGTACTCCATGGCCGTCACCAGCGACTTGGCCCCGAAGATGGTGGCCACGTTGACAGCCGTCGGATACACATCATTGGTGGACTGGCTCAGGTTGACGTGGTCGTTGGGGTGCAGGAACTGATACTCGCCCTTGTTGTGGCCCAAAATTTCCAGGGCGCGGTTGGCAATGACCTCGTTGGCGTTCATGTTCGAGGACGTCCCGGCACCTCCCTGGATGACGTCCACCACGAACTGGTCGTGCAGTTCCCCGGCAATGATCTCCTGGCAGGCGGCGATGATGGCTCCGGCGCGGACGTCCTCGAGCAGGCCCAGCTCGTGGTTGGCCTGGGCGGCTGCCTGCTTGACCATGGCCAGCCCGGTGACCAGGTGGGTGTTGGTGCTCAGCGGAATCCCGGTGATGGGGAAGTTCTCCACGGCACGCAGTGTGTGCACGCCCCAGTAGGCGTCCACGGGGATGTCGCGGTCACCGATCAGGTCATGTTCGCTGCGGTACGCCGGCGGATCCTGCACGGGGTGGGTGGGATCTGTCTGGGGCATGGTTCTCCTTGATGCTGGCACTTCATTGGGCCGAAAATGCGGATGGTGGTGGTGCAGGAAAATCTTGGCTGGCCAGTCTTTGGCGCTCAGCCCTTTGGCGTTCAGCTGCCGAAGGGCAGCCCCCGCAGTTCGCCCACGGGATGGCCGCCGCCGTAGACGGGCAGCTGGTTGAAGGGTGCCAGCAGTTTTGGCGCAACGCCCAGTGCCAGCAGGGCCGGGACCGCCGCCGGCATCCGGGCGCGGTCGCCGCCGTCGGAAATCTTCAGCGCCAACGCGCTTCCGTCAGCCAGGGCAATGACCTGGATCCCCTCGAACCCGTCCTTGGCCAGCAGCCCGGGGACGGCCTCCATCAAGGCGGTGACGTCCCGTCCGCGGCCGGCCACCATCTGCGGATGCGCGCGCATGGCGTCGGCAACCTGGCGTTCGGGCGTGCCCGGGACCGCTGTCACCAGGCGGGCGAAGGCGCGGGCCATCCCGGTCAGGGACAGGCCAAACACCTCGGTGCCGCAGCCGTCGGCGCTGATGGCTGTGATCGTTTCGCCGGTCAACTCCGCCACCACCTCACGGATCAGGACTGTCAGCGGGTGCTCCGGGTGCAAATATGTTTCCAGCGGCCAGCCGTTTTCGACGCACGTGGCCAGCAGGGCTGCGTGCTTGCCCGAACAGTTTTGGGCCAGCTGTGAGGGGGCCTTGCCGGCGCGCAGCCAGCCCTCGCGTTCGGCTGTGCCGTAGGGCAGGTCGGTGGAGTTGCGCAGGTCCTCGGGCTGGAGGCCGGCGTCCGACAGGATCCGGGCCGCCGCGGCCTGGTGGCTTGCCGCGCCGGAATGGCTTGCCGCGGCCAGGGCCAGCTGCTCGGCCGGCAGCTGAAGGCCGGCCCGGAGCATGGCCACGGCGATCAGCGGCTTCAGCGCGGACCGGGGGTACACGCGGGCGCCGGGCTCCCCGCGCGCTAGGAGGCTCCCGCCGTCGTCCGTCAGGGCAATGAGCGAACCAAAGTGGACGCTTTCGACCAGGTCGCCGCGGGTTTGCACGGCGAGCGGCGCGTGGGCGGGAAAGTTGTTGTTGTTCATGCTTGTTCGGCTCCCATGATGGTGCTCAGCGCGGTGTCGACGGCGGAAAGGTGGGTGGCCATGGCACGGCCGGCGTCCCCGGCGTTGCCCCGGGCGATCGCATCCAGGATGATGCCGTGCTCCAGATCCGAGGGGCGCGCCCGGCCGGTGATCAAGTTGATGGTTTCGGACTGTTTGGCCATGGCGTCGCGGATGTCGTTGATGACGCGCTCAAACACGCCGTTACCGCTGGCCCTGGCGATTGCGGCGTGGAAGCTGGCGTCAAGGCTGACCCAGATTTCGGGGTCGTCCTCCTCTGCCATCAGGGCCAGGATGCCGCGCATTTCCTCCAGCTGTTCGGCGGTGCGGCGTTCTGCCGCAAATTCAGCGGCCGGGACCTCGATGTGGGGGCGGGCCTCCATGAGGCTGCGGGCCGAGAACTGGCCCAGGACCAGGTCTTTTGAGGCGCTGCTGGCGATGACAAAGGTGCCCTTGCCCGTGAGCGTTTCGGTCAGGCCCAGGGCCGTGCAGGACCGCAGCGCCTCGCGGATCACGGAGCGGCTCACACCGTACTGGGCTGCGAGGGCGGTTTCACTGCTGAGCTTGGTGCCAAGCTGCAGGGCCCCGTCCTCAATGGCGGTGCGGATGGCCTTAAACACGGTTTCTGCGGCACTGACCCGGACAATTGGCCCTTGTCCGGCTGTCCAGCTGTCTGACAAGTTCATAGATGAGACTATGACACGACTCACAGGCCGGTGTCAATCCGCCGGCCGCACGCTATCGCAGCAATGGTCAACTATTCCGGGACCCTCTCGCAGCAATGGTCAACTTTTCCGGGACCCTCTCGCAGCAGGCATGGCGCGTGCAGGCGAGGAGCTGCTGCACGCTCAACCGGCGTTGTGCCGGCGCGGCCGTTGTTTGCCACACGTCGGACTTGGCCTTTGGATGGCCCCCCACTCCGCCACTCATGGCCAGTTTTGGGACATGCCGGTGAGTCAGCGCTGGCAACGACGCCCCGGGGCCCTGCTTCGCTGCGGAGGGTGGAACCACCGCCGTGTGAAACTGCCTGCCCAGCCGCCCGCGCCCTCGACAACAGCCCCTGTCCGGGGATTTACGTGGACACGACTCAGCCAAGAATCGCCGTCGCTGGTGCCACGGGATTCATTGGCGGCCACGCGGCACAGATCCTTGCCGACGCGGGGCTCACCAGCTGCTGATAGTCCGCGCCCCGGCCAGGGCCCCAAGCTGCCCGACGCGCAAGTGGCGGTGGCAGCGTTCGGCGACAGGATCGGCGTCGAACACGCCCTTGCTGGCATAGAGCCGGTGCTGATGGTGTCCGCCGCGGAAAGTGCCACCCGGCTGGCCGATCACAAGGCTTTCATCGACAGTGCGGCGGCCGGCATGCGCCATGTTGTCTACACATCGTTCGTCGCCGCGGCACCGGATGCCGTCTTCACCCCTGCCCGCGACCACTTCGCCACGGAAGAGCACCTGCGGGCATCCGGCATGGCGTGGACGTTTTTGCGCGACAACTTTTATCTGGATTTCATGCCCATGATGGTGGGGGACGACGGCGTCATCCGGCGTCCGGCGGGCACCGGCAGGGCCGCGCTGGTCTCGCGCCGCGACGAGGCTGCCGTGGCCGCGGGCATCCTGGCGGATCCCGGCGCACACGCGGAGCAGACGCACGAACTGACCGGCCCCGAAGCGCTGACCATGGCGGAAACCGCGGGCATTCTCAGTTCGGGCTTGGGTCGGAACATCTCCTTCCGCAACGAAACCATCGCCGACGCCTACGAATCGCGGACGGCGTGGGACGCACCTCAGTGGCCGTACGACGCCTGGGTCTCGAGCTACCCTTCCATTGCCCCGGGTGCCATGGCGTATTTGAGCCCCTCGGTTGGGGACATCACCGAACGTGCGCCACGAACATTGGCCGAATTCCTGGCCGCCGGGGTTGGCTCAAGCGGGCCGAACCAACCAAGTGCTGAAGCGGGCCGGAACGCCAATGGTGGGGAAGTTTTCTCGACACGCCAACGGCAACTCACAGGCCAGTGTCAATCCGCTTCTGCCGGAACACTATCGCAACAGTGGTCAACTTTTCCGGGACGCTCTCGCAGCTGTGGCGGCAAGCACGAAACGCTCCCCCACCAGGTGCGAGAGCGTTCGCGAGAAAGCAGCCATTGCTGCGAGAGCGTTCGCGAGAAAGCAGCCATTGCTGCGAGAGCGTTGGGGAAAAAGACGCCATTGCTGCGATAGCGTCTGTGCGGGTGGGAGGGGCTACTGCATGCTGAACTGGTACTCCGCCGGGACGTCCTCGCCGGGGCACACTTCACGCCACAGCTCCGTCAGGGAGTTCACACCCTCGCGCAGGTCGGGGACCTCAACGCCCGCCTTGAGAATCGCGGCAGCAGCCGCACTGTCCCCGCTACGCGCAAGGGCCAGGGCCTGCAGGAATTTGACCCGGCCCAGCTCCCCCAGTGGCTGCGGCGCCAGGGCCACCAAGTCCAGCGCCAGCTGGGCGTTGCGGTTGTCCACAGCCATGGTCAGGGCCTCCACAAGAAGCCAGCGGTTGTCCGGCTCCAGGGCACATGCGGCCCTGAATTGGGCCAGACCGCCGGCGATGTCGCCCGCGGCCAGCAAGGCCAGGGCAAGGCCGCGCAGTGCCAGGACCCGGCTGCGGGGACTGAGCGGGGCACCTGCAATGCTGCCTCCGGCCAGAACGTCCCGGTACAGTCGTGCCACAACAGCCAGATCCTCTGCGCTGCCCGAAGCCCTGGCGTGGACCATGACCGCATGGTGGAAAGCCGCCTCGGCACTGGCGTTGCGGCCGGCCGTGAGCAGGTCCTCCCAATCCAGGCCGCGCACAAAGGAGCCGGCACCGCCAAAGGGACGGCCGGATGAGTCGGAGACGGAGGCCTCGAAGGGCTTGTCCACAATGCCGTCGTTGCCCTTGAGCAGTTCCAGCCACGGTTCCTGATCGGCGGTGAGGGTTTCGGGCGCAAACGGGGTCCCCGCAACATCCAGCCAGTCCATCGCGGCATGGCGGCGGCGCAGACCCTCCAAGGCCCCCCAGCCGCTGCCGGCCACCACCAACTCCGTCGGCGGCAGATCGGCCCAGCGGCCGGCGTCGGACAAGGCGTCAGCGATGGCAGCCTCGGAAACCAAGGCCTCGACGCGCTGCGCACCGTGGGCCACGGCGTCGTCCCAGGCCCCGGCCGCGAGCGCGGGGTCAAGGGCGGCGTTGCCGTAGGCTTCCACCCACTGCCAGCTGGCGCCGGCCGGCATGGGCACATGCTCAAATTGAGTCTGGGCCAGCCCGCCCTGGATCTCCGCGTAGTGGCGCGGTTCGCCCGAAACGGTGGGTGTCAGCCATTCCTGCCAGCGGTGCCCGCCCACGGTTTCACCCCAAATGAACAGCTTCCGGCCGCGCAATTGGGCCGAGGAGACCAGCGCCAGCCCGTCCCCGGCGCCGTCGGCAGCCACCTCCCAGCGGCGCTCATCCGCGGCAATATCGAAGAAGAAGTCGGCGGCCTGGGCGTTGTTGACGGGCCAGGTGGCGTCCGTGCCATGAAAATTGGTGGCATCCACGCAGGTCATGGAGCCGTCGTAGTCGGTGGCGTAGGATTTCCTCGCCGGGGCAATCACGCGGGTGGCGGGCGTTTGCGGGACGGCGGCGTTGGTCCACCAGTACATGGGCACGGTCTTGTCATTCGGGTTCTGGATCCGCACCGCCACAAACACCACAGGCGAATCCTCCGGCAGCCATGCGTCAATCTGGAACACCACCTCACGCAGCCTGTCGAACTCCCACATGCGCAGAATTTCCTGCCCGTCGGGTGTCCGCACCATGGCCGAGTGCAGGGGCGAGCTGGAGGTGGGCGAGTGCCCGCGCGTGCCAATGTTGTATTCAATCCCGCCGGCAAACCAGGCGTTGCGCAGCGCCAGGTTGCCAAACATGATGCGGTCCTGGGTGTGCAGCAGTTCCTTGCCCGTCGCCTTGTCGGTGAGCTCCCAGAGCCGCCCGCCCAGTTGCGGCAGGAACAGCGCCCGAATCTTGCTGTTTTCCAGCACGACGGCGGTCAGTGCTGTGGGGCTGACCTCCCGGGAGTAGCTCTCCTGCATGGGATAGGGGTAAATGTTGTTCACTTTCCCCCAGCCCACTCCGGCTGCCACCTCTTCCGGGATGCCCTCCCCCACCGTGTACGGCGGCTCCAGCAACGGCTGAACCGACGGCATGGGTGAATCCGGGCCCAGGTCAGCCAATTCAACCACTCGCGTGGTCACGGTCAGGGTTGAGTTGGGGGTCATGCAGTGTTCCTGTCCTGGGATGGGCTCGGTGGCGGGTGCATGGGTCCGGCTGTCCGCCATTGAATGAACAGGAGCCTACCGGGTTTAGCTTCTTTAAGCGCGCTACGGCTTCCCAGTAACCATATTGTGCCAAAACCCGTGGTCGCAGATCATCACGCCGTGATCCTCTGCGCGGATAGAATTGCCAGCAACAGGCAATCACCGCCGCCCCGGTCCGCGGCATGGCAAGCATTGACATCATCGAAATGGAGCAACTGGTGAACGAATCCGCGTACCCCCAACTGCGGCTCAACGTCTCCGCACTTGAGCGCAACATCAGCATCATGGCTGCCTGGTGCCGGGACAGGAATGTGGTCCTTGCCCCGCACGTGAAAACCACCATGTCGGCCCCCATCATTGACCGCCAGATGGCCGCGGGTGCCGTCGGGGTGACAGTGGCAACCGTGGACCAGGTGCACACCGTTCTCGGGTGGGGGCACAAGAACATCGTCGTCGCCAACCAGGTGGTGGACAGCTACGGCCTGGGCCGGATCAGGGCCTGGCTCGAGGCGGATGTGAGCCAAAACGTGTGCATTTTCGCCGACTCCGCGGACGCCGTGGCGGTGGCTGCCTCGGTCTTTGACGGCAGCGCCCGTCCCCTGGAGATGTTGATTGACGCGGGCACCCTGGCCGGGCGGACTGGCGTGCGGTCAGCCGCCGAGGCACGCGACGTGGCGGCGGCCATTACGGCAGCGCCCGGGCTGCGGCTGGTGGGTGTTGCCGGCTATGAGGGCGTGGTGCCGAATTCGCGCGACGCCATCAACCTGGACGCCGTCGACCACCACTGCCAGCTGGTGCATGACATCCATGTGGACCTGGCCGGGCAGTTTGAAACCTCCAGCCCGATCTTCTCCATGGGCGGATCGGCTTTTCCGGACCGCGTGATCGAGTTCCTGCCCTCCCCCGCGGCGGTTCCGGGCACAGTCAATGTGCTGCGGTCAGGCTGTTACGCAACCCACGACCACGGCACCTACGCCGGCGTCAATCCCATCCCCGGGCTCACCCCCGCACTGACTGTCCGAGCCCTGGTGGTTTCGGCGCCGGAGGACGGCCTGGTGGTGGCGGGTGCCGGCAAGCGCGATTTGCCGTACGACGCCGGCCTGCCGCCTTTCCTTGGCGCCTACTCCGCCGCCGGGGTTGCGAAGCCCGGGGCCGCGGCGAAGGTGCACAAACTCTTTGACCACCACGCCGTGCTGCTGGGCGCCGAGGGGCTGGCCGTGACCGACATCGTGGAATTGGGCATCTCGCATCCGTGTTCCGCCTTTGACCGGTGGCCGGAATACCTCGTCACCGACGACTCGGGCACGGTGATTGACCTCTGGCGCACAGACTTCCACCGGGAGTCCATCGGCTACTGACGGCCCGCATGTGCCGGCCGGGCCGCGAATCCTTGAATGGGGCGCCTCATTGCGCGTTCCGCCGGGCCACCATCTTGATGACGGCTGCCCGGCCGATTGCGGCACCAACCGCAACCCCCGCAGCAATGACGAAGTTTCCCGGCACCATCTGGGCCTCCGCGAGCACGAACATGATTGCTGTAGTGACAGCCCCCATGGCCAGCGCAAATACCAACACGTGGAGTCGTTGGTCACGGACCCGCCGCAGCCCCCATGCAAGCAAAAGCGCCAGCGGCAGTCCCACGATCGCTGCGACGGGGAAGCCGAACATTAGCGCATACGGCAGCAGGTACCAGCCCGAAACAAAATGGCCGGAGCTGGCAACATTGACCACCGTCAGGCCCAGGCAAAACACAAGGCATGTCACAAACCAGCCAATCAGCACAGCCGGCGCCCCGTAACGCATGCTGAAGCGCTCGGGCATCACAGCTGCTTCCGCGGCGCCAGTGTTGGCATCGTTGTTCATCGAACCGGCTCCTTCGCAGCCGCCGTGCCGCCGCGCCCCGTGATGGCCGCACCGGCGATGGCCGCGAGCGCGCCGCCAAGGTCCGGGTGCTGGAAAATGAACCCGGCGTCCTGCAATTTCCGGGCGGCAACCCAGCGGCTCTTGAGCACCAGCTCCGTTTCGGTGCGAATGAACACCGCACCGATCTTGAGCAGCCAGGCGGGCGTGGGCAGTCCGAACGGGATCCCGTTTGCCGTGCGCACGGCTGCCATCAGTTCAGCGTTCGTCGCCACTTCAGGAGCGGCAATGTTGACGGGACCGGCAATGTCGCGGTGCTCGTGAAGGAACAGGACCGCGCGGAACAGGTCCTCCACATGCACCCAGCTGTATTTTTGCCCGCCGTCCCCCATGCGTCCGCCCAGCCCCAGCCGGGCCAGGGTGTTAAAGGGCCGCATGACGCCGCCGCCAGGGCCCATCGCGATGGTGATGCGCAGGGGAATCTTGCGGGTGTGCGGCGTGGGCGCCGCGGTGAGCGCCCTTTCCCAGCCCCGCGCCACGTCCACGGAAAAGCCTGAGCCAAGTTCGCCGTCGTCCTCGTTTTGGGCACGGTCCCGGGCATCCCGGTAAATGGTTCCGGTGCTGGCGTTGAACCAGTCCCGCGGCGGGCGGCTGCAGGCGGCGACGGCTCGGCCCAGCTCGGCGGTGCTCTGGAGCCGGGACCGGATGATTTCAGTTTTGTTGGCGGGGGTGTAGCGGCAGGAGACGGACTTGCCGGCCAGATTGACCAGCAGATCGGCGCCCTCCAGCATGCCCGTGATGGCGGAGGTGTCGCCCCAGACCGCCTCGCCTGAACGGCCGACGGTGCGCACCTGCCAGCCGGCCCCGGCAAAGTACCTGCGAAAATGGGTGCCGATGAATCCGGAGGCCCCGGCGATGACAACTGTCTTCACGAATGCACCTTGGCCTTGAGCGCCAGCGCTTCCTCCACCAGCGGCTTCACCACCGGCAGCCGCGAAAAGGACACCAGCCTGGCCACCAGCGGGGCGGCCCCGTCGATCAGGGTCCGGGTGCGGCGCTGGTTTTCAGAGGCGTCGTACACCCAGAACAGCACCACGCCCATGTAGGCCAGCCACAGCAGTTCGGGCAGCTGGGCGCGGAGGAATTGCGGAACCTTGGTGCCGCCAATGACGTCGGCAAAAAGTCCGACGGCGTTCTCCCGGGCTTCCCTGGACGCCTCCCCAAACGGGCTCAAGGCCGACCGTGGCGGGAGGGCGCTGGAAATCAACGCGCCGCCGAAGCCGTGGTAGGGACCCAGCGCGTCCACGCCGGCGTGAAGCGCGGCCTTGAGCCTGTCCGCCAAACCAAAGACGCCGTCCATGGCCGTGGCCGCCGCGGTGCGTTGTTCGGCCACGGACTCCCGGTACAACTCCAGCAC
>JBDTQM010000057.1:0-20193 GCA_039932175.1 Specibacter sp.
TCCTCGCGGAGCGGGGCTCGACGGGCTGGCAGAACCTCCCGGCGGATGGCGCCGGGCGCATCCGCTCGTTCTCCGAAAACCTTGCCTGCCCCAACGAACATCCCCTGGCCATCGACGAGATCGAGCCGCGCTCCTTTTCGTTCAACAACCCCTTCGGCGCCTGCACCGCCTGCAGCGGCATCGGCACCAAGCTCGAAGTCGACGAGGAACTCGTCGTCCCCAACCCGTTCCTGTCGCTGCGCGAGGGCGCCATTGCCCCCTGGTCGCTGGGCACCGCAACGACCGAGTACTGGAACCGGCTCCTGGAGGGCCTCTCCGCGGAGCTGGACTTCCGGCTGGAAACACCGTGGAACAAGCTCGACACCGACGCCCGCACGGCCATCCTGTACGGCAAGGACCACAAGGTGGTGGTGCAGTACAAGAACCGCTTTGGCCGCGAACGCAAGTACAGCACAGGTTTTGAAGGGGCAGTGCAGTACATCCAACGCAAGCACGTGGAGACTGAATCGGACTCGGCCCGTGACCGCTACGAAGAATACATGCGCCAGATTCCGTGCCCCGCTTGTGGGGGAGCGCGCCTGAACCCGGCTTCGCTGTCGGTATTGATCAACAACAAATCCATTGCCGATGTGACAGCGCTTTCCATGCGCGACTGTTACGACTTCCTCTCCAACCTGGTGCTGACGGGGCGCGAAGCCCAGATTGCCAGCCAGGTCCTGAAGGAGATCCAGGCCCGCCTGCGTTTCCTGCTCGACGTCGGACTGGAATACCTGAACCTGGAACGGGCCTCCGCAACCCTCTCCGGCGGTGAAGCACAGCGCATCCGCCTGGCCACCCAGATCGGCTCGGGGCTGGTGGGTGTCCTGTACGTGCTGGATGAGCCGTCGATCGGCCTGCACCAGCGCGACAACCGCCGCCTCATTGGCACTCTGACGCGCCTGCGGGATCTGGGCAACACGCTCATTGTGGTGGAACACGACGAGGACACCATCAAGGAAGCCGACTGGATTGTTGACATTGGTCCCGGCGCCGGCGAGCACGGTGGCGAAGTGGTGCACTCGGGGTCCCTGGAGGACTTGCTGGCCAACACCCGCTCCTTGACGGGCGACTACCTGTCCGGCCGCAAGTCCATCGCCATGCCGGCCACCCGGCGCAAGTACGACAAAAAGCGCGAACTGACAGTGGTGGGCGCCAAGGAGAACAACCTCCTGAACATTGACGTGAAGTTCCCGCTGGGCGTTTTAACGGCTGTAACAGGTGTCAGCGGCTCCGGCAAATCAACGTTGGTCAATGAAATCCTGTACAAGGTGCTGGCCAACAAGCTCAACGGTGCCAAGCAGGTGGCCGGCCGCCACCTGCGCGTGGACGGTCTGGAGCACCTGGACAAGGTGGTGCACGTGGACCAGAGCCCCATTGGCCGCACCCCGCGATCGAACCCGGCCACCTACACAGGCGTGTTTGACAACATCCGCAAGCTCTTTGCAGAAACCAACGAATCCAAGATGCGCGGCTACCAGCCCGGGCGGTTCTCCTTCAATGTCAAGGGCGGGCGCTGTGAAGCGTGTTCAGGTGACGGCACGCTGAAGATTGAAATGAACTTCCTGCCGGACGTGTATGTGCCGTGCGAGGTCTGCCACGGGGCGCGCTACAACCGCGAAACCCTGGAAGTCCACTACAAGGGCAAGTCCATTGCCGACGTGCTGAACATGCCCATCGAGGAAGGTGCCGAGTTCTTCGCCGCCTTCACCCCGATTGCGCGGCACCTGCGCACGCTGGTCGACGTCGGACTCGGCTACGTGCGCCTGGGGCAGGCCTCCACCACGTTGTCCGGTGGTGAGGCGCAGCGCGTGAAACTGGCTGCCGAACTGCAGAAACGCTCCAACGGGCGCAGCGTTTACGTCCTGGATGAACCCACCACGGGCCTGCACTTTGAGGACATCCGCAAGCTGCTGCTGGTGCTGCAGGGGCTGGTGGACAAGGGCAACACCGTCATCGTCATTGAGCACAATCTTGACGTGATCAAGAGTGCCGACTGGATTGTTGACCTGGGGCCCGACGGCGGCACAGGCGGCGGCCAGGTGATTGCCACCGGAACACCGGAGAAAGTGGCCAAGAGCGAGCAAAGCTACACCGCCACCTTCCTGCGCGAGGCCCTGACCTCCTAACCCCGCCGCCCCTTCCCATCTGTGACGCAGTTGTTGCACCGAAAACGGCTTCGTAAGCGCTTTCCAGTGCAACAACTGCGTCACAGATGCGAGGGGTGGGTGTGGCCGGCTGCCGAATCACCAGCTTGAGATATGCCTGCCGGTGCATGGATGACCGGGTCCCTGCGCATGTCATGAGAAACTTATGGACGTGAATATTGCTGCTCCGCCCGTCAACGGCGGCAAAACTGCCACCGCAGTCCTTTTCGACCTCGATGGGACGCTTGTTGACCCAGCCGGCGGGATTACCCAGGGCATTGAATACGCCCTGGGCATCATGGACCTGCCCAGTCCCGGGCTCGAGGTCCTCAACGCGATGGTTGGCCCCAAGCTTGCTGACGCGCTGGTCAGCATTGCCGGCGTGCCACTGGAGACAGTGTCCGGGGTGATTGCCGCGTACCGTGGCTGGTATGTCCGGGAGGGCATGGCCATGTCGGTGCTGTACCCGGGCATCAAGGATCTGCTGACTCGGTTGCAGGATGCCGGTGTCCCGCTGGCCGTTGCAACGCAAAAGCCCGAGCCTCTGGCCAAAACACTGCTGGCACGGCACGGGATTGACCAGCATTTTTCGGTGATCAAGGGCTCCCACACGGATGAGACCCTCATGCCGGGCCAGCCGGGCTACCGGGCGGGCAAGAGCGAGATCATTGCTGCCGCACTGGCGGAACTCTCGGAACTGGGCGATCTTGCGGATGGCACCGGCGACAAAGTCGGGGCTGTCATGGTGGGGGACAGACACCAGGATGTGCGCGGCGCCCACAGCAATGGTCTTGAATGCATTGGCGTCTCCTGGGGCTTCGCCGAGGAAGGCGAGCTGTCGGCGGCCGGGGTTGCCGCCGTTGTTCATTCCACGGACGAACTGGCACAAGAATTGGCGCAAACCTTCCTGGAGGCCCGCGATGGCGCTCTATGACATGACCCGCGTGCTGACCCGCGGAACCATCAGCACCCTGTGCCGGCCAACAGTTGAGGGCCTGGAGAATGTGCCCACCGACGGGCCGTTCATCGTGGCCCCGAACCACCTCTCCTTCTTTGACTCGGTCATTGTGCAGGCGCTGACGCCCCGGCCGGTTTCCTTCTTCGCCAAGGCCGAGTACTTCAACGGCAAGGGCATCAGGGGAAAACTGATGAAGTCCTTCTTCGAGTCGGTGAACTCCATCCCGGTGGAACGCGGGGAACAGGCTGCCAGCGTGCAGGCCTTGAAGACGCTGCTGGAGATCCTGGGCCGCAATGAGGGCGTGGGCATTTACCCCGAGGGCACGCGCTCTCGAGATGGCCTTCTGTACCGCGGCCGCACCGGCGTGGGCTGGCTGGCCTTGACAACGGGCGCCCCGGTGGTCCCCGTGGGCATTATTGGCACCGAAAAGTTGCAGCCGGCCGGCGGGAAGGGCTTCCGGCCGGCAAAGTTCACGCTGCGCTTCGGCAAGCCGCTGTACTTTGAGAAAACGGGCCCGGACCATTCGCTGCCCGCCAGACGGCACGTCACCGACACCATCATGGATGCCATTGCCGAACTCACCGGCCAGGAACGCAGTGCCAAGTACAACCAGAGCCCCAGCATCGAATAGTCCCCGCCCGCACCCTAACCTCGTACCTCGGCAAGGGAACCCTGCGGGCGTGGGCCCATCCACCCGCACCACCTCGCAAGCTCGCCGCGGGCCCTGCGGGCGTGGGCCCATCCACCGCTCCCTGCCGCCTCCCGCCCACACGCCGAGTCAGACCGAACGCTGCCGAGTCCGACGTCGGGCAACGCACCCTGTGCGGCTTCGCGTCCGACTCGGCGCAGTCCGGCGCAGTCCGGCGCGATGCAGGGCAGTTCCCACGTCCGCCCACAGCGTGCAAGCCCGTTGCGTGGCGCCCCGGAGGCACGGGGCCGCCTTAGAATGAAGTTGTGGCAGATCCAGCAAGTTACCGGCCCAAGCCCGGCGAAATTCCCACTGACCCAGGTGTTTACCGTTTCCGTGATCAACATGGGCGCATCATTTATGTGGGCAAGGCCAAGAACCTCCGGTCCCGGCTGAACTCGTACTTCGCCAACCCGGCCACCCTGCTGCCCAAAACCCATGCCATGGTTCACCACGCGGCCAGTGTGCAGTGGACCATTGTGGGCAGCGAGCTGGAAGCGCTGCAGCTGGAATACACCTGGATCAAGGAGTTCGCGCCCCGGTACAACCTGGCGTTCAGGGACGACAAAACCTACCCTTACCTTGCCGTCTCCATGAGTGAGAAGTTTCCCCGCGTCCAGGTGATGCGCGGTGAACGACGCAAGGGCACCAAATACTTTGGCCCGTACACGGCCGGTGCCATCCGGGAAACCATGGACACCCTGCTGCGGGTGTTCCCTGTGCGAAGTTGCAGCACAGGCGTGTTGCGCCGCGCCGAACGCAGCGGCCGCCCCTGCCTGCTGGGCTACATCGACAAATGCGCAGCCCCGTGCGTGGGCCGCATCAGCATCGAGGACCACAAGGCCCTGGCCCAGGACTTCTGCGACTTCATGGGCGGGGAAGCCAAACGATTCATCGGGACGCTGGAAAAGCGCATGGCAGCCGCCGTGGCCGAGCTGGACTACGAGCAGGCCGCCAGGGTGCGCGATGACATTATTGCCCTGCGGAAAGTCTTCGAACGCAACGCAGTGGTCCTGACCGAAGACACCAACGCGGACATTTTTGCTGTGGAGCAGGACGACCTTGAAGCGGCGGTGCAAGTCTTCTTTGTCCGCGGCGGGCGCATTCGCGGCCAGCGCGGCTGGGTGGTTGAGAAGGTGGAGGACGCCTCCGACGCCGAGCTGTGGGAGCACTTGATGCAGCAGGTCTATGGCGGCGAGGAACAGCAGCAGGACGCCATCCCGCGCCAGATCCTTGTCCCCGAGCTGCCCGCCAACCATGAGTACCTGGCCCAGTGGCTGGGGGAGCTGCGCCAGGGCAGCGTCTCCATCAAGGTGCCCCAGCGTGGCGAGAAGGCTGCGTTGATGGACACTGTCCAGGTCAATGCCCGCCAGGCCATGGCCCTGCACAAGTCACGCCGGGCGGGGGACCTGACAACGCGCTCGCTCGCACTTCAGGAGCTCCAGGAAGCCCTGGACCTGCCCATGCCCCTGCTGCGTATCGAGTGCTTTGACATCTCCCACGTCCAGGGCACCAACGTGGTGGCCTCCATGGTGGTGGTCGAGGACGGCATTGCCAAGAAGAGTGAGTACAGGAAGTTCGCCGTCACCGGCGAGGCCGCCATTGACGACACCGCGTCCATGTACGACGTCATCACCCGGCGCTTCCGGAACTATCTCGCCGAGAAGGAGGCCCGAGCCCAGGGCGCCCTCGCCAGCGGTGAGGTTGCTGCCGTCGGCGCGGAGGACGCCGTTGAGGCGCCCAAATCGAAGTTTGCGTACCCGCCCAACTTGGTGGTGGTCGACGGCGGCATACCCCAGGTCAACGCTGCGGCGCGGGCGCTGGCCGAGCTTGGCATCACCGACGTTGCAGTGATTGGCCTGGCCAAGCGCCTGGAGGAAGTGTGGGTGCCGGCGAGTGACTTCCCCGTGATCCTGCCGCGGTCCTCGGAAGGCCTGTACCTGTTGCAGCGAATCCGTGATGAAGCCCATAGGTTCGCCATCACTTTCCACAGGGCAAAACGCGGCAAAGCCATGGTGGCCTCCGTCCTGGACACTGTGCCGGGTCTCGGCAGCGCGAAGCAGAAAGCGCTGCTGGCCCACTTTGGTTCGCTCAAAAAGGTCCGTGCCGCCACGGTGGAGGAACTGGCAGAGGTCAAGGGCGTGGGACCGGTGCTGGCACAGGCCATCCACGCCACCGTCAACGCCGGCGACCAGGACCACGCGCCGGCACCGGCGGTCAACATGACCACCGGTGAGATTCTCGATTAGCACCCGGCGCCCGGAGGGGGCCCAAAAGTCGCTCCGCAACTTTTGGGCCCCCTCGCCCGCTAGGCTTAGTCTGTATTCGTGGCTGGGCGTCGGAACCCTTGGGTTTCACACAAATAATTGACAGGGAAGCGCAATGAACCAAGAGCAAGAAACCACCGGCACCGGCGAGGAAGCCCTGACGGCTGTCAAGCCGGTTGAGTCTGAACTGTTGGTGGTCACAGGCATGTCCGGGGCCGGCCGCAGCACGGCCGCCAACGCCTTGGAAGACCATGGCTGGTACGTCATCGAGAACCTGCCGCCGCAGATGCTGGGAACCCTGGCGGAGCTGGTCTCGCGCATGCCGGCAGCGCTGCCCAAGCTCGCCGTCGTCGTCGATGTCCGCGGCAAGGCGCTCTTTGCCGACATTCGGGAATCACTCAACGCGCTCTCAGCCGCCGGTGTCAGCTACCGGGTGCTGTTCCTGGATGCCAGTGACGACACCCTGGTGCGACGTTTTGAGCAAGGCAGGCGCCCGCACCCCCTGCAAAAGGACGGCCGCATCCTGGACGGCATCGCCGCCGAGCGCCTGCTGCTCTCGGAAATGAAAAACCAGGCTGAGATGATCCTGGACACCTCTGTCATGAACGTGCATGAGCTGGGTTCAGCCGTCACGGAGCTGTTTTCCGAGTCCGGGCCGGTGATTTTGAGCCTGACCGTCATGAGTTTCGGCTTCAAGTACGGCCTGCCCGTGGACGCCAACTATGTGGCCGATGTGCGATTCATCCCCAACCCGCACTGGATCCCGCAGCTGCGGCCCCTGACCGGCCAGGACGAGGCCGTCAGCAATTTTGTGCTCAAGGACAACGGCGCAGCTGATTTTGTGGACAGGTACGTCCACGCGCTGGAACCGGTTTTCGAGGGCTACCGCCGCGAGAACAAGCATTACGCCACCATTGCCGTGGGCTGCACGGGCGGCAAGCACCGTTCCGTGGCCGTTGCCATTGAACTTGCCAAGCGCCTGAGCCAGCTGCCGCGTGTCACCACAAGCATCCGGCACCGCGATTTGGGCCGGGAATAAGCGTGTACACAGGAATTCTGCCGATCGTCCCGTCCGCCTCAAAACTGCCCACCCCAGACACCGGGACAAAGGTGGCCGCCCTGGGCGGCGGGCACGGACTGGCCGCATCACTCTCAGCGCTGCGCCTGGTGACAGGCAACGTCACGGCCGTGGTCACGGTAGCCGACGACGGCGGATCCTCCGGCCGTTTGCGCGAGGAGTTGGGTGTCCTCCCGCCGGGTGATTTGCGCATGGCCCTGTCCGCCCTGTGCGACGACACCGACTGGGGCAGGACGTGGCGCGACGTCATGCAGCACAGGTTCACCTCGCGTGAGGGTGCCGCAGGGTCGCTGGACAACCATGCCTTGGGCAACTTGCTGATTGTGACCCTGTGGGAGCTGCTCGGGGACCCGGTGGCCGGCCTGCGCTGGGCCGGGGCACTGCTGGGCGCCCGCGGCGAGGTGCTGCCCATGGCCAGCGTGCCGCTCACCATTGAGGGCCGCATCAAGGTCCCGGGCCAGCCCGGTCGCCTGATCCGCGGCCAGTCGCTGCTGGCCAAGGCGGGCGAGGTGGAGGAGGTTCGGCTGCTGCCCGCTGACGCGCCCGCCTGCTTCGAGGCCGTGGCGGCCATTCACGAGGCTGACTGGGTGGTGCTGGGTCCCGGCTCCTGGTACACCTCCGTGCTGCCACACCTGTTGCTGCCCCAGATGCGTGAAGCGCTGTGCACCACCAAGGCCAAGCGCCTGCTGACCATGAATCTGGACATCAACGACTCCGAGTCCGCCGGCATGAATGCTGCGGATCATTTGCACGTCATTTCACGCTACGCACCCGAGTTCAGTGTTGACGTGGTGTTGGCGGATCCTTCCTCCATCGCCGATGTTGCCGAATTCACAGAAGCGGCCGCGATGATTGGTGCCGAGGTGGTGTTCGGTAAGGTGGGGAGTTCCGGTGGCAACGCGGTCCACGACCCCTTGCGGTTGGCAGCTGCGTACCGGGACATCTTTGGGGGTCATTAATGAACGTGAAAGTAGAGGCTGAATCATGGCGCTAACTGCGGCAGTAAAAGAAGAATTGTCTCGGCTTGACGTCAAGAAATCCTCCGTGCGCAAGGCTGAGGTTTCGGCGCTTTTGAGATTTGCCGGCGGGCTGCACATCATTTCCGGCAAAATTGTCATTGAAGCCGAGGTGGACACCGCGGCAACAGCCAGGCGCCTGCGCCTGGCCATCGCCGAAATGTACGGCCACCAAAGCGAGATCATTGTTGTCTCCGGCGGCGGGCTGCGCCGCGGCAACCGCTACGTGGTTCGCGTGGTGCGCGACGGCGAGGCCCTGGCCCGCCAGAGCGGCCTGCTGGACGCCCGTGGCCGCCCTGTCCGGGGCCTGCCCTCGGTGGTTGTCAACGGCTCAACAGCCGACGCCGAGGCCGTGTGGCGCGGCGCCTTCCTGGCCCACGGCTCCCTGACCGAGCCGGGCCGTTCCTCGGCGCTTGAGGTGACCTGTCCGGGGCCCGAAGCCGCGCTGGCACTGGTTGGTGCCGCGCGTCGTCTGGGCATTGCCGCCAAGGCCCGAGACGTACGCGGCATTGACCGGGTTGTCATCAGGGACGGCGACACCATCGCCGCGCTGCTGGTCCGCATGGGCGCCCACGACACCTTCCTGGTGTGGGAGGAACGGCGCATGCGCAAGGAAGTTCGCGCCACGGCCAACCGCCTGGCCAACTTCGACGACGCCAACCTGCGCCGCTCGGCCCGCGCGGCCGTGGCGGCCGGTGCCCGGGTGGAGCGTGCCCTGGAGATCCTGGGCGACGACGTCCCGGACCATTTGAAGTATGCCGGCGCGTTGCGTGTGGCCCACAAGCAGGCCAGCTTGGATGAGTTGGGCAGGCTGGCAGACCCCCCGCTGACCAAGGACGCCATAGCCGGGCGCATTCGCCGGCTGCTGGCCATGGCGGATAAAAAGGCCAAAGATTTGGGCATTCCCGGCACTGAGTCCAATGTCACTTTCGACATGCTCGATACCTAAGCTGCCTAATATGACAGAGTAGACAGGGAACCGCCTGTTCCAGACGGTCTCAACTTGCCAACCAATTACCGGTGGCAAAACAAATAGAAGAATCGCAACGGAGGAACCGTGACTAAGTACACACTTCCAGAACTCAGCTATGACTATGCTGCCCTGGAGCCCAATATTTCCGCCCGCATCATGGAACTGCACCACAGCAAGCACCACGCTGCCTATGTTGCAGGAGCCAACCTGGCTCTGGAACAGCTTGCCGAAGCACGCGAAAGCAACAACTTCGCAAACGTTGCCAAGTTCTCCAAGGACCTGGCCTTCAACTTGGGTGGCCACACCAACCACTCCATCTTCTGGAATAACCTTTCCCCCGAGGGCGGCGACAAGCCCACGGGCGAGTTGGCCGCAGCGATCGATGATGCGTTTGGTTCCTTCGACGCCTTCCGCGCCCACTTCACCGCAGCAGCTATGGGCATCCAGGGCTCCGGCTGGGCATTGCTGTCCTATGAAGGCCTCGGCGGCAACATGCTGATCGAGCAGCTCTTCGACCAGCAGGGCAACATCCCCGTAGCCACCACCCCGTTGCTGATGCTGGACATGTGGGAGCACGCCTTCTACCTGGACTACGTCAACGTCAAGGCTGACTACGTCAAGGCTTTCTGGAACATTGTGAACTGGGCGGATGTCTCCAAGCGCTTTGAGGCGGCACGCAAGAACGCCACAGGCTTGATCCTGCTGTAAACTGCTTAAAAATTTGCTCGGAAACGCCATCTTTCAGCGGTGTTTCTGACCAATATATGGACGCCCGCCCCGTTTGATTAACGGGGCGGGCACCATAGAACGTAATATAGATCACGGCGCGCTCTTGTCGGTGCGCGCCATCGAAAGAATCTCTGCCCAACGTCGTGCGGGAAACAATGGTTGAAGGTGACCTTCAACCTGACTACGTGTGCTCGCAAGAGCACTCAAGGAGAGAACTAAGTGACTACTCGTATTGGTATTAACGGGTTCGGCCGCATTGGCCGCAACTACTTCCGCGCCGCACTCGCCCAGGGCGCCGACATTGAGATTGTTGCTGTCAACGACCTCACCAGCCCCGAGGCCTTGGCACACCTGCTCAAGTACGACTCCGTAAATGGCCGCTTGTCCGTTTCCGTTGAGGTTGTTGACGGCCACCTGGTGGTTGACGGCAAGACCATCACCGTCTTGGCTGAGCGCGATCCCGCCAACCTCCCTTGGGACGAATTGGGCGTTGACATTGTCATCGAGTCCACGGGCTTCTTCACCAAGGCTGCCGACGCACAGAAGCACATCGATGCCGGCGCCAAGAAGGTCCTCATTTCCGCTCCGGCGTCGAACGAAGACATCACCATTGTTTTGGGTGTGAACGACGATCTTTACGATCCCGCTGCACACCACATCATCTCCAACGCATCATGCACCACCAACTGCTTGGGCCCGCTGGCCAAGGTCCTGAACGACAACTTCGGTTTGGAGCGTGGCCTGATGACCACCATCCACGCCTACACTGCCGACCAGAACCTGCAGGACGGCCCGCACAGCGACCTTCGCCGTGCACGCGCAGCAGCCGTGAACATGATCCCGACCTCCACGGGTGCCGCCAAGGCCATCGGCCTGGTTCTGCCGGAGCTCAAGGGCAAGCTGGATGGCTTCGCCATCCGCGTACCCGTCCCCACGGGTTCAGCCACCGACCTGACGGCAACCGTCAGCCGCGAAGTGACTGTTGAGGAAGTCAACGCCGCTTACAAGGCTGCAGCTGCTGAAGGCAAGCTCGCCGGCTACCTGACCTACACCGAAGACCCGATCGTGTCCTCGGACATTGTTGGCGACCCGGCGTCGTCCATTTTTGACTCTGGCCTGACAAAGGTCATTGGCAACCAGGTCAAGGTTGTTTCCTGGTACGACAACGAGTGGGGCTACTCCAACCGCCTGGTCGACTTGACCGAGCTCGTAGCCTCCAAGCTCTAAGGTACATAAATGACACTTCACACCCTCAGCGAACTCATCGATGAAGGTGTCCGCGGGCGGTACGTTCTTATCCGTAGTGATTTGAACGTGCCACTTGACGGCTCTACAGTCACAGATGACGGCCGCATCAAGGCCTCCCTGCCCGGGATCAAGGCATTGGCCGACGCCGGTGCCAAGGTTCTGCTCAGCGCCCACCTGGGCCGCCCCAAGGGTGCGCCGGAGGCCAAGTACTCCCTGGCTCCCGCCGTCGCCCGCCTGGCGGAGTTGGCTCCCGAGCTCAACGCCACCCTTGCCGCCGACACCACAGGTCCCGCTGCACAGGCTGCTGCCGCAGCCTTGGCTGACGGTTCGGTTTTGGTGTTGGAGAACGTTCGTTTTGATGCTCGTGAGACCTCCAAGGACGACGCCGAGCGGGCAGCATTTGCCGCGGAGCTGGCAGCGTTGACGGGGGAGAACGGTGCCTATGTGGATGACGCTTTTGGCGCTGTTCACCGCAAGCACGCCAGTGTCTTCGACATTGCCAAGCTTTTGCCGTCATACCAGGGCGATCTGGTGCGCACCGAGTTGGAAGTTTTGCGCAAGCTGACCACCGACACGGAACGCCCCTACGTTGTTGTTCTGGGCGGTTCAAAGGTTTCCGACAAGCTGGCTGTCATTGACAACCTGCTCGGCAAGGCGGACACCATCCTGGTTGGCGGCGGCATGCTGTTCACCTTCCTCGCAGCACAGGGCCACAAGGTGGGCGCTTCACTGCTGGAAGTTGACCAGATCCCCGTGGTCCAGGACTACCTGGACCGTGCGGCCGCTGCCGGCACCACCTTTGTGTTGCCTACGGACGTTGTGGTTGCCTCAGGCTTCTCAGCCGACGCCAGCCACGAAGTGGTTGCGGCGGATGCCATCGAGGAAAGCTCCTTCGGGGCCGGCGGCCTGGGCCTGGACATTGGTCCGTTGTCCGGGGCAGCATTCGCGACGGCCATTGCGCAGGCAAGGACTGTGTTCTGGAACGGCCCCATGGGCGTGTTCGAGTTTGCAGCTTTCGCCGAGGGAACCCGTGCAGTGGCTGGTGCCTTGAGCACCAACAGTGCCAACGGCGGCTTCACAGTGGTTGGCGGCGGCGATTCCGCCGCAGCCGTGCGAATCCTCGGGTTCGCAGACACTGAGTTCGGTCACATCTCCACCGGTGGTGGAGCCAGCCTTGAGTTCCTTGAAGGCAAGGAACTCCCGGGACTGAGCGCTCTGGAGCGCTAAAACAAAAGGCGGCGGCAGGTATATCCTGCCGCCGCCTTTTCTCGCGCCATCAGGCGCAACTTTTCAAGTTTTTGATTTAGCTACGCAAGAAACGAGACAGCGATGACGACTTCAACCAACGGTAATTTTGACCGGACACCGCTAATTGCCGGCAACTGGAAGATGAACATGGACCACGTCCAGGGCATCACCTTGCTGCAGAAGCTCGCCTGGACACTTTCCGATGCCCGCCACGACTTTAGCCGGGTGGAGGTTGTAGTTTTCCCGCCGTTCACCGACCTCCGTGGTGTGCAGACACTGGTCCAGGGTGACAAGCTCAAGCTGGCCTACGGTGGACAGGACCTCTCCGACAAGGATTCGGGCGCGTACACGGGTGACATCTCGGGTGCCTTCCTGAACAAGCTCGGCTGCGCCTACGTTTTGGTCGGCCACAGCGAACGCCGCGAGATCCACAGCGAGAGCGATGAACTGCTCAACGCCAAGGTCAAGGCCGCCTTCCGCAACGAGGTCACCCCCGTGCTGTGCGCCGGTGAAGGCCTTGAGATCCGCCAGGCCGGCACCCATGTTGAGCACACGCTCGCGCAGGTGCGTGCAGGTGTTGCCGGCTTGACCGCCGAGCAGGCTGCCACCCTTGTCATTGCCTACGAGCCCGTCTGGGCCATTGGCACCGGCGAAGTTGCCGGACCCGGGGATGCACAGGAAATGTGCGCAGCCATCAGGGCTGAACTGGTTGAACTCTTCGGCGCCGAAACGGCTGCCAAGACACGCCTGCTCTACGGCGGATCCGTGAAGGCCAACAACGTTGGCGCCATCATGGCCGAGCGTGACGTCGACGGTGTTCTGGTGGGCGGCGCCAGCCTGGATGCCGGCGAATTCGCCAGCATTGCCCGCTTTGAAAACCACCTCGTAACCAAGTAGCGAACAGGCCCCCATCTTCCGTGTCCATTCGCAATGTGCGGGTGGACACGGATAGACTTGGGTGCGATCATGGCGCGTCCCACACATGCAGTGCATGCGGCACGCGGCCTGGGCAACACCACCTATTCTTGAGCTACATAATTACCATGCTGAAAGGCCCCTCGTGGAAACACTACAAATCGCCCTGCAGATCCTTTTGGGTGTCACCAGCTTGCTGCTGACCCTGTTGATCTTGCTGCACAAGGGCCGTGGCGGCGGTCTGTCGGACATGTTTGGCGGCGGCATGAGCTCAAACCTTGGCTCCTCAGGTGTTGCTGAGCGCAACTTGAACCGTTTCACAGTCATCTTGGGCATCACCTGGGGCGTAGTGATCATCGGCTTGGGCCTGATCATGTCCTACAGCTAAGCACCACGCAGAACAAAAAGAGGCAGCACAAAAGGGGTCCCGCCCGGCAAATGCCAGGCGGGACCCCTTCTTTTTGACCCCACGACGCTCTCGCTGCAATGGTTGTTTTTCGGGCGACGCTGCTGCGAGAGCGTCAGGAAAAAACAGACCATTGCTGCGAGAGCGTCAGGGGGAGGACGTGGGGACTAGGGCTCCCGGCGCAGCAGCTGGGCGGGAACCTTTGCCGCGGACAACTCATCGAGCAACCACAGGGTTTTGTTCATGCCGCGCGCACCCGAGGCGGGAACCTGGAAGGTGTTGGCTCCAGCCAGGCCAAGCCCCACGGCCGCTGCCTTGTCGGCCCCGGCTGCCACAAGCCAAATTTCCGCAGCCGAGTTGATGGCCTCCAGTGTCAAGGACACGCGAGACGGCGGCGGCTTGGGGGAGTTGCGGACCCCCACCACGTTGCTTCCCGTAGTGCGGATGCCGGCCATCTCGGGGAACAATGAGGCAATATGCGCATCAGGACCAAGGCCCAACATCAGCACGTCGAAGCGGGGAACGCTGGGCGCCTGCTCGGAAGCATCGTCACTGTTCTCCCATTCCCGCTGTGCAGCCTGTGCCAGGTCAGCTGCGTAGAGCTCGACTGATTCCTCAAGGCTGGCAACGGTGTCCGATGCCGCCATGACATGGACACGGGCGGGATCAACGTCAATGTGGCTCAGCAGTGCATCGGCTGCCTGACCCGCGTTGCGGTCGGCGGAGTCGGAGGGCACGAACCTGTCATCCCCAAACCAAAAGTTGACCTTGCGCCAGTCAACTGCCAGGCGGGCAGGGGATTGGGCAATCTCACGCAGCGTGGCAATGCCAACGCTGCCGCCGGTCAGAACAACCGTGGCTTCACCGCGTTCGCTTTGCACATCAAGGAGTCGGGTGATCAGCCGGGCAGCGGTGGTGGCCGCCAGGACGTCAAAGGAGGGATGCTTGGTAATGCGAACGTTGGAGCTCATGCCGGGACAACCTTTTCTTCTGCCAACAGTTTGCGCAAACCGTCGGTGACTACTTCGCCAAATACTTCGTCCGGATCCAGGCGGCGCAGTTCCTCGGCCAAACAGTCCTGCAATGAACGCCGTGGCAGGGAAATCTGCTGGCCGGGCTCGCCGGGCTGGGTCAGGAACGCCTCAATCGCACCGGGGCGCGACAACACGACATTGCCCTTGCTGCGTTCGATGACAACCTTGCGGATGCCTGTTCCACCCGGATCTTCACGAACCTGGATGGGCACGTTGAGTGCCCGGTGCAGCCAGGAAGCCAGCAACAAGGTGCTGGGGGAGTCGCTGGCGCCTTCCACCTGCAGTCCCGTGATGGGATCCGAACCGTCCTGACGGTCAAGGGTGGCCGCAAGCTGGATTCGCCAGTTTGTCAGGCGCGTCCAAGCCAGGTCGGTGTCACCGGCAGCATATGTTTCACCAATGTGCGCCAGGGCTTCGCGCGGGTCCGGCGCATTGGCCGAGTCGGTGATGCGCCTGTGGGCGATGCGACCCACAGGTGATTCACTGGGCTTGTCGGGAGCGTCCATGGGCCACCAGGCAACGATGGGCGCATCGGGAAGGAGCAGAGCGGAAACGAGTGACTCGTTCTCGGCCGCCAATTCGCCCTGGCCGCGAAGCACGATCACCTCGGAAGCACCGGCGTCACCGCCCACACGGATCTGGCCGTCAAGGCGGGTGGGTTCCTGCGCCGATCCTGCCGCGAGGACAATGATCCGGCACGGGTGCTCGCGGCTGGCCAGGTTGGCAGCTTCGATGGCTTCTTCTTCACAGCCACTTCGGGTGATGACAACCAGCGTCAAGACACGGCCCAGGGCGACGACGCCGCCCTGCTCGCGCAGCTTGACGATCTCCTTGGTGATCTTGGAAGTGGTTGTGTCGGGGAGTTCAACTATCACGGTCTACGCCACGTCCTTCCATCTCGCTTCAACAGTTCATCGGCCGAGGACGGGCCCCAGCTGCCGGGATCATACGCTTCAGGCTGCTTGCCTTCGGCCGCCCAGAATTCCTCGAACGGGTCAAGGATCTTCCAGGACAATTCAACTTCTTCGTGTCGGGGGAACAACGGCGGCTCACCCAACAACACGTCAAGAATCAGACGCTCATAGGCTTCGGGGCTTGATTCGGTGAACGCATGGCCGTAGCCAAAGTCCATCGTGACGTCACGGACTTCCATCTGCGTGCCCGGGACCTTGGAGCCAAACCTGATGGTCACGCCCTCATCCGGCTGCACGCGGATCACCACGGCGTTCTGGCCAAAGTCGTCCTCGGCATGATCTGTAAACAAGAGATTTGGTGCCCGCTTGAAGACCACGGCAATCTCTGTCACGCGACGGCCCAAACGTTTGCCGGCGCGCAAATAGAACGGCACCCCCGACCAGCGGCGGGTGTTGATGTCCAGGCGGATGGCGGCGAAGGTTTCCGTGACCGAGTCGGCGGGGATGCCGGCTTCTTCCAGGTAGCCGGCCACCTGTTCCCCGCCCTGCCAGCCGCCGGAGAATTGGCCGCGCGCAGAATGGTTGGACAAGTCCACAGGCAGCTTGACAGCGGCCAGCACCTTCTCCTTCTCCGCCCGCAGATGGTCGGCGTCGAAGGAGATCGGCTCCTCCATGGCCGTCAGGGCCAGCAGTTGGAGCAGATGGTTTTGGATGACGTCGCGTGCCGCACCGACGCCGTCGTAATAGCCGGCCCGGCCGCCTGTGCCGATGTCCTCGGCCATGGTGATTTGCACGTGGTCCACGTAATTGGCGTTCCAGAGTGGTTCAAAGAACTGGTTGGCAAAGCGCAGCGCCAGGATGTTCTGGACGGTTTCCTTGCCCAGATAGTGGTCAATCCTGAACACGGCGTCCGGCGGGAACACCGACTCCACAATGTCATTGAGCGCGCGCGCCGATTCCAGGTTGTGCCCAAAGGGCTTCTCAATGACAACACGGCGCCAGCTCTCATCGGAGCCCTGCGCCAGGCCGTGCTCGGACAGCTGGCGGCACACCAGTTCAAAGGCCTTGGGCGGAATGGACAGGTAGAACGCGTGGTTGCCCTGCGTGCCGCGCTGCTCGTCCAGTTCGGCCAGGGTTGCCTTGAGGCGTTCAAAACCGGCATGGTCGTCAAATTCGCCCTGGACAAAACGAATGCCCTCGCTGAGCTGGGTCCACACGCTTTCATCAAACGGTGTACGGCAGTGGGCCTGCACAGATGTTTTGACCTGCGCGGCGAAGTCCGCATCGGTCCAGGAGCGGCGGCCGAAACCAACCAAGGCAAAACTGGGGGGCAACAAACCTCGGTTTGCGAGGTCGTACACGGCGGGCATGAGCTTCTTGCGCGCCAGGTCGCCGGTCACTCCAAAGAGCACCAGCGACGACGGGCCCGCAACCCGGGACAGTCGGCGGTCCCGACTGTCCCGGAGCGGGTTTTCAGTATGTGTTGCTGTGGAGGTGGGCATCTGTTGAGAAGTTACCTTATGCGTCGGAGTGCTGGCCAGCGAGTTCGGCCACCACAGTCTTTAGTTGTGCAACGCCTGCGGCCACGTCAGTCAAATGAAGGCGCAGAACCGGGCGTCCGTGATCAGCCAGCACAGTTGCGTCGCCGGCAGCCTGGGCAGAAATCAGCTCCCCAAAACTAAACGGCCGTTCCGGGATTGCCAAGTCCTGTTGCGCCGCACCCGTAACCTGAAGGAACACTCCCACTGCGGGACCACCCTTGTGGAATTGGCCGGTCGAGTGCAGGAAGCGCGGTCCCCAGCCGAACGTGACGGGACGGTTGCTTGCAGCAGCCAGGTCGTTGCGCACCTCCGCCAGGGGTGCGTTGGCCAGGCGGTCCAGGTATACCTGGACGCTGAGGTAGCCATCCGCCGGCAAGGTGCTGAGCAAGGCGGTGACGGCCTGCTCCACGGTCTCTGCCCCGGCCAGCCATGCGGCGTCGGGGTTGGCCGTGCGAACCTCAATGGCGCCATCGCTGAACAATGCCGGGGTGGGCGCCGGGGTGGCATCCAACAGGCCGCGGGCAGCCACTTTCGCAGCCTCCACGTCCGGCTGGTCGAAGGGGTTGCTGCCCAGCAGTCGGCCGGCGACGGCTGTGGCAAATTCCCACACCATCATCTGCGCGCCCAGGTCCCCGGCGATGCTGACTTCATTTTCACGAAGTTCGACGTCGGAATCCCCGGCCACCAGCCGCACCACCAGAACGTCCTGGGCACCAGAGAACACCTCGGGGGAGTCGGCATCAGCCACGACGGGCAGGACGCCCGTGCCGGACTTGCCCGTTGATTCCGCAATGAGCTGTTCGGCCCAGTCGGCGAAACCGACAATGCCGGACCCGTCCTCAACAATGACAATCTTGTCCCGCAACGGGGTGGTGCCGGCCAGGGCTGCTGCCAGCCGCAGGCCAACGTTGTCCACGTCGTCGTCGCGGAGCATTTCGCCGGCTTCTTCGGCAGAATCCAGCAGCGCGGCAATGTCGGCTCCGGCCAGTCCCGAAGGGACCAAGCCGAAAGCTGTCAGGCCCGAGTAGCGGCCGCCAACGTTGGGGTCGGCGTTGAATACCTTGCGGTATCCGGCCTCTCGGGCAAAACCGTCCAGCGGGGAGCCCGGGTCGGTCACAATGATGATGCGCGCCTTGGCGTTGATACCGGCGGCCGTGAACTCCGCCTCGAAGATGCGCCGCTGCGAGTCGGTTTCCAGGGTGGAACCCGACTTCGAGGACACCACAATGGCAGTGGTTGCCAGACGGTCGCTGACAGCGGAGCGCACCTGGTCGGGATCGGTGCTGTCCAGGACTGTCAGTTCAACGCCGGCCGTGGCCGTGATGACCTCCGGCGCCAGGGACGAGCCGCCCATGCCGCACAAAACGATGTGGTTGACGCCCTCAGCGGCAAGCTCGGCACGCAGGGCAAGGATCTGCTCCACGAGGGGCGCGGACACCTCTGCCGCCTCCACCCAGCCCAAGCGAATGGCTGATTCGGCTTCTGCCTCGGGGCCCCACAGTGTGGCGTCCTTGGCAAAAATCCGGGAGGCCACCTGGTCTGCCACGAGTGTCAGCAGCTGGGACGCGCCCGCTTCCTGTGCGGCGCCTGTGGCCGCAAATGCCAGTGATGTCATGGTGGTTAGCCTTCCGCGCCGGCAGCGTCCAGGGCTTCCTGGACGTGGCTCAGGAGGTCCTTCCAGCTGGCAACGAACTTGTCAAGGCCTTCGGTCTCCAGGACTCCCACAACGTCGTTGTAGGAGATGCCCAGGCCCTCGAGCTGGTTCAGCAGCGCGTTGGCTTCTGCGTACGTGCCGGTGATGGTGTCGCCCGTGACCACGCCATGGTCAAAGGTTGCATCCAGGGTCTTTTCCGGCATGGTATTGACCACGTTGACGGCAACCAATTCGGTCACGTACAGGGTGTCCGGGTAGGCCGGGTTCTTCACGCCTGTGGAAGCCCACAGCGGGCGCTGGGGGAGTGCACCGGCGTCGGCCAGCAAGGCCCAGCGCTCGGAGGAGAAGACCTCTTCAAAGGCCTGGTAGGCCAGGCGTGCATTGGCGAGGCCGGCCTTGCCCTTCAGGGAGGCAGCCTCCTCGGTGCCGATGACGTCGAGGCGGTTGTCGATTTCCAGGTCCACGCGGGACACAAAGAAGGACGCAACGGAGTGGATGTCGGCCAGGTTGTGGCCGTTGGCCTTGGCCAGTTCCAAACCGCTCAGGAAGGCGTTCATGACTGCGCGGTAGCGGTCAAGGGAGAAGATGAGGGTGACGTTGACGCTGATGCCCTCGCCCAGGGTGGAGGTGATTGCCTCAAGGCCTTCAAGGGTTGCCGGGATCTTGATCAGGACGTTCTTCTTGGCAACCTTGGCGTACAGGCGCTTGGCTTCCTCGAAGGTCCCTGCAGTGTCCCACGCCTTGCGCGGATCAACTTCGATGGAGACGCGGCCGTCAACACCCTTGGTGGCGTCGGCGACGCCGGCGAAGATGTCGCAACCATCGGCGACATCCGTGGTGGTCAATTCAAAGACGGCCTCTTCGGCGGAGACGCCTGCGGCGGAGAATTTCTTCAGTTCTGCCTTGTAGTCATCGCTCTTGGTGATGGCTGCTTCGAAGATGGACGGGTTGGTGGTGACGCCAACTACGTTCTTTTCAGCGATCAGGGCAGTGAGGTTGCCACTGCTGATGCGGCTGCGGGAGAGATCGTCAAGCCAGATCGAGACGCCGGCTGCGGAAAGTGCTGCCGTGGGAGTTGAATTAGTCATTTTGCTACTTCCTTAAGATGAAGGCCCTGCCTCAAAGCATTCAGCAGGAGCATTGTTCCGTTTCCCCGGTCGCACGCGGTGGCGTGCGACCGGGGAAACGGGGTGAAGACTAAGTGGCGGCAGGAACCATCCCGTGGAGCCTGCCGGCCGGTGGCGCTAGGAGTTGGCGGCGGCCAGTGAGTCCTGCACGGCGGCCAAGGAGTCCTTGGCAGCGGCCGTGACGGCCTCGGTGGTGATGCCGAATTCCTTGAAC